>NZUN01000107.1 GCA_002697205.1 Gammaproteobacteria bacterium
ATGGCTGATGCCTATACACGCATGAATAACGGCCGGAAATTTGGCGTAGTGGCCGTGCAGGATGGGCCCGGAATCGAGGCCAGTTTCGGCGCTGTGGCGCAGGCTTATGGCGACAATACGCCTATTTTGATGTTGCCTGGTGCCCACGCTCCCTTGATGCAGGATTATGACCCTCAGTTCATTGCTTCAAGGTCGTTCAGAGATATCACAAAAATGGCCGGCTTGATTAATGATGGCCGCACGATTCCGCGTAAATTTGAAATGGCATTTTCGGCATTAAAAAACCCGAAGTCGGGGCCCGTTCTGCTGGAAACAGCGGCTAATCTGCTTTGGGGGCAGGCCGAAGCAGAATTAATACCTGAATATACATCGCCCGGACGATACAGTTCCATGGCTGATGAGAGTGATGTCGAGCGAATATTTGAAGCGCTTTTAGAGGCAAAGCGCCCGGTCATTATCGCCGGCCAGGGTGTTTTGTATGCCGAGGCCTGGCATGAGCTCAAGGAACTCGCTGAACTTCTGCAGATTCCGGTGACAACGACATTGCTGGGTAAAAGTGCCTATCCGGAAACGCATGAGTTGGCACTTGGAACGGCGGGTAGAACGATTACTAAAGCGGCAGCCCATTTTGCCAATGAGTCGGATTTTATCCTTGGCATTGGCACCAGTTTTACCATAAACGATTTTACGGCGCGGATGCCGAAGGATGCAGTGTTAGGCCAGATTACTCATGCGCCAGGTGACCTCGCAAAATGTCGCGCCGTTAGCTGCGCAGCAATAGGGGATGCCAGACTGGTGCTGAATCAGCTCATTAATTTGGTAAAACGGAAGCTGGGTGAAACAGGTCGAGCAAGGGCCGATGATGTGATTGCTGAAATAGCGCAGTTAAAAGCAGAATTCTTCAGCGAATGGTCAGACCGCCTGTTGTGTGATGATGCGGGGCCAATTTCTCCTTATCGCGTTATTCATGAGATGAACACCTTATTTGATAAAAGCAAAACTGTCGTGACCCATGATGCTGGCAATCCCCGGGATCAGATGGTGCCTTTTTATGAGGTTGTTACCCCACGGGGCTACCTGGGTTGGGGTAAATCAACTCACCTGGGCTCTTCATTGGGCATGGCCCTGGGCGGCAAGCTGGCCCGACCAGATTGGTTGTCGGTTAACTTTATTGGCGATGCTGGTTTTGGCCAGACAGCTAATGATTTTGAAACAGCTGTGAGGTCCGAACTCCCCATAATGACGGTGCTGGTTAATAATGGCGTAATGGGCGGCTATGGAGCCTACATGCCAGATGCTGTTGAGCGCTTCCAGTTGAGTTCACTTAGCGGCGATTATACAGCAATGGCTATCGCTATGGGTGGTTACGCTGAACGCATAGAAAAGGCATCAGAAGTCCGTGCAGCACTGTGCCGAGGTATTGATCAGACCCTGTCTGGCAGGCCGGTGTTACTTGAATTTATAACAAAAGAAGAGCCTGTATTGGCAATGGCCAATAAATGGGGAATGTGAGGTCCCGTGCCACCGGATCTTTTCTTATAGCTGCAGGGTCTTCTTTAGGTAAGTAGTTTTCTTCTTACAGCTCGGGAATCTTCTATGCATAGGTCTTCTCATAATAGATGAAGCGATGAAGGGAATCGAGTTGCCCTTAGACTTTGCTCTATTTTACTCAGATGAGTTAGCAAACCTGTTTCCGGTTGTAAGGTCACGCCCGTTGCCAGGATTTTGAGAATGACCAGATGGACAATCCGAGTAGGCTTGGGCATTTATTGGTCGGTGTTCTTTGGGAGGTCAGCATTGATTGTGATACTGCAGATCTGGGCCAAAGGTGAGTCTAAAGGGGCCAGGAGGTGAATTGGATTAAAACCGATTAATCAGAAGGGGCCTGGGGTTTGTCGATCAATTCGATGTCGATGCCCAGTTGAATAGATAGTTTGTCAACAAGTTCGGTCAGGCCTTCGCTCTGGACATCGTTACAACCTTCAATTAATACCTGGCCATCAAACATGGGGTCACCGGTCATTGCGGCTCTGGTTATTTCCGTTTTCAGGTCAAGGATGTTGAAATCTTTTGCCGCCAGCGCTTTGGAGATTTCCTGGATGATGCCTGGTCTGTCCAGGCCAAACAGCGAAATCGTCTGAGTATCCCGGTGATGATGCGCTGTTGATGTAACCGCCCTTTCGATAACAACGGTCAAGCCGATGTCGGTAAGCTCCTTTAAGCTGGCGCTGAGCTGGGATAGTTGTTCTGGTTGCCCGGCGACCTCGATCATCCCGGCAAACTTACCGCCGAGCTGTGCCATGCTGCTGCCCAACCAGTTTGCCGAGTGAGTATTGACGATCGTTGCTATAGTTTCAATAAGACCAGGACGATCGTCACCGATGATTGTGAAAACCAGGCTTTCCATGGTGTCGATCCTAAAGCAGCGGCATATGATGCTGTTTGTTTAAGGGAGATTACACAGAAACTATTTAAGAAGACTATTCTAAGTAGAAAGCGCAATGGGTTGCAATCGTTACCATGAAGCTGGTAAGTGGACCCTGACATTCAATCCTTGAGGCGTAGATGAACTGACTCGACTATGCTTGGAAAGCGGTATCGGACCGTAACAGGCAGACCGGCAAGGGCTGAGCTCTAAAGTATGGCCTGTAAAACTAAAGATAGTTGTCTACATAGATCAGACTTTGCAGGCAAGATTCACTTGATGTCAGGGTGGTCAGCTCAGCAATTCGTACTGGGGGGCTTAGGTTTTAACCTGGGCAGGGTTTCGGGTATTATCCTTAGGTTGATTCAGGCAATCCTTCGGAGAGAAAATTATGGCAGATGCATACATCATTGACGCAGCGAGAACACCACGAGGGATAGGTAAAGCCGGCCGTGGCGCGCTAGCAGGGTTTCACAGTGGTCGGTTGCTGGCAAAAGTTTTTGAGGCGATCGGTGAGCGCAACCAGTTAAACACAGCAGATATAGATGATGTGGTGGTAGGTTGCAGCTCCCAGGTTGGCAACCAGGGTTCCTGTGTGGGAAGAATGGCAGCACTGGATGCTGGCTGGAGCCCCCGGGCGAGCGCAGTAACCCTGGATCGATTCTGCGGCTCTGGCATAACATCGGTTAATCTGGCTGCGGCTAATATTATGAGTGGTATGGATGATCTATGTGTCGCCGGTGGTGTCGAGATGATGTCGTATACGGCTACTCTGGGAAACGCGACTAATAATCGCACGGTTGATGGGGGTAATCTGCATTTGCGGGATCTGCATCCCCAGCCCCATCAGGGCATTTGTGCGGATATGATTGCAACGCTGGAGGGGTTTAGTCGACGGGATTTGGATGCGCTGGCAGTGGAAAGTCAGAAGCGAGCCAAAAATGCGATGGATCAAGGTTATTTTGCTAACAGCTTGATCCCTGTTTTTAATGATGATGGTTCTTTAGCCCTGGATCGAGAAGAATTCCCCAGGCCGGGTACGACCATGGAATCTTTAGCAGAATTGAAAACCGTTTTTAATTTGTTTATGGAGGCGCCTATTGACAACGGCGGTGAAACTTTTGATCAGTTGGTGAAGCGCAATTATCCGGATTTAACAATCAACCATGTGCACCACGCAGGCAATAGCTCGGGTGTTGTTGATGGTGCAGCGGCCTTGATTTTATCGAGTAAAGACTATATGGGCAGGGTGGGCTGGAAGCCTCGTGCCCGCATAAAAGCGATGGCAACAGTGGGTGGCGATCCGACTCTGATGTTAAATGAGCCCGTGCCTGCTGCGCGCAAGGTTCTGGATAGGGCAGGAATGACGGTGGATGACATTGACCTGTTTGAAGTTAACGAAGCGTTTTCTGTGGTTGCTGCCAAATTCATACGTGATCTGGAACTGGACCCTGAAAAGGTGAATGTCAACGGGGGCGCCATGGCTCTGGGGCATCCTATCGCTGCTACCGGCGCAATTCTGATTGGTACCGTACTCGATGAACTGGAAAGAAGGGATCTTAATACCGGGCTGGTTACCATGTGCACGGGTGGCGGTATGGCACCCGCTATCATTATTGAGCGAGTCTAAAGCGAGCAGGAAGTCTACGATTTGGTTTGATAAAGGGAATGAAAAATAGGCTCCCTTGTTTACTTTGGGAGAAATCAGATATATAAAGAGCCTGTAACGCGTCTACCGAAAAGAGTAAGATCAAAAAATAGAAGGGTTAAACTCGTTTTTCCGGTGCTAATCGGTTCATACAAAGGGGAATTTAATGCTGAATAATTATTTAGGGAAACTATTGTGGAAAATTTCCGCTGGGGTTTTGATAACCTGGTCGGGGACACTTTTTGCAGAAGATAGTGGCCGTCGTATTGAGGAGGTCATCGTTACCGCAGAGCGCCAGGAGGCATCGATTCAGGATACATCGATATCGATCACAGCCTTCACGGGCGAAATGCTTGATGATTTCGGCATTAGAAACCAGGAAGATCTACAGAACTTTATTCCGGCAACGACCATCCAACCCTATGATGCGACCATTCGAGGCGTAGGCAGGAACTTCCGTGCCCTGGGCGGTGACCCGGGTGTTGCCACCTATATGAATGGTGTTTACTCGGAAGATCTGTTAACAGCAACGGCTGCTACCTTCTGGGATGTTGAACGTATTGAAATTCTGCGTGGGCCCCAGGGTACTGTGTATGGTCGAAATGCGGTCGGCGGTGCCATCAATATTCTCTATAAGCAGCCTTCTCATGAGTACGACTATTCGTTCATGGGTATTGTCGGTGATTACGGTACCAAGGAAGCCTACGGCATGATCAACGGCTCGGTGATCGATGGCTTTCTTTCGGCTCGCTTCAACTTCAGTTTGCGCGACCGAGATGGTGTCATAGAAGAAATTGGGCGCGGCCCGGATCTAGATGGACTGGGCACTGAAAACCTGGCGCTGCAATTACAGTGGACGCCGAGCGATTCTATCACTGCTGACCTGCGTTACAATGAAATGACCATTGATCGTCCTTTCGGTGGTGCTAACGGTGGTGGTCTGGTCATTTTGAACGAAGAAGGTAAGGGCTACAGAAATACCACAGATATCGTGCCGGGCTATAGAGCCATTGATACCACCAACACAGACCCGGCTAACTTTGCCCAAAATACCTGGTATGACACTACCTCACCCATACTGGTTTTTAACCACCCGGAAACAGGAGTTGCTGTTAATGCTCAGCATAATCGATTAGGAATCGATGTTGCCGCGTTTGCTGGCTTTCGTAATGCTGCCTCATCGTTGGATGGGTTTGGCGTAACCAATGCTGACAGTGCTGCTCGCTATAACAACTGTGTATTTACCGGTGACATCTCAGGTGACGAAATTTGTGGCGCGACCAATGGTGTAAACTGGGAAAGGTTTGTCCAGGAAGGCCATCAGTTCACGCTCACCTGGGAGCTCAATGAAGACATAGAGCTCAAATATATATTTGGTAATAATTCGTTGGCGTACCAGAGAATCACCGACGATGACAACACCGGCAGCATGGTCATAGACCGCCAGTTCTACGTGAATCATGAAGCGGATTACTCCTCCCATGAATTGCAGGCATTCACCACCTTAAGTGACAACCTGTCATTTACCACAGGGGTGTTTTTCTACGATGCAGTGATCGACCAGCGAGGTGACTTCTATTCAACAGTGGGTGAAGATCGCTTCATCAATCCATACAATGACAGGACTACTGGGATGCTTGGTATTCCCGGAGTCTCATTTAACGACTATGTAAATAGTTTGTTGCCAGGTATCATTAGCGCTGGTAACCCTGCGGGGGTACCGGCATCCACATCAAATGGTCAGATGCCAACACTGCATTCTGCGCGAGATCTGTGTATGGACCCGGCCACAGCGCTGGATCAATGTGCTGTGAATTATGCGACTGAAAACCCGGCGCCTGCTGAGAATAACAATCTTCACGTCGGGGTTTGGGGGGGTGACAATGGTACCAACCCAGATCTGGATGTTGAGCACGGCATCAATACCAAGGGCAGTGATCTGCTTTATCACACCAAGAGTGAGCGGGAAGCCTTTGCGGCTTATACCCAGGGGGTGTGGGATATCAATGAGAAATTCACGTTAACCTTTGGGGTTCGCTACGCCTGGGATAAATTTGTAGCCCAGGAAAACCTGTTCCGCTATTCTGAAATTGCAGCGGGTTTCTTACCCGCGTTTGGAATTGATCTGTGGACATATAATTTCCTCAATGGCGGTGTGGATTTTGATCCAACAGCACCAGGTAGCTGGAGAGGTAACGAAAGGGCGGTTAATGGCGGTTTCCCGGTAGGATTAAGTGTGTACCGGGCTTTCTCTCGTAAAGATACCAAGACCACGGGTCGTCTTAATATAGATTATAATGTCTCCGATGATATTCTGCTGTATCTGTCAGCAACTTCAGGCTATCGCTCTGGTGGTAATAACCTGGTGTTCTTTAGTGCCACACCAGCCTATGATCCAGAAGAACTGATTGCCTATGAATTCGGTTATAAGATGCAGTCAGAGGACGGGCGCGTGCAGTTGAACGGGTCGTTCTACTTGTACGACTATGAATGGATTCATACCGTTGCAACCGAAGTGACGCCGCCGTTGCTTGAGGGCGATGCGTTTGGAACGACAACCTCGGTCCTTCCGGCACCCGGTGCAGAAATCCTAGGCGCGGAAGCTGAACTTACTTGGCTTGCGACCGATAGATTGACCTTGGGTGGTAACTTCAGTTTCACGCCGAGTGAATATACCGAAGACATGTGGATAATAGATACAGGAGGCCATGACACGCCTGCATCCTTGTTTCCAACGGATGCGACTGCCGTGCTTAAAAACATTAACGGTAATCAACTCCTGCAGGTTCCGGAACTGAAATATACGGCGTGGGCCAGCTACGTCTGGCCAAACAGCAATGGTTCGAGCTTGGAATTGTTCGCGGTGTATAACTGGATTGATGAGGTGTACTACTCGCCCTTTGAGAGCGAAAGAGAAAAAGCGGGGGAATACGATCGGCTTGATATCCGGGCTACCTGGAAATCTGCCGGAGGTAACTGGAAAATATCAGCCTTTGTAAACAACGTGTTCGATGACGTGGGTATCCTACAGGTGCTCAGGCAAGGGGAAGGAGAGTTTTTCCGACGCTCTGCTGGAACGACAGTACCGCGACTCATGGGTCTTGAATTGACCTATGCGTTAAATGGCAGTTAAACCCTGACAGCAGGCTAGATTTTCTGGCCTTGGTTTTCCTTAAAACGGCGCCTTTATGGCGCCGTTTTGGTTTTCTATCGATGTGTTTTCTTTTTTTTTGCGCTTAATGAATTGATCTGGTTGAAGGGCTAAGTTGATTTCTCGGACTGGCAAACGCAAGCAGTTGGGCGCAGATACTACCGGTTCATATAGTCATGCTGCCTGCTTAGTGGCTTAAAAAAGCGTCTAAATTAAAACTGTTTTTCATGTGCTTGTAAGTTAACATGGCGCGGCTGGCTAATATGGCTTCACTTTTTATGAGCGCTTAGTATGTGTAACGCTATCGTTCTCTTCCGACGCAAGTAAGTAATTGGTAGTCGGTCAGCACCCTTTTGCAAAGATTGTAAAGGGGTTCATTCATTAGTTAATACAAGGAAAGAGACATGGCAACAGTAAGAGGCCAGGTAAAGTGGTTTGATGACAAGAAGGGGTTTGGTTTTATCTCCCAGGAAAGTGGTAAGGACGTATTTGTTCACTTCACTGCAATCGTCAGCCCGGGTGTTCAGACTCTCAAGGATGGCCAGGAGGTTGAGTTCGAAATTCAGCAAGCTGATAAAGGCCTACAGGCGGTTAATGTATCTGTAGTCTGATCAGCAACATGACAAAACCTCGCAAATTTAAGTCTTTGCGAGGTTTTTTTTATTTAACCATTACTTTATATTTGTTTTTAGAGCGTTTCTAATTAACGCTTGGAGTTTAGAAGTAATAGACGTGCTTGTTTTCTAAACGCTGACTTAGCGTGCATATTTAAATGATAGGTCATAATTTTACTGTTTATCGCTGCGCTTCTGGTTGTTCAGTAACGGTTCATATTGGCTAGTTTAAAGTATCGTTTTATAAGGAGGATTTGCATGAAAAAATTGATCTCGGCAGCTTTCCTGGCGTTATTGACTGCTTGTGCATCCGAGCCCATCATTGACCAGAAAGGGGTTGATCCTGAGCAGTATGCGATCGATTTGAGTGAATGCGAGCAATACGCTGATCAAGTGAACACGCCCAAACAGGCGATCACCCGAGGTGTGGTGAGTTCAGTCTTTGGGAGTCTGCTGGGTGCAGTGATTGGTGACCAGCGAGATAGTAAAAAATTAGCCGGCGGTGCTGCTGTTATGGGTACAGGTAAAGGTCTGGAAAATGCAGAAAGGCGTAAGCGCAAGGTACTTGTCAATTGTATGAAGTCACGGGGGTATGGCATTTTCGGTTAAAGGTGCGGTATTAGCGATTGTGCATTTTGGCTATTCGTTGCTGATCGCGTTTCCATTCCCGCTCCTTGATGGTAATACGCTTATCGTGTTCTTTTTTCCCAGAGGCTAAGGCTATGCCAACCTTTACCTTATTGTTTTTCCAGTACAGCGCCACTGGAATACAAGTATAGCCCTTTTGCTGCGTTGCGCCGATTAACTTGGCAATCTCCTTACGATGTAACAACAGTTTTCTGGAACGCTGCGGCTCAGCAATGACGTGGCTTGAGGCAGATTGCAGAGGTGAAATATTGCAGGCAAGCAGGAATGCTTCATTATTACGCAATAGAATGAAGGTATCAGTTAGTTGGCACTTACCAGCGCGTAGCGCCTTAACTTCCCATCCCAGAAGAGCGATACCAGCCTCGAATTCTTCATGCAGATGATAGTTAAACTTTGCTTTCCTGTTTAAAGCGATCGTGCCAGAGTTTGTTTTAATTTGTTTTGCCATCGATTTCTTTCTATCACGTGAGGGCACAAGTGTTATTGTACAACTTTGTCAGTTGGGTTGTGAGTCTTTGCCGGTTTGCTGATAATTATTACGCTGGCAGCTTGAACGGAGATCAATATGAGCAATGCAGAATCGTCCCATGGAATGTGGTCATCAAAATTGATGTTTATCTTAGCCGCCGCAGGCTCCGCAGTAGGCCTGGGTAACATATGGCGCTTCCCATATCTTGCCGGTGAAAATGGCGGTGGCGTATTTGTACTTGCCTATCTGGTGTGTATATTTTTGATTGGTGTGCCTATTCTAGCAGCAGAAATATTATTGGGCAGGGCAGGTCGACAAAGTCCTATTAATTCAATGCGTAACCTTGCTCACCAGTCTGGAACCAGCTCGTTCTGGCAGCTGATTGGCTGGATGGGCGCCCTGGCAGGGTTTATGATTCTGTCTTTTTATGCGGTTATTGCGGGTTGGGCGATGTCGTATATTGTGGAAATGGCATCAGGAAACTTTGTGGGTACAGATGCTAATCTAGCCACTCAGGTGTTTGCTGAATTCACCGCAGATGCGGTGTCAGTGGTAGGCTGGCATACTTTGTTTATGGCGCTCACTATCTATATCGCGGCACGAGGTGTGGGTAGAGGACTGGAGACGACAGTACGCTATCTCATGCCAGCATTATTTGTTCTTCTGCTGATGCTGGTGTTTTATTCAGCGCTGGCGACTGGCCACTTTAAAGAAGGATTAATGTTTCTATTTTCTCCGGATCTTGATGCTTTCAGTACTGATAGCTTGCTGGTTGCCATGGGCCAGGCGTTCTTTACGTTGAGCTTGGGAATGGGCGCTATTATGGCTTATGGCGCTTATGTGCCAAAAGACACCTCTATTATTGGTACCGCGACGACCATCGCTCTGCTTGATACCAGTGTTGCTCTGTTGTCAGGAATGGTCATTTTTCCGCTTGTTTTTGCCAATGGTCTGCAGCCCAGTGAGGGACCTGGCCTTATGTTTATCACGCTGCCCATTGCCTTTGGTCAAATGCCAGGTGGGCAGATATTCGGTGCTTTGTTCTTTGTNCTGGTGTCATTTGCTGCGATCACATCTTCCATTTCATTGATGGAACCNGCTGTTGCCTGGGTCGTTGAGAAACTTGCCATCACACGCGCTAAAGGCGCCATGCTGGTGGGTATTATTGCNTGGNTTGTGGGTCTTGGCAGCGCTTTTTCATTCAATATCGGTGCTGATTTCACGCTACTTTCGGGGATGACCTTTTTCGATACCATGGATTACCTGTCTAATAATATTTTATTGCCCTTGGGTGGCATGTTGATTGCGATNTTTGCGGGATGGTTTCTAAAAGATCAGATTGTTGAGGATGAGCTTGCGGGTGATAAGGCCTGGTCGAATCTGTGGCGGNTGATCACCCGATTTGTCGCCCCAACCGGCGTCATGGTGGTTTTTGTGATGACGTTTTTATAGATCGGTGACAGATGCGTCACTATGAAAGGAGCGCACTGCTGCCNTACAGTACCGAGCAGATTTTTGGAATTGTGGCAGATGTTCCAAAGTATTGTGAGTTTCTTCCCTGGTGTTCAGCCAGTAGGGTATTGGCTCAGAATGGGGCTGANGTGGTCGGGGANCTGGAGTTATCNGTATCGGGCATCAGGCAAACTTTTCGGACTCAGAATTTACTTCTACCCCATAAGAACATCCGTATGAGCCTTGTCGAAGGCCCTTTCGCTCACCTGCAGGGAGAGTGGAATTTTCAGCAGTTGGGTTCTGAGGGCTGTCGGGTTTCGATGTCGTTGGAGTTTGAATTCAGTAATCGTCTTGTAGAGANAACCTTCGGGCGGGTATTTTCAGCNGCTGCTGATAAGTTAGTNNCGTCATTTTCGCAGAGGGCTGATGAGCTATATGGCTGAGGGAGATCTGGCGATAGAGGTAGCGTTTGCAGGCACAGACGAACAAAGCGTCGTTAAACTCTGTGTGGCCGATGGAACCACAGCTCGTGAAGCAGTCACGATGTCTAAGTTACCGCTCAGCTTTCCTGACATTAGGTTTTCAGAATGTCTTCTCGGCCGATTTGGAAGCAGAATTGATGAGGATGTTCGGGTAGAGTCAGGTGACCGAATTGAAGTGTACCGGCCGCTGCAACTCAGTCCGAAAGAAATCAGGCATCGTCGGGCGGATTCGCACTAGCCATCCGNTTGGCTTTTGCTATTCTCGCTGGGTATATAATCGCCCTCAAAATGNCTTAGCNTGTTTTCTTCGAAGTAAATGACGAGTTCTCTTTGCACCAGATCCCTTCCAGGTATNTGCAGGCTATAGATGTAGTTCCAGCGATCTTGATCCAGTGAGTCTTGTAAAATTGGGTTACCGAGAATAAATTGAATCTGACTTTTGGTCATTCCTGGCTTAAGCTTATCAATCATTTCCTGGGAGACGATGTTACCCTGCTGTATTGTAAGGCGGTACACCCAGGGAAATTGAAAGGATGAGCAACTTGTCGTGAATAAAACCAACAGAGTAAGCGTGGCGAATAGGTTTTTCATGGTGGTACTTATTTTTTAATTAATCGGATTACGGGGCATTGTATCGTATAATAGAGGCGAGNGAGGAGAAAGCTGATGTTCNAAGTTGANGNCCGTAAAGAATGACTGCCGAAACTCAGGGGTTGAAGGATGTAGGATTAAAAATCACGCATCCGCGCATCAAGATTATGCGTATACTGCTTACTTCAGNTGNGCGTCATGTAAGTGCAGAAGACGTGTACAGGTTACTNTTAGNAAATAACGAAGAGATTGGACTGGCGACGGTATACAGGGTATTGACCCAGTTTGAAGGTGCGGGCCTGGTGACCAGGCACCATTTTGAAAGNGGGCACTCTGTTTTTGAGCTTTCCCCGGAACACCACCATGATCATATTGTTTGTATAAANTGCGGCCATGTCGAAGAATTTGCTGACCCTGATATTGAAGCCAGACAGNTGGAANTAGCAAAGCGTCTNGGCTTCGAGCTGACTGATCATNATTTGAATATGTACGGGATTTGCGCNGACTGNCGCTGATGCGACGNTTTGGCTGGACCGAGTGNGGACTTGATCTTGTTAGNTACTTGTTGAACCGGCCTGGCTTTCGATTAGCATTTCGCTAGCATGAGCGATGGATCTTTTNGTTATTGAAACGCCTCCTAACATNCGGGCAATCTCTTCGATTCTATCGTTTTGGCAGAGCNGGTTGATTTNAGTGTGATTAGAGTTTTCTGATTTGCTGACTTTAAAATGGTGCTCGCCTTGGGCTGCAACCTGAGGNAGATGGGTTACACATAATATTTGAGCACTNTTGCTCAGGTCCCGGAGCAGAGAACCAACGATAGAAGCGATACCGCCGCCTATACCAACATCGACTTCGTCGAAGACNAGGGTCGGTACGGCTGTGGTATCTGCAGTCACTACCTGTATCGCCAGNCTGATTCTGGATAGTTCTCCCCCGGATGCTATCTTATTNAGTGGCAGCGGNGCCTGGCCCGGGTTTGTACTGACTAGANATTCGATTTCCTCGCCGCCCATGCTGCGAAAGTCTGAATCCTGAAGCGGNGTCAGGCTGACAGTAAGGTAGCTGTTGTTCATGCCCATTTTGTGTAGTAGCTTGGTTACTTTGGCCTCTAATTCCGGCGCTTTGCTGGTTCTTAATTCGCTCAGTAATCTCGCAGATTCTTGGTATTGAAGACGTAGCGATTTGAGTTCCTGCTCGAGTGTTATTATATCTTCGTGATTGTCTTNTAAAGCCTTTAGCTGAGCTGCCAGCGTCTCACTGAGAGCAGCTAGGTCACGGGGCTGNATCTTGTGTTTTCTGGCAATATCGTGAATTTGTGACAATCGCAACTCGATTTCTGCTAGCCGTGCAGGGTTAACTGGATAACGCTCTACATAACGCCTTAAGTCTTTTGAGACCTCTTCAATNTGGATAATACTGTCTTTGAGGAGTTCCCTGAGATTTTCAACNGTGGCNTCTTCAATTTGGTCCATCAGGTTATTAACTTGATTTAGCTGACCTATGATGGTTTTTTCAGTATCACTATTGATGAGCTCAGTAGCCAAAGAGGCATTATTGATGTGGTGTTCAGCACGGCTTAAAAGGTTATGTTCTGCNTCTAGGNTTTCGAGTTCTCCAGGCNCCAAAGCCAGTTCGGTGATTTCGCTGGCCTGGTAAGTTAACANTTGCAATTTGTCATTGTTTTCATCTGATGCGGTCAGCTTCTCACGAAGTCGCTTNCTGTTTTCCTGATAATGGCTGTGCAGCAGNTTAACCTCATCAGCAAGNTTTTGAGCGCCGCAATATTCATCCAGTAACTTCCGTTGGGTTGGTTTCTTGAGTAGTGATTGATGTTCATGTTGAGCATGTATATCTATCAGCAGTTCACCAANGGACTTTAGTTCGNTAAGGGTAGTCGGTGAGCCATTAATGAATGCTCGATTTCTGCCATCGGATCTGATNATGCGGCGCAGCAGTACCATGTTGTCCTGAATGCTGATTTCCTTTTCGATGAGCCAGTCTCTGGCGGCAGGTAACNTGGAAATGTCAAACTCAGCGCTGACTTCCGCAGTATTTTTTCCTGAGGCAATTTGATTAATCTCGGCNCGCTGTCCCAGAGTTAATGCCAGCCCATCGAGCATGATTGACTTGCCGACGCCTGTTTCACCAGTGATTACACTCATGCCATCNGGCAGTGGCAGATCAAGGTAATCGACGATGGCTAGATCTGTAATAGTGATTTGAGTCAGCATAGTATTGCTTAGATTCCTGGAATAGATTGTATACCAGTACCGGTTATAGCAATGAATAAAAAGCAGACTTAGGTATGGTTGCTTACCGGGAAAGGCTATATTAATCTTGTCTTCTGTCACGGATGATTGTACGTTATGGAACCTGATTCGGTTACCGATAAAGCTCAAATTTTGTTAAAAAATTTAATAGAGCATTATATTGCAGGCGGCCAGCCAGTGGCCTCAAAGCAATTAGCCAGATCCGTACATATGCCCATGAGCCCGGCATCGGTTCGAAACATCATGGCTGACCTAGAGGATAAGGGGTTTCTAAAGTCGCCGCATACCTCCGCCGGTCGAATACCCACTGAGAAGGCTTATCGGCTTTTTGTTGATTCATTGATTAAAGTGCAGCCCATGGCTGATGTCGATATTAAACAGTTATCAAAACATCTGGACCCTGATATGACTGCTCAGGAGTTGGTTAAGTCCGCTTCTGACCTGTTATCCGAGATTACTCATATGGCGGGATTAGTTACTATTCCGAGGAATGAGCAGGTGGTACTGAAACATTTGGAATTTTTGCCGCTGTCCGGTGATCGGGTACTGGTAATCATGGTTTTGAATGATCATGAAGTGGAAAATCGTGTTATCCATTGCAAGGAAGCCTATACGGAGACGCAGTTAAAGGAGATTTCTAATTTTCTCAATGCTCATTTTGCCGGTCATAATCTGGCCATGATTCGCCAGAAGATTGTTGAGTCGATGACGACAGATCGAAAAAATATGAATAACCTAATGCAGTCAACTCTGGATATGGCTGCGATGGTTTTCGAAACCGAACAGCCTGCTGATTTCGTTATGGCTGGCCAGGAGAATCTGTTCGAGCTGGGGCAAGACCAACGCCTGGATGATATAAGAGCATTGTTTAAAGCTTTTTCGCTTAAGGGGGATATTCTCCATTTGCTGGATCGGTGTATGAGTTCCGAAGGTGTTCAGCTGTTTATAGGACATGAATCTGGCTATGATCCATTGGATGAATGTAGTCTGGTTACCTCTTCTTACCAGATTGATGGGCAGCGGGTAGGCGTTCTTGGTGTCATTGGGCCGACTAGAATGGCCTATGATCGTGTAATTCCTATCGTTGATACCACGGCTCGGGTCTTGAGCGCTGCTCTTGAGTTGTCAAGACATTAGTTCTCACCAGTGCCAGGCTAAATTCATTAGCCTAAGTTAGATCGCCATCGACATAAATTTAAGTTAGAAAGTCGATTTGGCCTTGAAATGCGTTTGGAAAACCCCATATTCCCCTCTACTTGCGAGTTAAGGGTTAACTATGGCCAACAAACAGGACATTGAAGAAGAGTCGTTAGAGAATGTTGAGCCTGAAGATGACAGTCCTGAGCAGGCTGAATCGATTGATCAGGATGATTCGTCGGATTCTGATGCATTGCAGAAGGCGTTAGAGGAAGCAGACAAGCACAGGGATACAGCCTTAAGGGCGGAAGCTGAGATGCAGAACCTGCGTCGTCGAGTCGATAGAGACATCCAGAATGCCCATAAATTCGGAATTGAAAGACTTCTGCAGAACTTATTACCTGTAGTGGATAGTATCGAAAAAGCAATAGAAACCAGTGAGCAGGTGGAAGCACCTGCAGAAGACCCCCAACTTGAAGGTATCAAGCTTTGTCAGAAGTTATTTATTGATGTCCTGGTTAAAGAAGGAATTGAAGCTGTAGACCCTCAGGGAGAGCCCTTTGACCCGAATCTCCACCAGGCGCTGTCGATGGTTGATAGCGCGGACCTGGAACCGAATTCAGTTATTGCAGTAATACAAAAAGGTTACAGGCTGCACGGTCGATTGGTGAGACCGGCAATGGTTATTGTTTCGAAGTCATCATGAATTTCGGTCTTTGCATACACTTGAAAATATTCGCAGAAAGCTTACATAGAAAGCTTACTTACAAGACAAGATAAGAGAATAAACCCGCAGAGCCTTGAGTGCTCTGTTACAAAGGAGAAGCAGGAAATGGGCAAAATAATCGGTGTTGATCTAGGCACGACTAATTCATGTGTTGCATTAATGGATGGTGGTACGCCAAAAATAATTGAAAATTCAGAGGGTGACCGTACTACGCCTTCAGCAGTGGCTTATGCTGACGACGGTGAGGTCCTTGTCGGCCAGTCAGCGAAGAGACAGGCGGTTACCAATCCCCATAATACTTTATTTGCGGTAAAGCGTTTAATTGGCAGGATGTACGCTGATGAGGTTGTTCAGCGGGATATTAAAATGGTTCCTTATGGCATTGTTAAAGCTGAAAATGGAGATGCTTGGATTCAAGTAAAAGATGAGAAATTGGCACCGCCACAGATTTCCGCTCAGATTCTTGGAAAAATGAAGAAAACGGCAGAAGATTTCCTAGGAGAGGAAGTGACAGAAGCAGTTATTACTGTCCCAGCCTATTTTAATGATTCTCAGAGACAAGCGACGAAGGATGCAGGCAGGATTGCCGGCCTGGATGTAAAGCGAATTATTAATGAGCCTACAGCTGCCGCATTGGCCTATGGGATGGATAAGGCTGTCGGCGATTCTACCATTGCTGTTTATGATCTTGGTGGCGGAACCTTCGACATTTCTATTATTGAAATTGCAGATGTTGATGGTGAAAAACAATTTGAAGTGCTCTCAACTAACGGTGACACATTCCTTGGCGGAGAGGATTTTGATCTGCGGATTATCGAATACCTGGTTGCAGAGTTTAAAAAAGAATCGGGGATGGATCTGCAGAACGACTCTTTGGCGCTTCAGCGACTTAAAGAGGCAGCCGAAAAAGCCAAAATTGAACTTTCCAATGGGAGTCAGACTGAGATTAATCTGCCTTACATAACGGCTGATGCATCAGGTCCTAAACACCTGGTGATGAAAATGACGCAGAGTAAACTGGAGTCTCTGGTAGAAGACTTGGTGGAGAGAACATTAGAGCCCCTCAGAATCGCCCTGAAGGATGCGGATGTGGGAATCTCCGGTATTGATGACATTATACTGGTAGGGGGTCAAACCAGAATGCCGCTTGTTCAGAGCAAAGTAAAAGATTTTTTTGGGAAGGAACCCCGTAAGGATATTAATCCCGACGAAGCCGTTGCATTAGGTGCTTCTATTCAAGCAGCTGTTTTGGCTGGAGATGTCAAAGACGTACTGTTGCTGGACGTGACGCCGCTATCGCTGGGTATTGAAACAATGGGTGGCGTGATGAGCTCGCTTATTGATAAGAACACGACTATCCCAACAAGGAAATCCCAGGTATTTTCCACCGCAGAGGATAATCAGCCAGCCGTCACTATCCATGTACTCCAGGGTGAGCGAAAACAGGCAGCTCAGAATAAATCCCTCGGTCGGTTTGATCTCTCCGATATACCACCTGCTCCCCGTGGTGCTCCGCAGATCGAAGTTAGCTTTGATCTGGATGCAAATGGAATCTTGAGTGTCTCGGCCAAAGATAAAGCCACTGGTAAAGAACAGTCAATCGTCATAAAAGCATCAAGTGGGTTGAGCGATGACGAAGTTGAAAAAATGGTTAGAGATGCTGAGGCGCACCTTGAAGATGACAGAAAATTTGAGGAGTTGGTTGCTGCTCGAAATGGTGCGGATGCTTTGATACACGCTACCAAGAAAACGCTTCAAGAAGCGGGTGAGGAAGCCGCTGATGAGGAAAAATCTGAAATCGAAACGGCAGTAGCTGCTCTTGAAGAGGCTGTTCGAGGTACTGATAAAGATGACATTGAAGTAAAAACACAGAAATTAACAGAAGTTTCTTCGGCACTGGCGCAAAAAATGTATGCCCAGCAAAGTGCCGAAGCCCAGGCCCAGGCTCCGGAGGAGCAAGCAGAACCCGCAGAGGCATCTGGAGAAGAAGCTGTGGATGCTGAGTTTGAAGAAGTTAAAGACGAAAAATAAAACCTCAAAAGCACCGGCTTTTTATCCAGGATAAAGGCCATGGTAGAAGAAAAAATGTAGATAGAAACTATGGCTAAACGTGATTACTACGAAGTGCTGGGCGTTCAAAAAGGCGCTTCCGAACAGGAAATCAAGAAAGCCTACCGTCGATTGGCTATGAAGCTTCATCCTGATCGCAACACCGGCGAAGATGGTTCGGAGGAAAAGTTCAAAGAAGCCAGTGAAGCGGCAGAAGTACTTTTGGATAGTGAAAAGCGAGCTTCGTATGATCAATTCGGCCATGCAGCGCTGGATGGGTCAGGGGGTGGTGGTTTTAGTAGCAGCAGTAATTTTGGATCTATATTTGAAGATGTCTTTGGCGATATTTTCAGTGGTGGCAGAGGACAGAGCCAGGTACAAAGAGGCTCAGACCTAAAATACGTCCTCGACCTTGATTTAGAGGAGGCCGTCCGTGGTACTAACCCCAGAATACGCATCCCAACGCTGGTCGAATGCATGGAATGCCTGGGTTCCGGAGCAAAAAAAGGGACTGCGCCAGTTGATTGTGTGCAATGCGGTGGGTTAGGGCAGGTGACAGCCCGGCAGGGCTTTTTCTCGCTGCAGCAGGCCTGTCCCAGATGCAGGGGTAAAGGCAAAGTTATTAAGGATCCCTGCCAGAAGTGTCGTGGGCAGGGGCGGCTAGAAGAGCGCAAGACCCTGTCGGTCAAAGTTCCTCCAGGCGTGGATACGGGTGATAGGATTCGCCTGTCAGGTCAAGGTGAGGCCGGTGTGAGCGGGGGGCCTGCTGGAGATCTCTATGTTCAGGTTAATGTTCGCGAGCATCGCATTTTTACTAGAGAAACTGCAGATCTGTATTGTGAAGTCCCTATCAGTTTTGTTGATGCGGCTTTAGGAGGCCAGTTAGAGGTACCCACCCTGGAAGGAAAGGTAAACCTCAAAATTCCTGCAGAAACCCAGACAGGAAAGTTATTTAGGTTGCGTGCTAAAGGTGTCAACATGGCGCAGATCAGAGGCGGTGGTATAGGAGATCTTTACTGCAAGATTGTGGTTGAGACACCGGTGAACCTGAGTAATCGGCAGAAAGAACTGCTGGAAGAATTTGCTGGTAATCAGGATGCTTCCCAATCACCGAAACAAGTCAGCTGGATCAAAGGCGTAAAACGGTTTATTGATGCGCTGACCGATTGAATTTATTACTGAGACTGCAGCTGGCCAGCAGACATTGTCGACGGATGGGTTAATTATGGGTAACAGGGTGTGTGTTGCAGGCGTTGCAGGCAGGATGGGTCGTATGCTCGCGGAACTTCTGGTTGACCATCCCCAGTTACGCCTTACAGCGGCGACCGAGCACGTCGGTTCTGCCTGGATCGATAGGGATGTAGGTGAGCTGATTGGCGAGGCTAATCTCGACGTCGCTATCAGTGATAGCCTGTCAGCAGTTATCGATGATTTTGATATGGTTATTGACTTCACTCGTCCCCAGGCAACGCTGGACCATTTGCAGGTCTGTACAGACAACACTAAAGGATTGATTATCGGCACGACCGGTTTCTCGGAGGTAGAGCGGGAAATAATTGATCTTTCCTCCGAAAAGGTTGCCCTGGTGATTGCCAGCAATTTTGCCGTAGGGGTCAACGCAACGTTTAAACTCGTTGAAATTGCAGCCAGGATATTAGGACCTGAAGCTGAAGTAGAGATTGTTGAGATGCACCACAATCAGAAAATTGACGCTCCTTCGGGGACTGCGCTGACGCTAGGTGAATTGGTAGCGAGCGTGCGCGGTACAAGCTTGTCTGAGACGGCAGCCTATGGGAGGCATTCTGATACCAATAAACGGCAAGCGGGACAAATTGGCATACACGCCTTGCGAGGGGGTAGTGTTGTTGGTGAACATACGGTCATTTTTGCGACACCTGGTGAGCGAATAGAAATCAAGCACCAAGCCCAGAGCAGGCAGAATTTTGCTGAAGGAGCCTTGCGAGCCTGCCAATGGTTAAGTGGTCAGCCCAAGGGAGTTTACTCCATGACTGATGTTTTGAATCTGGACCAGTTCGAGTAAAAAAAAGCGAAACCTACTGGCATCACAGGGCTGTCTCAATTAGAATACTGCTGCAGTATGATACTGCAATTCGAATCAGCAAAAAGCGAGACGGCCAACGCCATCTCGCTTTTTTTTGGATCAATCAGACGTTATCGCATTGGAGTAGTTAATTGGTAGCGAAAGCAATCCTAGTGTTGGCCAGTGGTGATATTTTTGAAGGTATCGCTATTGGTGCTATGGATACAGCTGTAGGCGAAGTGGTTTTCAACACAGCAATGACGGGCTATCAGGAAATCCTGACGGACCCTTCGTATTGCCGTCAGATCATCACCCTGACCCATCCCCACATCGGCAATACCGGTTGTAATCCTGAAGATAACGAGTCTGATTCAGTCTGGGCNTCGGGGCTGGTTATCAGGAATCTGCCCNTGATCGCCAGTAACTGGCGCAGCACCGAAAGTCTCGAACAGTTTCTGGTCAGGAACAACACCGTTGCAATAGCAGAAATAGATACCCGGCAACTGACTCGCCTGCTTCGCAACCGGGGTTCGCAGAANGCCTGTATTNTGGCANCGGCAGATATTACATCAGATCATATAGCGCGCGCTCTGAAAATGGCCAGAGAGTTTTCCGGCCTTGAAGGAATGGATCTGGCAAAGCAGGTGTCGACCTCGGCANCATATCCCTTTCAAGAAGGGACCTGGGAACTGGGAAATGAGGAAAATAAGGCAATTCCAGAGCGCTTCCGAGTCATTGCCTTCGACTATGGCGTGAAACTCAATATTCTACGAATGCTGGTTGACAGAGGTTGTTCGGTGACAGTAGTGCCTGCCACAACCAGTGCTCAGGAGGTTCTGGCATTGAAGCCCGACGGCGTGTTTCTGTCGAATGGGCCGGGTGATCCGGAGCCCTGCGATTATGCTATCAATGCTATCCGGGAGATCCTGAAAAGAAATATTCCAGTGTTTGGTATCTGCCTGGGTATGCAACTNCTAGGACTTGCAGCAGGCCTGAAGACTAAGAAGATGAAGAATGGCCATCACGGTGCTAATCATCCTGTTCGAGAAATGACGAGTGGNGCCGTGTTGATTACCAGTCAGAATCATGGCTTCTGCTTAGATGATGATAANTTACCAGCGAATGTGGAAGTAACCCATCGATCACTATTTGACCAGACTGTTCAGGGGGTGCGTTTGACCGATAAGCCNGCCTTTGGCTTTCAAGGGCATCCAGAAGCCAGTCCAGGCCCACATGATGCCGCGGCGCTGTTTGATCAATTTATGGCTATGATGGAGGGGGCTTCCTAGATGCCAAAACGCAGTGATATTAACAGTGTGATGATCATTGGAGCTGGGCCCATTATCATTGGCCAGGCCTGTGAGTTTGATTATTCAGGTGCCCAGGCCTGTAAGGCGTTAAAGGAAGAAGGTTACCGGGTCATTCTGGTGAACTCTAATCCAGCCACGATTATGACTGATCCCAGCATGGCTGATGCCACCTATATCGAGCCCATAGTCTGGGAGACAATAGAGCGAATAATAGAAAAAGAAAAGCCCGATGCGCTGTTACCNACCATGGGTGGTCAGACGGCCCTTAATTGTGCTCTGGATCTTTCTAGGGANGGGATCCTTGAAAAGTATAATGTTGAGTTAATCGGCGCGACCAAGGAGGCCATTGACAGGGCTGAAGACAGGCAGTTGTTCGACCAGGTAATGAAGTCCATTGGATTGGATACACCACGTAGTGCAATAGCGCATTCCCTGGAAGAAGCCAGACAGGTCCAAGGCCAGCTTGGCTTTCCCTGTGTTATTCGGCCNAGTTTTACCATGGGCGGTAGTGGTGGCGGNATTGCTTACAATCAACAGGAATTTGNTGAAATTTGNACCAGGGGGNTGGATTTATCACCCACTAGCGAGTTNTTAATAGACGAATCCCTGCTCGGCTGGAAAGAGTTTGANATGGAGGTTGTCAGGGACAAGCNGGACAATTGCATTATTGTTTGTTCGATTGAGAATTTTGACCCGATGGGTGTTCATACCGGTGATTCAATCACGGTTGCACCTGCTCAGACNCTCACNGACAAAGAATATCAGATCATGCGGAATGCCTCAGTCGCTGTTTTGCGGGCCATCGGTGTGGANACGGGAGGTTCGAACGTACAGTTTGCGGTGCATCCGGAAACCGGAAAGCTGGTGGTTATTGAAATGAACCCNAGGGTATCCAGGTCTTCNGCGCTGGCTTCAAAGGCAACCGGCTTCCCCATAGCTCGAGTAGCAACTAAATTGGCCATTGGGTATACCCTGGATGAGTTGTCAAATGAAATTACNGGTGGTGTTACGCCCGCCTCTTTTGAGCCGTCGATAGACTATATTGTTACCAAAATNCCACGATTTACTTTTGAGAAATTCCCGCAGGCGGATAATACGCTCACCACCCAGATGAAGTCAGTGGGCGAGGTAATGGCAATTGGTCGGACTTTTCAGGAATCCNTGCAGAAGGCACTTCGCGGTCTGGAAATCGGTATTTCAGGGTTTACACCGGCTATCAGTCCGGAAGATTNCGATGCCNGAGCGGTTATTCAAAAAGAGTTGAGGGTTCCAGGAGCGGAGCGGGTCNTGTTTATTGGCGATGCAATTCGTCTGGGCATGAGTATTCAGGAAATTAACGGTTTGAGCGGAATNGATTTGTGGTTTCTGGTACAGATTGAAGATCTTATTAGAACAGAAACCGCGCTGTGTGGANCTGCTCTGGAAGATACTTCCAGGGAATCCCTGTTGCAATTGAAGCGGCGAGGGTTTTCCGATATTCGCCTGGCACAATTGTTTCAGGTCNCTGAAAGCAGTATGAGAGCCTACCGGTTGGCAATGGATATTAAGCCGGTTTACAAGCGAGTAGACAGTTGTGCTGCAGAGTTTGCATCGTCGACAGCCTATATGTATTCAACCTATGAAAACGAGTGTGAGGCACAGCCCTCTGATCGGAAAAAAATNATGGTGCTCGGCGGCGGTCCTAACCGNATTGGCCAAGGTATTGAATTTGATTACTGTTGTGTTCATGCAGCGCTTGCCTTGCGCGAAGATGGTTATGAAACNATTATGGTCAACTGTAACCCTGAAACAGTTTCTACTGATTTTGATACTTCAGATCGATTATATTTTGAACCTCTGACCCTTGAAGATGTCCTCGCCATTGTCGAGNTCGAAAATCCCAGCGGCNTGATCGTGCAGTTTGGCGGGCAGACACCATTGAACCTGGCTGCCGCGTTAGCNAAGGCAGGCGTGCCAATCATTGGTACTTCTCCTGATGCCATTGACCAGGCAGAAGACCGTGAACGATTNCAGCAGATGATTCATAAACTTGGNTTGCTTCAACCCGCCAATCGGATTATCAGAAATATTGATGAAGGATTAGCAGCAGCANAAGAGATTGGCTATCCACTTGTTGTNCGCCCGTCATATGTGCTGGGTGGTCGAGCCATGGATATTGTCTATCAGGNCAGTGAACTTGAGAAATATCTTAAACAGGCGGTCATAGTTTCAGATGATTCTCCTGTGTTACTTGATCGTTTTTTAGATCAGGCTATCGAAGTTGATGTTGANGCNGTATGCGATGGTGAGCNNGTTGTGATTGGCGCTGTGATGGAACACATTGAACAGGCAGGTGTTCATTCTGGCGATTCTGCCTGCTCTCTGCCGCCTTACAGCCTGGACTCNANCGTTATTCATGAAATGTCAGAACAGGTAAAAGCCATGGCTCAGGAGCTAGGCGTTATAGGTTTGATGAATGTGCAGCTTGCTCTTCAAGGTGACCAGATATTTATTCTCGAAGTGAACCCCCGAGCATCCCGCACGGTCCCGTTTGTTTCTAAATCCATCGGTCGATCTCTGGCNAAAATTGCCGCTCGTTGTATGGCGGGTACNAGNCTTGAAGAGCAGGNTTTTACTGNGGNGATACNACCTGAGTATTTCAATGTAAAGGAGGCGGTATTTCCTTTTGGNAAATTCCCTGGAGTTGATCCGATTCTTGGCCCGGAGATGAAATCGACAGGTGAAGTCATGGGCATNGGCCAGACTTTTGCCGAAGCCTATGGCAAGGCTCAGATAGCAGCAGATGATAAGATTCCTTCTTCTGGGCAGGTATTTTTGAGCATTAGAGATCCTGANAAGGATCAACTAGCTGATATGGCTGTCGAATTATTAGATCTGGGNTTTAAATTGATAGCAACCAGAGGAACTGCTAANACCCTGGAGNAAGCAGGTNTTCCAGTGAAAACAGTGAATAAGGTCATAGAGGGAAGGCCCGATGTCNCTGATTCGATTAAGAATGGAGAAATTGACTTTATTATCAATACCACGGAAGGTAAGCAGGCGATAGCTGATTCTTTTACCATAAGGAGGACAGCGCTTCAGCATAAGGTGTGTTANACGACAACCATGGCTGGGGNCCGNGCAAGTATAGAAGCACTCCGCCATGATGCTGAAATGGAAGTATACTGTCTGCAGGAATTACACGATACTTTTTAGTGGGCCTGTATTGCGATGCCAGGCAGCTTAGCAAAGAAAGAGANGCAGACATGGATAAGATACCAATGACATTGGCTGGCGCTGAAGCACTCAGGACTGAACTCNCCCGATTGATGTCCACNGAGCGGCCNAGAATTGTTCAGGCTATATCAGAGGCCTTGGAGCAGGGGGATCTGAGGGAAAATGCCGAATTCCAATATGCCAAGGAAGAGCAATCCTTTATTGAAGGTAGAATTGCTGAAATCGCNGGAAAGCTGGGTTCAGCTCAGATCATTGATGTGACTGAAATTACGTCTACCGGTAAAGTCGTATTTGGTACCACGGTAACGTTACTTAACCTGGATACCGATGCAGANGTCGTTTATCAGATTGTCGGTGACGATGAGTCAGATATTAAAGAAAATAAAATATCTGTGTACTCCCCTGTTGCTCGAAGCCTGATTGGTAAACAGATCGATGATGTCGCCGTAGTGCAGACCCCTTCAGGGAAAATTGAATATGAGATATGCCGTGTGCAGCACATCTGAGCAAGCGCTGATTCAGNTGTGACGCGATAGATTGGAGAGATGCGGTTTTAGTTCAAGTGCTTTCTTGTAAATTAAAGCGGTTCCGCCCGTTGNCTGGATCTTGATGGCGNNAGCACTTNCGGTTATTGCGGCCAGTGTNGANACTCTTTGTTCACGGTCTCCGTTGATTCGTACCTTGATNANCTCGTGANCTGCCANTGCTCTTTCTATCTNTGCCAGCACNGATTCGGACAAGCCGTTNCCGGNGATAGTAACAACAGGTTTTAAATGATGGCCAATGGCNCGGAATTTTTTTNTGTCTTGTTGGCTTAACATGAGGCGCTNTAGATTAAAGANCGTCATTGTACGTNAGCCTAGACCCTAAANCTAATTGAATATGAAAAGATCAAAGACCAGTCAAAGATGGCTCAAGCAGCATGAGCAGGATCCNTATGTGAAAAAGGCCCGNGNTGAAGGTTACCGTTCTCGGGCAAGCTATAAACTGCTGGAAATTAACGATCGACTCAATTTGTTTCGACCAGGGCAGATCATTGTTGATCTTGGAGCTGCACCAGGTGGCTGGTCTCAGGTGGCCGAAAGATGCGCCCGACCCGCAGGCCGAATAATAGCCCTGGACCTTCTCGANATGGAGGCTATACCAGGGGTTGAAGTCATCCGTGGNGATTTCACTACGGATGACGTTTATGCGNGTTTGCAGGAAACTTTGCGAGGATGCNCCGTTGACCTTGTAATTTCTGATATGGCCCCCAATTTAAGTGGTATGAAGCACATTGATTTGCCAAGATCTGTGTTTTTAGTGGAGCTCGCACTGGATTTTGCCGATAAAGTCTTAGCAAAGGGTGGTATTGTAGTGACCAAAGTCTTTGAAGGTGAAGGAATTGATGATTTAAGGNNTCAGATTCGCAGTCGCTATACTCGATTAGTGAATATGAAACCCAAGGCATCTCGAGGGCGATCGAGAGAATTGTATNTGGTGGGAATTGGACANAAATAATNCCCATANTCAGAACAAGGTAACGGTTAANGAGACTGNNAAAACAGACCGGTTTAGTAGAATAACCGTTAACGAGCGCTTCAGGCGCTGAGTAGTATTGAAGAGGAATTGAATTGTGAATGATATGGCAAAAAATCTCCTGCTCTGGCTGGTGATAGCGGCAGTTCTGCTNACTGTCTTTCANAATTTCAGCGTCAGTANGAACCCTGAAGAAGTGAAATATTCCACTTTCCTGGAGTTGGTGAAGCGCAATCAGGTGAAGACGATTGAGATTGATGGCCTGACCATANGAGGCGAGCGTTCNGATGGNCTCCGATTTGAAACCATACANCCACAAATCGTCGACAAGGCGCTCATTGATGATTTGGTTGANCATAAAGTGGATTTCAAGGGAGAACGGCCAGAGCAGCAAAGTATCTGGATGCAACTGCTGGTAGCAAGTTTCCCTATCTTAGTAATNATTGCTGTGTTTATGTTTTTCATGAGGCAGATGCAGGGAGGGGCAGGCGGTAAAGGCGGTCCTCTTTCTTTTGGTAAAAGTAANGCAAAGTTGCTGGGTGANGATCAGNTTAAAACCACTTTTGCTGATGTGGCNGGTGTGGATGAAGCCAAAGAAGATGTGCAGGAGCTGGTTGAGTTTCTTCGTGAACCCGGCAAATTTCAAAAATTGGGAGGTAAAATCCCGAGTGGTACCTTAATGGTTGGTCCNCCCGGGACGGGTAAAACTTTGCTGGCCAAGGCTATTGCCGGAGAAGCGAAAGTTCCTTTTTTTTCTATCTCCGGTTCTGACTTCGTTGAAATGTTTGTTGGCGTTGGTGCGTCCAGGGTCAGAGATATGTTTGAACAGGCCAAGAAGCANACACCCTGTATCATTTTCATCGATGAAATTGATGCGGTAGGCCGTCACCGGGGCGCAGGTTTAGGCGGAGGTCATGATGAAAGGGAACAGACTCTGAACCAGCTTCTCGTTGAAATGGACGGGTTTGAAGGTAACGAGGGCATNATTGTGATTGCATCAACCAATCGTCCGGATGTATTGGATCCCGCCCTGNTGCGACCCGGAAGATTTGATCGGCAGGTNGTAGTGTCATTGCCGGATNTAAGNGGCAGGGAGCAGATACTAAAAGTCCATATGCGAAAAGTACCAGTCGCNGCTGATGTGGTTCCGCTTGATATTGCCAGAGGTACTCCGGGATTTTCTGGTGCNGATCTTGCGAACGTGGTAAACGAAGCAGCATTGTTTGCTGCACGTCAGGATCAACGATTGGTAGCCATGTATCACTTTGAGCAGGCTAAAGACAAGATTATGATGGGAGCTGAACGCAAGACCATGGTGATGTCNGATAAGGAAAAGCGGAATACTGCCTATCATGAAGCGGGTCATTGTGTCGTTGGTTATCTGGTTCCAGAACATGACCCTTCCTATAAAGTCTCCATCATTCCCAGGGGTAGAGCATTAGGGGTCACTATGTTTTTACCNGAGGAGGATCGGTACTCAATGAGTAAACGGCTAATCCATAGCCAGATCTGNGGTCTTTTTGGCGGGCGGGTTGCTGAGGAGTTGACCCTTGGCGTTGATGGGGTGACCACNGGCGCTTCCAATGATATCGAAAGAGCCACTCGAATGGCCCGGTCTATGGTGACTAAATGGGGATTGTCTGAAAAATTAGGACCGATGCAGTATGAAGAAGAAGATACTGAGNTATTTTTAGGCAAGTCTGCTGCTACNTCTCACGCTCATGTCTCCGGTGAAACGGCGAAACTCATTGATGAAGAGATAAAATCGATTATAGATGATTGTTACAGTATTGCTCNTGATCTGCTCAAGAAGAATCGTGACAAGCTTGATGCCATGGCAGAAGCNCTGCTGGAATATGAAACCATCGANAAAAGTCAGATAGATGACATTATGGCAGGGCGAAAACCACAACCCCCTTCCGATTGGAATGACGATGATTCACCTATGAACCCTTCTGCTGGAACGGATTCAGCTGAAGATGATCAGACTGGATCCGGGAAACCAATAGGGGATCCCGCAGCCGACTTGTAATTACTCTTATGGCNGTCTTGTCTGAATTGCTTGNAAGGCCAACGCCTTTAGTGATGGGTATACTGAATGTAACACCAGACTCATTTTCTGANGGCGGCCTTCATGCAAGTGTNGATCAGGCTCTGTCAAGAGCGCTGNAAATGGCAGAACAGGGCGCGCATATTATTGATGTNGGGGGCGAATCAACNCGACCTGGCGCGGTNGGCGTATCTGTTTCAGAAGANCTTGATCGCGTCATTCCAGTTATNGAAAAGATTAACAGCCATTCGGTGATACCCATTTCAGTTGATACCAGNTCACCGGAAGTGATGCGAGAAGCCGCTTCCTTGCGGNTTGATATGNTTAATGATGTGCGGGCCTTGTCGAGTGATGGGTCAATGGNATTAGTNGCTGAAAATAATTTACATGTNTGTCTCATGCATATGCAGGGNGAGCCAGGCAGAATGCAGGTCAACCCCCAGTATAATGACGTNGTGGATGATATTAATTTATTCTTTGAAAAGGCCGTACAACGCTGTTGCCGTGCTGGCATTAGTCCTGGTCGAATGATCCTTGATCCAGGTTTTGGTTTTGGAAAAACACATCAGCACAATCTGGCGCTAATCNNCCGGTTGGCGGAATTTAATATTCATGGTCTGCCGCTGATGGTGGGCCTGTCCCGGAAGAGTACGCTGTCCAGGATTGCAGATGACGTGATTGCAGGATCTGTAGGTGGTAATATCATGGCTTTTCTGGCGGGTGCAAAAATTCTNAGGGTGCATGATGTGAAGCAGACCCTGAGTGCCCTTCGGGTGGTGACGGCTATNGTGAGAAGCGGCGAGAAAGATGAAAANTAAGAAGTATTTTGGCACTGACGGTATCAGAGGCGTAGTTGGCAGGCATCCGATCACCGCAGATTTTGTCCTGAAACTGGGTTGGGCTGCCGGACATGTATTAGCCGAGAAATCCGGTGGCAGNATCATGATCGGCAAGGATACCCGCAACTCGGGTTACCTGTTTGAATCGGCACTGGAGGCGGGTCTGGCTTCGGCAGGCGNGGNTGTCNTNCTGCTAGGACCAATGCCGACGCCCGCGGTTGCCTATTTGACGCAGACCTTTTCGGCTTGTGCGGGTATCGTGGTGAGTGCTTCGCACAATGCTTATCAAGATAACGGCATCAAATTTTTCACCGGTGCAGGCCAGAAACTGACGGATAATCAGGAGTTAGCCATCGAACAGTTGNTNCAGACGGANATGGTCACTGTGTCTTCNGAGCATCTGGGTAAAGCCAGTCGTATTGAAGATGCAGCGGGACGATACGTTGAATTTTGCAAAAGCTGTTTTCCTGCAGAACTGACGCTTAAAGGNCTTAAGATTGCGGTAGACGGNGCCCATGGGGCTGCTTATCGCATTGCGCCGAATGTTTTCAGAGAGCTGGGTGCTGAAGTTNTTGAAATAGGGACTTCGCCGAATGGGCTGAATATCAATGACGGTGTTGGCGCTACCAGCCCAGGTGCGTTATCAGCGTTAGTNTTGGAGACCGGTGCTGATCTGGGTATCGCCCTGGATGGAGATGGCGACCGCCTCATAATGGTNGATCATCTCGGTGAAATTGTTGATGGTGATGAGCTGTTATTCGTGATTACCCAGTATAAAAGTGGCAGAAACGAATTGCAGGGGGGTGTGGTTGGAACCCAGATGAGTAATTTAGGGTTGCAGCGTGCATTGGAACAACAGAATATNCCTTTTGTCAGGGCCGCAGTGGGAGATCGTCATGTCCTGGCCATGTTAGAGAACAGGGGCTGGAGAATNGGAGGNGAGGGTTCGGGTCATATTCTGTGCCTGGATTCGGCATCCACNGGTGATGGTATCGTATCGGCACTTCACGTCCTGACAGCGATTGTCAGTCTGGAACTTGATTTGAACCGGNTGAAGCAAGGAATGAGGAAATTCCCTCAGGAACTGGTCAATGTTCGCTGCTCTCNAGTCCCTGATCTGCAGTCTGANTCGATTTTACGAGCAGTACANTCAGCTGAATCGAGACTAGGTGAGTCAGGACGGGTATTGCTGAGGCCTTCAGGCACCGAACCCGTGNTTCGTGTCATGGTCGAAGGNGAAGAAAGACGNCAGGTAAAGCAGTTAGCCCAGGAAATAGCAGATGCTGTACATCGTGCNGCTCCAATGGATTGAAAGTTAATAGTAAAGCCGTTAATATGCGGAGCCCTTGCNAGTTGGACTGGNCTGCTACACAGGAATATTGCGATGCATAGACCGTTAGTNGCTGGTAATTGGAAAATGAACGGTTCAAAATCATTGCTGGTTGAGATGGCANCAGCCTTTCGCAACAGGCAACCGGCAGCTGGTGACACCTGGTTGCTGTTACCATCTGTTTTTGTCGAATCTGCGATAAAGCAGTTTAGTGCAGCAACTGTCCAAGTGGGCGCGCAGAATTTNAACTGGCGACTACCGGGCGCCTTCACCGGTGAAATTGGTGCGTCGCTGCTAAAAGAGGTGGGTTGTAGGATTTGTCTGGTAGGACATTCTGAAAGAAGGCAGATTTTTGGCGAGACTGATGACGAGGTGGTCAAGAAAACAAAAGCGTGTATTGACCATGATATACAACCNCTGGTCTGTGTAGGAGAAACCCTTCTGGAAAGGCAGGCNGGACAGGCACAACAGATTGTTGCTGGCCAGATTGGCGCATTGATGGAAGCGTTGACAGCTGCACAGATGGCATCCGTCATCATTGCTTATGAGCCNATNTGGGCCATAGGTACAGGNGAGGTNGCATCTGCTGATGATGCCCAGACGGTGCATGCTGAGATTCGCAGGATGCTGAAAGACTTCTATGGTGCTCAGTGCCCGGATACCAGGTTGCTGTATGGGGGGAGTGTGCGCGCAAATGGTGTGAAGGAACTGCTGGAACAGCCAGATATAGATGGTGTTCTGGTTGGAGGTGCTTCATTGAACACAAACGAATTCTTAGAGATNTGCAACACAGCCGCGGTTGCNGTCCGAAAATAAAAATTAGGTTGATTAAGAATGGATTTAGACTTATTTGAATCGCTGGTATTGATTGTCCACGTGNTTGCAGCAGTTGCNGTTATTGGTCTGGTATTGATTCAGCATGGAAAAGGCTCTGATATGGGGGCTGGTTTTGGCTCAGGCGCTTCTGGAACCGTATTCGGTAGCGGTGGTGCAGGANATTTCCTNACGANGCTCACCACTTGGATAGCGATCGCTTTTTTCCTGACGAGTTTTGCACTTGCTTATGTTGCCAAGCAGCGCTCCGAACAAGTGGCNGCATTAGGTATGCCGGAAATCNAATCATCAGCGGAAGTTGTTATACCGNCAGAAATACCGGTTAGTGTAGATTCCGAAAGTTTTGATTCAGAAATACCAGCAGTACCAGTAGAATAAGATAAAAATGCCGAAGTGGTGGAATTGGTAGACACGCTACCTTGAGGGGGTAGTGGGGGTAACCCCGTGGAGGTTCAAGTCCTCTCTTCGGCACCACTTTCTTCTANTGCCGCNCTNGCCTGTTGCAAANNGCTATCTGTAGCTAATTCATTTAAACAAAACACCAGCAATGTGTTGACCACCTAGTGCAACGCACATATAATTCCTGCCCTTGTTGATGCGGGGTGGAGCAGTCTGGTAGCTCGACGGGCTCATAACCCGTAGGTCGTAGGTTCAAATCCTGCCCCCGCTACCACAATTTTGGAAAGCCCCTGTGAGGGGCTTTTTATTAGTCTCTATAAGAGGCATAAAAGTAGGTTAGTTTAATCCTAACCATCGAAAAGTGGGCAAGTATGCCCATTTTTTTTAGCAGAAATAAGTGGTCGAAGGGTTGAATNTAGAATTTGAGGATAAAAAATGTTTCACGGTTTGGGATATGAAATAATCCTAATTTTTTAGGATAAAAAATATTTCACGGTTTGGGATAGGAAATAATCCTAATTTTTTAGGATA
>NZUN01000108.1 GCA_002697205.1 Gammaproteobacteria bacterium
AATTTTGTAGCTGACGGTTGATATACCAGTCTGATTGGCCGGTTAATTTAGGTGAATCTAATGCAAGGTTGCCTTCACCTTGTGCGCCATGGCAGGCTGCACAAACGGCGTACAGGGCACTGCCGATCATAGCATTAGGTTCGCGTACCTGCTGTGATTGGGCAAATGTCATCTGCTGTGATTCCCAGGCATCAAAGTCTTCCTGGGTATCAACTACGACGCGACTGCGCATGGTGAAGTGAGCCAGGCCACAAAGTTCTTCACAGAGTACTTCATAGCTTCCCGTTTTGGTTGGCGTTAACCACATATAGGATACCAGACCAGGAACGAGGTCCATTTTTACTCTGAACTCAGCGACAGCAAAGTCGTGAAGGACGTCTTTTGATCGGAGCAAAAAATTTACCGGTTTGTCCACCGGGATGTGTAACACATTGCTTGTGATTAGCAAATCATCCTGGCCGTTAGGGTCGTTTGGATTGATACCGAAATGATTGGCTGCAGAGACCCGATGGTTATCAACCGTACCCAGCATGCCATCTTCTCCTGGCAATCTGTAGGACCAGCGCCATTGTTCACCGACGGCCTCGACCTCCCAGGCTTCTTCCGGGACATGCACAAATTCGTTCCAGACATAAAGACCAGGCGCTAACATCGCTGCCACGCCAATAGCGGTGAGAACCGTTAGCCAGATTTCAAGCTTTGGATTTTCTGGTTCGTATTTCGCGGGTTTACTGTCTTTGCGATTGCGAAAACGCAACACCGCATAGGCCATAAACAAATTGACGGCAACAAATACAAATCCGGTTACCCAGAAAGTGATATTGACAGTGTCGTCTATTGTTCCCCAGTTTGATGCTAGTGGTGTAAACCACCAGGGGCTAGCGAAATGGAATATTATTGAACCAATGACTAATAGAATAAATACAACAGCAACAGGCATAAAGATTTCCTTCAGCACGTCTTGACTATTAAGTTGACAGCGTGTCTTGACTATAATTTTTTGGGCTGCCCAATAGCCGATTTCCCTAAGGCAAGCGCAACCAATAATGACCGTGCGCGCTAGTTCAAAGAGCTAGTTTGAGTAGCAGCCCGTACAATAAACATGTCGCTTTGGCTAGTCAACAATAAATTGGCTTTCAGAAGTGATTGTTCATGATCTAGGTCAATAAATCGGGTGATTTATGCCGGTAAGCTAGTTTGGGAGCGATAATAGTCGGGCTTATGCTGTATCGAGCGCAACACTGCGCTGCCAGTGATGACGAATTTAGAACAGTTACCATGATGCCTGTTCAGCCTTTTGTTAAGCCAAACAGCATAGCGGTGCTGGTTGTGGTCGGATAGTCGTCAAATAGGATCCGATAGAAATAGCGTCCGATAGAAGGTTGAATTGATTGAAATCTAGTCGACTTTCCGAGAAGCTTGTGACTGCTATTGAATAATTGCGATCTAGGTTCCTGAACCTAGTCACAGCCAGGGAGTTCGTATGACCCATCCGATTCTTTATGGAGTACCTTTTTCACAACCTGTGCGGGCCGTCATGTGGCTGCTCATCCTGAAGCGAATGCCTTTTGAAATGGTGCTCATCAATCCAGGCTCAAAAGGTGACAATGGTAGCCGCAGCGCAGCCTATCTGGAGAAAAACCCTGGCGGGACCATTCCCTGTCTGGAAGAGCCGGATACTGGATTCACCTTGGGAGAAGCCCACGCCATTATGACCTATCTGGCCAATAGTAATGGCTGGACTGATGTTTATCCCGATGATTACCGGCTAAGAGCTCGCGTGGACTGGTACTTGAATTACCATCATCGCAATGTCAGAGATGCCTCGCTGGGCCTGGTTGCACCAAAGATCCGCAAGGATTTGGATATCCCGACGATGGTTCAGGAATCAGCCAGGCGAAACCTGACTGCGGCGCTTACTGTACTGGATACCGGCTGGCTGAAAGATCGTCAATTCCTGGTGGGTGAGCATGTGACTCTGGCTGATCTGGCTGCTTATGTTGAAATTGGCCAGCTTCAATCGCAATTTACTAATGTCTTTGATTTTACGCCCTTCCCTAATGTAGATCGATGGTTGAAGGATATGACTCAAATCGAAGGGCATGATGACGTTCACGTAGTGCTGGCTGAACTCGGCGACATCAGTGAGCAGGCACCATCGATGGATAACATCAGGAATGCCAATAGAAGGGCATTGCAGGCGTTAAAAGCTAAGCTGGCAGAAATAGGCGAGGGTTAATAAAACAGCTAGAACGAAGATATCATCCTGAATGGCGCTTCTTCCCCGGGGAATCAGAGGCTATAAAACTCAGAGTTATTTAGGTAGTGCTCCATAAACGAAGGGTTATTCAGGTCGTGCTATATAAAAGAAGGGCTATTTAGGTAGTTTCATATCAGAGATAGGTCTGTTTAGTCTAAGGCTGTGTGACCAGACCGGCCCTGGCTAAGTCCGATTGTAATAGGTGGTCAGAGTCTGTAGCAGTTATCTGTAGCAGTTATCTGTAGCAGTTATAGGAGGTTACGTTGAGCGATATAATGCACCGAATCAGTGCGGAAACGTTAGCACTGCGGCAGGCGGTCTTAGAGTATTCAATCGCGCGTATGGATTATGACCCAGTGCCACTGGATCGTCCTGGGTCACTGGAAAAACTAAAGGAACTAACGGGGCAAACACTCACAGATGCTGGCATCGGTGGGCAGCAGGCGCTGGCGCTTTTTCGCGATATTCTAGCACCTTCCACCGTTTCAGCGGATCACCCGAATTTCCTCTCCTTTATTCCTGCTGCCCCCACTGAGGCAGCATCACTGTTTGATCTGGTCGTTTCTGCCAGTTCTATTTACGGCGGATCTTGGAAAGAAGGTGCAGGCGCTATCTTTGCTGAGAATCAGGTGCTGGAATTTTTGGCCAGGGAGTGTGGCTTACCCGACGGCGCCGGCGGAGTTTTTGTCCAGGGTGGTACCCTGGGAAATCTCTCTGCACTTGTTTCTGCCAGGCAATGGGCTAAAGCCAGTGGTCGGACCGGCCCCTGGGCTGTTGTCTGCAGTGCTGAGGCGCACTCTTCGCTGGCCGCTACAGCGAGAGTGATGGACGTTGAACTGATCATCGCTGAACCAACTCCAGATGGAAAGTTTACAGCGAACGCTGCTGATAGGGCCATTGCTGCGGCCCGGTTGTCGGGATTAACCCCTTTTGCATTGGTAGGGACTGCCGGCACCACTAATTTTGGAATTGTTGACAGGATGGACGAGTTATCCGGCGTTGCGAGTAAAGAGAATCTCTGGTTCCATGTTGATGGCGCCTATGGCCTGGCTGGCATCCTGTCAACGGAGCACAAATCGCTTTATCAGGGGATCGAGAATTGTGATTCATTCATTGTCGACCCTCACAAGTGGTTATTTGCGCCTTTTGACGCTTGCGCATTGGTTTATCGCAACCCGATGCATGCTAAGTCGGCGCATACCCAGAAGGCGGATTACCTGGATGTGGTTCACGGTGATGGCGAGTGGAACCCTTCTGACTACGCCTTTAATCTCACCCGCCGTGTCAGAGGCCTGCCGTTATGGTTTTCGCTTGCAACCCATGGCATCGCAGTTTATCGACAAGCTATCGCCCGGAGTATTAATCTTGCCCGGAAGATTGCCGATGTCATTGAACAAAGGGATTATCTGCAATTGTTGAGGCAACCCGTGTTGTCCGTGGTGGTATTCGAACGCAGGGGCTGGGATATAACCCAATACAAGCAATGGTCCGAGGCTTTGCTTGAATCCCAGCTGGCATTTGTCGTGCCGAGTTCACATCTTGGCAGGCCTAATACACGTTTCGCCATTGTTAATCCTCGGACTGAATTTAGCGACCTGGTCAAAATCCTGGATACCATGAAGTAAACACTGTTTAAAGCATTACTGTCCAGAATGTTAATGTCCAGAAGGCTAAAGGTTAGCTAGAACTCCAGCAGTGGTGGCGGTGTTTACTGGAATGAATTCCTACAGCAAGTTTTAGGAGAAATACCCGAGGGAGTAGAAAGGATGCAAAGCAGACGGCGTTTCTTGAAAATCTTTGGCTTTTCTTCCGCCGGTGCGGCCCTGGCGGACGCGATGAGCCAGAGCAAGGCGGTGATTGACGAAGGCGGAGATCAGGCAAAGGAAGAGATCGAGAAGCTAAAGAAGGCTTATGAAGAACTGGATGCCAGGTCGAAATTAATCCTGCGGTTACTGCTGTTTTTCAGTGGAATCGATATTTTAACCAGTATCCTTTGATCTGCTAAATCGGTTTGTTTCCAGTTCAGTCAGGGCGTATCGGGGTGAATCTGAGCAAGGTAAGAACCCTGGTATTGGCAGGATAGAGTGGATCGACAGTTAGCAGGGAAGTGCGCCATGGAATGTAGAGCCGGTGGTTCCCTATGGTTGGTAAGGCCGAAGATCAGCATCATTATAGTCATTGACCGCCTATAGGCACACAAAGCCACGGTGTCCTATATCTAAATGAAAATCTGCAATCACCGGAATTGACTGTTGTTGCGAATATCTGGTGTACTCGCCTGATCTTCTTAATTTCTAATGAGCCAAATTAGTGAATCTTGTTAAGTTTTGATTTGGCAACTCTTAATACACCATCTAAATAAATACCGGATTCAAGGGTGGCCGAAGAAGGGCTATCTGAATTAATAGTCCATTTCATGGAATTTACAAAACTATGATGATCAGGATGATAATCAGATGCAGATTTATCTAACTCTACCGATAAAACTTTGTTGGTAACTTCAGTTACTTTAAAGATAGGCTCTGTACCTAATGCACAATAATGTTTTACAACGAGTTCACCATCTTTATCACTGTATGTTGTTAACANTTCAACGCCGTCTTCTACTAGATTTTCAGTAATGGTATTTCCNCCAGNAAGTGATCTAAAGTTATAAGAAACGTCAATTACATTACCAGTGTATTGAGTTTGTTTTNCTTCCCATTTCCCGATCATTTTTTTTACTTGATTGAACGCATTGCTATGTTGTACTTCGGGCATTTCAACATCTCNAATGNTNGTTGTATCGTTCTCTGAGGAGAAAACGGNTAGGGAGACTATCATTGATGTTGTTAACACAATTACAAATTTAAANANGTTCATAGCATTTATCCTTTATTTGTTGATATCTACATAAATATGACTTCAATACACCACAATTTATAGTAAACGGCCTTACAGTNACTCTGACTCTGNTCTTCTGAAATTAAATGGATTCTTTACTCATTNCAAACCNTANNTTAAACTATTATTTTTCCNAGTTGAGAATATTAACATGCTGTTAAAGAAGAANTNCGGAATTATCCTTTTTAGCCTCGTCATGGCTTTTTCTGGTTCNGTCTTTGCTNNNCACCATCAGGAAAATACGGCTGCAGAAAATATTAAAGCGGCTACAACTTTCATGAATACACTTTTAACCGATAGAGCTACAGCTGACTCGTTNTTACACGATGAATTTGATTTTCTTTTCATGGGCATATCGCAGATGTCCAATGTNCCGTACAACAAGGAGACTTACTGGTCNGTCTGGATGGATACGGTTGTGGCTCCTGTCGTCCCTAACGGTTTTAAGAAAGTTGAGGTTATCGATGCCATCGGGGACGACAAAGGTGTTGCTTTAATGGTTGAAGGTGATGCTGATGGCATAAATGGCCGCTACAATAATAAATACGTTTTTATCTTTAAATTCAGAGACGGCAAGGTCATCTCGCTTCGTGAATACTCTAGCGACCTTATGGTTGAAACCCGGTTGTATAAGCAGAAGCTGGTGGTTGACGAGTAACACAGCCCTGCATTAACCATAAAAGATGATATGTGTAGAGTACTTGCGACCCGCCCTGCTACTTTGTGATCTTTAGTTTTTTCTCAGGAAATCGACCTTAGGGCTAGGCTTTGCGCGCTCAAATACGGTCCACCCATCATATTTGTCAGTGTTTTCGTTGCAGGATGCGAACTCACTAAAAATTGGGAACTGCGTAGGCTCAACATCTCGGGCGAAGAGTTCTACAACTTTGGCATATGAATCAGCTGAGTTAGTAAATTCACCCCACAGGAAGTCAGCATCTGGGTTATTTGAGGCGTAATAATTGCCAAAATGGTAACCCGTACCTTCATATTCGCTTGCTCTAACTGCTCCCGTATAGCTCTCTAGGAACGCTTTTGCATTCTTACTAGTTGCGCCATTGACGTAATTGCAGAGCAGTACCTCACTATAGAAATAACCAGAATCCGAGAACTTTCCAAACTCTTCGGTTCCAATTGGAAAAACACCCTCAAAGGCGTTCCGGTTTGGCCCATCGCAGTTCAAGACTGATGCATATTTTTCGGTCCATGAAGAGACTTGATTATTGTTAAGCCACGCTTCCCATGCTGATTCAGCAGAGTCTTGGGAGCCCCACTGGAGTTCCCACCAGCCGTTTTTGGGATAGGTGTTGTCCTCTGAAGCAGGGAGATAAATCCATGCGCCAACAAGAGCATCACTGTCTATCAGTTCGCGCCATTCAGAAATCATCGCATTCATCATTTCCGGGGTGTGTTTTGACCCAATGCTGCAAGCAATAAATTCGTTGAAATAGGTGGCTTCACTGAGATCGAATTGAGCATGGTTGGCATCGAGATCACTAGTGGACTCTGAGCATCCAATAAATATGACCGTTAGCGAAAGTATCGCAATAACTGAGATTTTTCGATTCATACAAGAGATCCTCAATGGTTATAGGTATTCAGTTAGTGCTAGTTATAAAAACGCCCTCAACTGCGTGACGTCAGACCATATGGTACCACCGAGCCCTGTGTATGTCGTCAGCCCTTTTAGGGCCACAGACACTAAATTGCTTGTCTCACAGGGTGGGAGATGTGAGAGAGAGCTTATGCCAGAGGTGATATGCTGGAGAAAAGGTTCAATATGTTGAATATTTGGGCTGATTATCTCATAAGTAAAAACTAGTCGAACTGATAAAATGGGAGAGGGGCATGACAGAATTTTTAGCGGGTTACTCTGGGATACTTGATGCAGCTTCACTTGTCTTCGTTGTAGGTAGCCTTGCTGGCTTTGCTCTAACCGCATCTTTTTCTAGGGCAAGCCTTACTGTAGTGGTGGATTTAGCCTATCCAGTCGGGTTGTTGGGTACATTGCTTGGTTGGGTAGGTATGCTCCAAAACATGAGTGACCCAAAGGCAATAGGGCCAGCAATGGCTATTTCTTTCCTGACAGTTCTTTATGCTGCTGTGATACATGGCCTTGCTTCGGGCCGCTCTCGTGATTTGTCTGAGATCGACAGCACGTTTGCTAAGAAGTTGGTGGGTTCACTTGCCTTTGTGGGCTTAGTTTTATGGGCAATGGATTCTGCAGCGGGAATAAACGCCTTTATAGATCCTGGCGCTGTGGTCTTGTTTGTTCTTTCTATACTATTTTTTGTAATTTTTGACCGTGTTTCAGGCGATACATCCAAAAATGGCTGGGGCGTTAGGTTCTTGGGAATCGGTCTGCTGGGGTTTTTCACCGGAACTATTATGATGTTTGCAAATATAGACGATCCTAAAGCCATAGGGCCAGCAATGGCCCTTGCATACCTTAGCCTGATGTATGCTCTTTTTTTGTTGTGTATGGGGCGGATATGGTTCCCGGCCCAGACATTAGACTCAGAGCAAAATACCAATACCGGATTCTTGGCCTTGGCTTTTCCAGTCTTGATTGGGGCAATGATCACATTCGCAATATTGATTATGTCGTTTGAATGACGAATATTTGGGCTGACTATGTAGTGAGAAAGGCAGATGGATAAGAAGCCATTATATTGGCTGTAGAGTAGTGAGGTTGGATGTGAGTTAGTGCTAGTGGTCCCATATGGCACTATTTGATCCTGTTTGCTTAGAGACACTTCTGCTAATTTAAACTGAAGCAGAGGAGTTTCAAATGAGCATGTCAACCACAGAAAAACACCTCAAGGATATACGGCGCATTATAAATTACTAAACTAATAATGTTTACTTGACTGTATTACTTACGTCATTGTTGGGCCACTATCAGCATTCAAGATCGTCTGAATCTAAAGCCAATAACTCTATAGCCACACAGCTTTACAGTTCAAAAACTGCCTAAAATGTTTGAGGACGTGTATATATGGGGAGTACCTGGGGTGGTCTCCTGCCTACCCAGGGTCTTTAAAAGAGGGTTGACCCTGCCTATCTCCACCAAATCCTACTTTTAAAACCTGCCAACTCCTTGGGCAGTTTAGGAATTTCCTAAGCCTGGTCATTTGGAGTAGATAAAATTGAAGACACTGAAGCATCCTTCTTACACCTACCATAAAGGAGGTGATTATTACTTTTCTGAAGCAATCCCTCAGGATTTAGCTGATTATTACATTAGATCCAGGATGATTAAGTCACTGCGTACAAAGTCAGCCCACGGTGCGAAGATCGCTTCAAGGTCATTATCAGCATAGCTCGAAGCCTACCAGTTGGGTTTGCGGTTATAACGCGTTGAAGTTCTAGCAGCTCATCAATAGCGACGCCATTGTAAAAATCTTGTAGCTTTTAGCTGTAAAACGTGTTGGCACCACGGGCCCAACGGAACTGTTAAAAGATCAGGTGCACCCGAACTACCGGTATGGCGGACGGGCTAAAGGAGCAATTAGGCAGTTTAGTGAAAAAATGTTAGAACTACAGGAATTAACGATCATAGCCCGCGCAGTTGGGGTGGAGGATGGGCTAGATAGAACGGGAAGGAAACTGAGTTGTGCGGACTAGGAAAAACCTACATTTGCTGTTATTAGGCATCGCTTTGCTTAGTCTGGCATACACGCCGGCAAAAGCTGAAACTCTCAACTATGATGACTCGGTCTATAATGGTGGGGTGGCAGACCGAAATCCCCATGGTCAAGGAACTATGGAGTGGGCGGATGGCCATAAATACGCCGGTGATTTTTTACACGGCAAGCGACATGGAAAAGGCAAGCTCTCCTGGCCGGATGGTGATAAATACGTTGGAGAGTTTAAAAACGACAAGCGACACGGACAAGGCACTCTCAATTGGCTGAATGGCCAAAAATACGTGGGAGAATTCAGTAACGGTAAGCGATATGGAAAAGGTATTTACATCTGGCCGAATGGCCATAAATACGTCGGTGAGTATTTAAACGGTAAGCGATATGGACAGGGCACTTACACCTGGCCGGATGGGGATAAATACGTCGGAAAGTTTAAAAATGATGAAGCCTATGGCCGAGGTACTTACACCCATCCAGATGGTAGGAAATACATCGGAGAGTTTAAAAACGGAAAATTCATCGATCTGATACAAAAAGCATCACCAGTAAAGAGTAGGCTTTGATAGGGTCTAGGGGTTCCTGTTATGAACATCTTATTCAATGCTCGTCGCCCTTCATGGGTAACAATGACGAAATGTTCAAGTTAATTACCGGAACTATTGGGGAGGTGAAAGACGAATATGAATATATGCACGAGTATCATCCCAGCGTAACAATCTGTCCAGGCATGGGCTTCATGATCGCCGGTGATACGAAGCTGTAGATTTCGGTAATGAGTCAATCCTGAACGGTACTCTGGCCGCTGCAGATTATTGATCTGTTATATACTGAGTTTTTGATAACTTATGGGTATTCACTGTCTAAATGCTTTGCTGCGCGATCTACAAATGACCAAATTTTGCCAGGTTCCACATGCCGCATTTGCGGGGTAATGAAGGAAACATAGACCTCCCCTAACTCACGAGGAAAGATGATGTTTAAGTCTCCAATATTTTGCTCTGTAGAAAGCCTAAAATCATAATTGAAT
>NZUN01000109.1 GCA_002697205.1 Gammaproteobacteria bacterium
TTAGGGCCGGTGCTGCTTCAAATGGTATCATCGCTTCTTTTGGGAAGCAGTGATGTCAGAGAATCCCCCTTTACCGTTAACTCTAGCAGTTGAGGCTGTTAGAACAGCCAGCGCTGAAAAACTATCCAGATATCTCAGACAGGCGCCCGAGATAGTTCAACTTGATACCCCTGAGGCAGATACACTACTTGGTCTGGCATGCAGGTTGGCGACCGGCAATATTGCCATTCCTGCCGTAGCAGGGACGCAAAGCCAGCATCAGGTGGTTGACATTATCCTTGAAGCAGGCGCAGACCCGGATAAAGGCACACCAGAGGGATGGTCACCCCTGCATACCGCAGCCATGTCTGGACATGGGGGGCTCGCAAAGAGACTGTTGGCAGCAGGTGCAGCAACTGAAGGTCATCTTTACCAGTGCCAGGGTGGATCACCGCTGGCGCTGGCATTATTTTACGCGAAAACTGAGGTGGCAGTGTTTCTGGCGCAACCGGCTGTGCCTGATAATCTGCGCCATGCGGCTGCCCTGGGGGAAAATCTGGATCGGTTTTTCGATAACAGTCAGTTAGCTCCCAAGGCCAGACAAGGGTTGGATTTTTATCGACCACTGAAGGTTTTCCCTTCCTGGCAGCGAAATTTCTCTGGTCAGGAAATTCTGGATGAAGCACTCAGCTGGGCCTCCAGAAATGATCAGCCTGATAGCATACGCTACCTGATTGAACGAGGTGCCGACGTAAATTCCAACGCCTATCGGGGCACGTCGCTGCTGTGGTCAATTTACAGCGATAGTGTACGATCTGCCCGTTTATTACTCGACCTTGGTGCTGATCCTAACTTGAAGCATGATTTTGGTGGCAAAGGACATGGCGTAAATGCCACAGCACTGCATTTAGCAGCTCAGTTTGGATCACTCAAATGCATAAGGCTTTTACTGAATCGAGGTGCTGACCCCGATATTGTTGATGCTGCGCATGGCGGCACTGCGCTCGGGTGGGCTGAATTTGCAGGCGCAAAAGAATCAGTTGAAGTGCTGCGGAACTGGAATCGGTAGTGATCTTCGATTAGTATTGCGACCGGTCCCGGGGCCTGCTAGATGCTTGACAGCTGGTGCGGAGGGTTTTCATGGTAATACCTTAATTTAGTTCAGCCCATCAATCATCTGAGGCAATCAGAACCTCACAGAACCGGTCTATTTCTTCCTCAGTATTGTAGTAGTGCACGGATGCCCGAACCATTTCCTGTAATCCACGGGGGCCCATATCCAGGCGAGCAGAATCGGCTGTAGCAACGGATGTGTTGATACCCTTGGCTAGTAATCGCCTGTAAACAGCAGAGGCATTTTCGTGTGCTTTTGTAAATGTGACGATGCCACATTTGTCCTCACCCTGGTCCTGAACGGTTATGCCCGGGAGTTCAGTCAATTGATTTCGGAAGGTTTCAGCTAGATACCAGATGCGATCGTGAATGGCCGATAAACCGATGTCCAGAGCATAGTCAACAGCGACTGAGAGACCGATCTTCCCGGCAAAAAAACTTTCCCAGTTCTCGAACCGTTTTGCATCCTGTCTAAGCTCGAATCTTTCGTGATCTATCCAGGTGGCAGCATGCAGATCCACGAAAGGTGGATCCAGGCTGTTCATTATTGAGTTTTTAACAAATAGAAATCCGGTGCCTCTTGGACCACGCAGGTATTTACGCCCGGTCCCGGTAAGGATGTCACAGCCTATCTCCTGCACGTCAAGTGGCATTTGGCCGACGGACTGGCAGGCATCGAGCAAGTAAAGAATATGGTATTTACTGGCAATTCTACCGATTTCAATAGCCGGGTTTACCAGCCCACCCTGGGTGGGGATATGGGAGATGCTAATGAGCTTAACATCAGCATCAATGGCATTTTCCAGTTGTTTCACGCAGAGTTGACCCGACTCGTCGTTTGCAATCACATCAATCTTGGCACCAAACCGTTGGGCGACCTGCAGGTAGGCCATATAATTACTGGCATACTCTGCNTGTGANGTCAGGATACGGTCTCCAGGTTTGAACGGAATTGAATAAAACGCCATATCCCANGCCCGTGTTGCATTTTCGGCGTAGGCAATCTCTTCAGGTTGGGCATTCAGNAGNGTGGCAAATGCCGTGTANAAGTGATCGAGTTTCCCCTGGGACNGTAACTTTGCTTCGTAGCCACCTGTTTTATACTCAAGTGCTANATGCGCTGTAACTGCTTGATACACCGGTTNTGGCTGCAGTGCTGCTCCGGCATTATTAAAGTGCAGGACTTCAGCACAACCTGGGGTATCTGCGCGCAGTCGACTGATCAGTTTGTCATCCATACTGTTCTNCATGAAGNCCTTCGCNGGCCACCTCCTGTCTCTNAGTTTGANAGCGNCATTGNTGCCGGGGCTTCACTGACNTCCACTAAAGTGTCATTAAAGCATGCCCCNTGGGCCAGGTCCGCTTTTGATGTTGGCGCCAGGGCAGATACTGTCTGCTGGTTCAGCGTGGTTTTAAACCAGGCTCCCTTGCTTGAGAAGATGCAACCCGGCTTGACTGCATCGGTGATCTTCAGCGGTAGAAAAACTTCGCCAAGATCATTGCTCAGTTTGACGGTCATGCCATCAACCAGGTTACGGGGTAGGGCGTCATCAGGGTGCATTTCCAGAACTGGNCTGGCATCNCAGTCACTGACACTGCCAAACGTGGAAGTAATTCGCTTATTAGAAGAAGGTGANATCAGGTTCAATGGGAAATCAGCATTGATGGGCTGGTAGCGGGGCAAGGGCAGATTGTACCTGTCCTTCAGGGCCTGTGAATACAGCTCGACTTTGCCACTGGGCGTATCGGGGAAAACGTTCTTGAATAGAATGGGCTCATCNGTGCNATCCGGGTTANTAACGTCGGCGGGCACGNTCATCTTCAAGGCAAGGTNAGTGGGCAAGGTGCTTGGCTTATNACCCTTCATGCGAGGGTCCTGGGNATCCAGCGCCTCATTCATCAGNTCCAGATCTGAAGTTTTAAAACAGTCATCTTTGAAACCAAAAGCACTGGCNAGACGCCTGAATATCTCTGTATTCGGCAGGCTTTCACCGACTGGTGGGATGACGGCTTCAGCACGCTGNAGGTATTGNNGGCCATAGGAGGCAAAGATATCATCNTGTTCAAAATGNGAACAGGCAGGNAATACGATATCAGCGTATTTCATGGAATCGGTCATGACGATATCAATGCCGANGGTAAACAGGTCGCCTCGAGCCAGTGCCCGTTTCATGAGATTNTGATTCGGATGGACAATCACCGGATTATGATTGTAGATGAAAAGGGCATTGATTGGNGGGGTAAGGTCCGCATCCAGGAGTAGATTNCTGACATCCAGGATGTTAACANACCGGGTTTCTGGTGGAACCAGGTCGGGTCTTGTTAAANGGCTANTTGTGGTTGGAAAAGCATTGCTGGCAGCAGCGACCAGCCCGCCACCTTCTACACCCCATTTACCNGCGATGGCGGGTAGGGCGGCGATGGCCCTGATNGACGATCCGCCGTTTCGATTTCTCTCCAGNCCATTGCCCCAGGCAATAGCTGCGGGTGCCAGAGTTGCATACCAGTTGACCATCTGCTTGATATCTGCCTGGGCAAGGCCGCAGATTCTGGCAGTGTCCTGCAGAGAATACCGCGCTGCCANCTTTTGATAGTCATCGTAGCCAAGGACATGCTTATNAATAAAATTTTGATCTACTGCCTTGAGTTGTTCGAGCGCTTGGGCCATATAAAGCGCTAGAACAACATCGGTGCCGGGTTTGATGGCCAGATGTAGNTCGGCCTGTTCGGCGACCTGGGTNCGTTTAGGGTCNACAGCGACAATTCGGGCGCCCTTACGCCTGGCTTTATTTAGCTGACGNANTAAATGCAGGTTAGAAACGCTCGCATTGTTNCCCCACACGATGATCATTTTTGATTTTGCAACCTGCTGTAAGGCAATGCCGGGGACCGAGCCATAGGTGGCNTTGTAGGCTTCACTGCGGATGCCACCACACAGTGGCCGTCTGCTGAGCAGGCTGGCACCGAGTTTATGAAAGAAGCGTGCCGACAGGGATTCACCCGCCAGTAAGCCATGGGGGCCAGCATAGTTCAGCGGTAATACCGTTTGTGCACCAAATGCATCAATTTTNGCTTTAACCTGATNGTGAATCGTGGTTATCGCCTCGGCCCAGGAGATGGCCTCGAATTGTCCGCTGCCTTTTTCGCCCGTTCTTTTCAGGGGCGTGAGCANGCGATCCGCGCCGTGNACAAATTCCGGGTAGTAATTTGCAACTTTANTGCAGACTGCACCCGCCGTATGCGGGTTTACCCTNGATCCGCGTACTTTTACCACTCGGTTATCTGCAACCGTNACTGAAAGACTGCAGGTATCGGGACAGTCCAGAGGGCAGACACTGGCTTTNATATCGGGCTTTGANAACATCGGTTTATCCTNAAAAAANCAGTAGATTTTCGATCATAACTGAAAGCCGTGATGTCTGACAGTTAGTTNTGNGCACTGGTTTANCCCGCCAGAAGATGGNTCAGAACATTAAGTTATTCATGATNACCACCGCTATTAAANTCGATACACGTTAGTTGGAAGGCTNNTGCTTTAGGTTTCCAGCGGNGCGCTGAATGCTAGATCAATTCTCTATAAGTACCTAACGAACTGGTCTAATGAGGTAACGATAATTCCGGTAAACTGGCCAGCCTCGCCAGTTGAAGATTAAATCATGCTTATTGATAAAGAAGAACTCGAAACCCAGGCCGATTTCATTGTTAGTCGCTTGCAGGGGTATGCTGATGCCGGTAACAAGGTATTTGCGAGCTGTTCATTTCAGACCCAGAGCCTGCCACTGCTGCACATGATTAGCCGAACNGGTCGTGACATCCCAGTTTATTATACCAATACGGGTTTTTTGTTTCCGGAAACCATTGCCTTTGCAGATCAGCTCACAGAACAGCTCGGCTTACGGGTTATTGGTTTGCANCCTGATACGGCGAAGCTTCGGCAGATGGATCGCCAGGGGCGTTTTCTGTATACCTCGGATCCNGATCATTGCTGCCACCTCAACAANGTGCTGCCTTTGCAACCCTTGCTCATTGAAAATGATATCTGGGTTAACGGTATCCGGGCAGATCAGAGTGACGTGCGCGCGCAGATGGCAGAGGAGGAGATGGCCCAGCATGGTTGCCTGCGTTATCATCCGATGCTGGCCTGGAACGCGCCGATGATTTATTACTATCGNAAGCAGTACGGCCTGCCCGAGCACCCGCTGGAGGTCCAGGGTTATCGGTCCATCGGCTGTGAGCCCTGTACACGCAAACTGTTTGACCAGGATCTTGAGCGAAATTCCCGCTGGTCAGGCCTGAATAAAACTGAATGCGGGCTTAACACAACGCTGGTGGGTAACAACTCGATATGAAGATTATGATTACCGGCGGTGCCGGCTATATTGGCACTGAANTGGTCTACCGGCTTTCGGCAGAACCTGAGGTCAGCGATATACTGGTTTATGACAACCTGTGCAAGGGTAACTACAACCTGTTTACGGGCTTGCGTAAGGTGCCGTTAGCGAACGTCCGTTTTATCCAGGCTGATATCCTTGATTCCCGTAGCCTGCGCCAGCATATGCAGGNCATGGATGTTGTATTTCATNTCGCCGCCAAGGTAGAAACCCCATTTGCAGATCAAAATGCCCATGATTTTGAACAGACTAACCACTGGGGTACCGCAGAGGTGGTCTATGCTGCTGAAGCGTTGAATCTGTCTCGCCTGATTTATCTTTCCAGTCAGCAGGTGTATGGCCAGGGGGCGGTGACCTCCACCGAACATCCCTGTGTTCCGGATAGCTTCTACGCTATATCCAAGAAGCGAGGTGAAGATCATGTTCTGCGCCTGATGCAGAANTCACCTGTGCAGTTGGTCCGCTGCGCCAACCTGTATGGNTATTCAAAGAATCTGCGCGTTGAATCAAATCTCAATCAATTGATTTTTGATGCTCACTTTAACAATAGAATCAGCATTCACGGTGACCCCGATCACACTTTGAGCTATATAAGCCTTTATAGGACTGTCGAAGTACTGGCGCAGCTCGCACTAACGCAAGTGCCCTCTGCAAGCTACAATCTGTCCCACCGTGATCTCTCCGCCATGGATGTGGTAGATGTCCTACGCCGGTTCTACCCTGAGCTGGAGACCATTTTCGTTGACCAGCACATTCCCCTGAAAAGCCTGACCATAGAATGTGACCAGCAATTGGCTGCCTTGTTACCCGCTGATACCTCCCTGCAGCAGGACATTGCAAAGTTTANAGAGCTGTTCACCTTCAGCCCTTTGCNATTGGAGCAATGCGGTTAGTGCGTTCAACGGTAANGNAGCAAGGTTAGTCAGGAACAATCGCCTTTGCAGCGGCGCGCACCTGCTGCTCTGGATAAAGGGTATAGAGGAAAGCCGCGATGACGCAGAAGCTCCCAGCGACTGGGCCAATGAGTAATACACCCAAAGGTTCTGCAGCACTTCGTCCGTAAGCAGATAANAGGAAACTGAATAAGGCTGCACCGGCAGCGTACACCCATTTGGTCAAAAGACCCTGGACGCCGTAGTACATAGCGGCTCGATTGGCACCCGTGCGGGCTTCATCAAGATCGATCAATTGACCCAGTATGACCGTGGGTAGAATCATGATCCCGGCAATCGGAAAGCCTTTGATTATCGATAAGCCGATAATNACCATCAGNTTGAATTGATCCCCTGGCCCGCCCGGCGTGCTGGGCTCAAGAAACCCGTAGGGAAACAGGGGTACACCGAGTAAGAAAATTGTGCCTACCAGCGTTGCTTTTGTGCCGATTCTGTCGACAACCCATTGGATCACCAGGAAACCCACAATGATGCCAGGCAGCATAGCTAGCGATAGTTGCGCTGCGAAGCCTTCGTCTCGNCCTAATATAACCCTGGCGATGTAAGGTACCGCTGGTCCGCTCAGGGTAATACCGAGAATAAATATGATTTGTGCTGACAGGTAAGTGATAAAAGGCCGATTGGCAAGTGTTGTCGTTAATGCCTCGCGTAGTTTCATTGATGAGCGAACAGNTGAAAAGACCGATTCATCTACGGCAAGAATAGGGCAGATACTGAACAGGAAAGAGACCATGCAGGAGATCACTACGACAGTCTGGACCGCTGTGGTGGCATCCATGCCCTGGTCTTTTAGTAGATCAACACCGGCTAGCCAGAGTACCCCAAAGGCCATAATGATAGGGCCGCCAATAGCAGCTCTGAGCCTGGACAGTTCGACGCGTTGACTTTCTGTTTTTGCGATCTCCGGAATCAATGCCAGGTAAGGCGCGACATAGATTGTGAAAAAAATGTAATACAGGGCAAGCATCACAGTCAGATAAACAAACACACTGAAGCTGCCAGGCGCGCCNGGGGGGAAGAAAATGAGACCAGGAATTACGCACATGGGCACAATGCCAACAATGAGAAAAATGCGCCGGCGGCCTAGTTTAGAGGCAGACCGATCTGAGTAGTGACCGACAAAGGGATCGGCCAGGGAATCGACCACGCCGCCGATAATCCGGGCCAGGCCGTACGCGGTTAGAACGCCGAGAAAAATCTCTTCGCTGACCAGTGCCTGCAAGCCTGCGCCTTCTGGCGGCAGGTAAAAGTAAATACCGATTGATACAACAACNGAGCCTGTTATCTGCCAGCCCGGCGTTCCGATAGAGAACAGCACTACTTGACGGAAAGTAANATGCNCAGTATCAGCCTGTAGACTCATTTGNTACAACCTCTCACCTGGCCATCGAGTTTGATTTATAACATATTTGTTAATGTAGGCTGAGTACNTGTCCCCTGAATGATAGGCTGAGTCGTGCATGGGATTGTTACANCGCGCATTAGGATATCACTAGNAGGGTTACTNACCCGGTGGCTGCTGAATGACTGGTTTCTGAACTCTGTTTAAGTTNCCCGTTCCATTTACTGANCCTATATCCGGTTACAGCGCTGTAATGCCGCCGTCGACCACGAACTCGCAGCCCGTTGAATATGCGCTTTCATCACTTGCNAGGAAGAGCGCTAACTGGGCCACTTCGTCGGCCTGGGCAATGCGGCCAAGGGGTANCCTGCTGGTCATTTTATCAATATTAGGCCCTAGTTCATGGGCCATGGGNGTTTCGATAAGTCCAGGATGGATTGAATTAACTCTTACTCCTTTGCGCGCTAATTCCACGGCAGCAGTTTTTGTCATTCCCCTGACTGCCCATTTGGANGCACCATAGGAAAATGCACCTACCGCTGCCCTGAGCCCGGCTATTGAGGAAATATTGACTATAGAACCGCCGCCGCTTTCGATCATCGGACCTGCCACGGTGCGCATTCCCAAAAACACGCCATTGCAGTTGATATCCATTANCAGATTGAATTCATCCATGTCCGTTGTCAGCAGGCGGTTAGCCCGGAATATACCGGCGTTGTTGATGAGGACATCAATNCCGTTTTCGCGGCTTATTATTTCCTCAATCAGCATCTGCCAGCCCGCTTCGTCGCAGACATCGAGTCGNCTGTACTGGCAGTCGAGTTCTGCTGCTACGGCTTCTCCTTCCGCACTGAGCAGGTCGCAGATCCATACTTTAGCGCCTTCAGAAGCAAACAACCTGGCTTCGGCTGCGCCCTGTCCTCTAGCTCCACCTGTGATCAGGCAGATTTTTCCGTCTAGTCGGTTCATGGTCTTCCCAAATGGTTGTTCTCTTCCATCTTACACAATTCTTTAGTGATAGAGTCCGTCAGCGATCTATAGCGTGTCNGTATCAAGTGTTTACAGGGNAAGGTNNGCGGGTGCTTCCGGTTCGTCGTGAGGACCCCGATGGTTGCTAGCCGAGTGTCAAGGCGAATAATTGTAAAACCCAGGNTNGGGTGCTGTGTTGATAACCCGATGCAGCTGTGNTGGCTCAGCAACCGACATTAATATTCGGCTGAGCGTCCCAGGGTAAAGCCAGGGTAGTGGTTATCCTGCTCTGTTTCGCAATGCTCGCGGTATTGCGGGAAACCGCCGACATAGGGCATGAAAATTCGTGGTTTGTCAGGGATATTGGCTCCCAGGTACCATGAGTTACAGGTCGGTGCTGTAAACATGCTGTCCTTTGCTACATCGTTGACGTGACTGATCCAGGTCAGTTCTGAGCTAGCGTTGGGTTCGATCTGATTAATTCCATTTTCTTTTAAATAGACGATACATTGGGATATCCAGTTAATGTGCTGNTCGATGGCGACCAGCATATTACACANAACAGAGGGGCTGCCTGGNCCGGTAACAGTGAATAGATTTGGAAATCCATTCATTTGCAAACCCAGGTAGGCAACCGGGCCAAATTGCCATTTTTCCTGCAAAGTCTGGCCGTTGCGACCTGTGATATTTGCATTAAGCAATGCGCCAGTCATCGCATCAAAACCCGTGGCATAGACGAGAACATCGAGTTCATAATGATCTATTGTGGTCTGNANTCCANTNGAGTCGATGGCCGTAATCGGGTTTTCCTGTACATCCACTAATAAAACATTGTCTCTATTGAAGGTGTCATAGTAATCACGATCCAATACCTGCCGCTTACAACCCAGGCCATAATTTTTCGGTAGCAGCTTTTCTGCAACCTGTGGATCTTTGANTCGGCGCTTGATGTTATGGCGAAACAGATCATTGGCTATTTCATTGGCTTCAAAGTCATTGTAGATATCGGCGAAACCCAGTATTGATTCAAGGCCCTGCTGGTCCAGCTGTTGTTGGCGTTGCTCAGGCATTAAGGATTTTATATCGATGGTCTGNCTGGGCTGGCTGGTTCGATTAAGGTCTGGTTTGACACTCTTTATTGGCCGGAAAGTGGACNCCCCGCCACGATTATTCTGCTGCATTGCCCGTATCTGACGATAATTTTCCTTGAATTCATCCTGAACCGCCTTTCGCATGCGCTTCCGGTTTGCCGGCACGGTATAGACCGGGGTTCTCTGGAATACCGTTAAGTGCTGGGATTGCCCTGCCAGTTCAGGAATGGCTTGCACTCCAGATGAACCTGTACCGATGATCCCGACTCTTTTACCACTGAGATCAACCGGTTCTTCTGGCCAGAGCCCNGTGTGGTAGGTCTCTCCCTGAAAACTCTCGGCGCCACTTATATTCGGCTTATTCGGTACTGACAGGCAACCTGTTGCCATGATGCAATAGGTCGCANGGTAGCTGGTGCCAGTGTCAGTATCGACTTGCCACTGGTTGCTTTGCTCCAGGTAAGTCACNGCAGTGGCTCGGGTGTTGAAGCAAATGCTGCGGCGAAGATCAAATCGATCAGCGATATGGTTGGCATAATTGAGAATGTCTGGTTGNGCAGAAAANACNTCAGGCCAGTCCCATTCCTGCTCTAAATCAGGGGAAAAACCAAAGGAATATTCGAGGCTGGGTACATCGCAGCGGGAGCCAGGATAGCGATTCCAGTACCAGGTTCCACCCACGTCGGCTCCGGCTTCAAGTACCTGAACTTGCAGGCCCAGTTTTCTCAGGCGATAAATCGCGTACATGCCGGCAAAGCCGGCNCCAATTACCAGTACGTCAGGTTTAACGGACATGAACTGAAATCCTTTTTGTNATCATAGCGCTCTTTGCATACTGCTCTTAGCATAGCGCAGTAATNTCTACTGATAGTAATGGTGTTGGCGTGCTGCTGTCCAGCAGGGGGATTGTNAGCTNAAATACCGCTTCTGGCATGCAGGCAGACCGTGCGCTGCCGGCAGGGCCATGGNCAGGGTTGTTTCCTGTTCAGTTTTACCGAGCCAGNGTTATTTTTTAGGATATAGGGTGGCCGCTATTTGATTGCTGCCTGGGTAGTCCGCGCAGGTTTATCAAGGCCCGTAATAATGCTTAAAACAGACCCTGAATCTCACCTTCNTGATCCAGGCTAATACCATTGGCAGCAGGGTTCCTTGGCAGTCCCGGCATGGTCATGATATCTCCACAGACGACGACGATAAATCCAGCACCATTGGCCAACCTGACCTCGCTAAGCGGGACCGAGTGGTGACTCGGTGCACCTCGCAGGCTCGGGTCGGTGGAAAAACTGTATTGGGTTTTGGCCATACAGATCGGGAAATGACCGTAACGCCGCTGTAAATTCTTTATCTGGTTTCTGACTTTCTGGTCGGCTATGACCTCTTCTGCACCGTATAGCAGTTGGGCAATTTTCTCGATCTTGTCCCAGAGGGGTAGATCATCGTCATAAAGCGTGCGGAATTGAGAATGGCCAGTTTCACACAGTGTGACCACATGCCGGGCCAGAGCTTGGGCTCCCTTGCCGCCATCTGACCAGTGAGTACAGTCAATGGCTTCCACGTTCAAGGCCTCGCAATGCTTGCGGATGGNCTCAATTTCTGCAGGTGAGTCCTCAGCAAAGCGGTTAATGGCAACGACCACTGGAATGCCAAAATGGCCGGTGTTTCTAATGTGCCGACTGAGGTTGCTGCAGCCCTTGGCTACAGCTTTGGGATTATCTANATGTAATTTTTTCCGGCTTACCCCCCCNTGCATTTTAAGCGCTCTAACCGTGGCTACGATGACTGCGGCTGATGGTTNTAAGCCCGATTTTCGGCATTTGATGTTAAAGAACTTTTCAGCACCNAGTTCAGCACCGAAACCGGCTTCGGTTACGACATAATCACCCAGTAGCAGNGCGGTTTTAGTGGCGATGACGGAATTACAACCATGCGCAATGTTAGCAAATGGACCACCATGGATCAGTGCTGGGTTATTTTCCAGAGTCTGTACAAGGTTCGGTTTGAAAGCGTCCTTTAACAGTGCGGCCATAGAACCGTTTGCGTCCAGTTCCCTGGCATGAACGGGTTCACCTGCAAAAGTTTGGGCAACGACGATATCGCCCAGACTTTCTTGCAATTCTGCCAGGTCATTGGCAAGGCAGAATATGGCCATAATCTCTGATGCCACGGTGATATCAAAACCTGATTCCCTGGGNACACCATTGGTTGTGCCACCCAGACCTATATTAATATTGCGCAGGGCGCGTTCATTCATGTCCATTACCCTGCGCCAACTGATNCGCCGAGGATCGATTGCCAGCTTATTGCCCCANTGGATATGATTATCGATCAGTGCTGCAAGCAGGTTATGGGCAGCACCAATGGCGTGAAAGTCTCCAGTAAAGTGAAGGTTGATGTCTTCCATGGGAACNACCTGGGCAAANCCGCCACCCGCGGCACCCCCTTTCATTCCAAAGCATGGGCCCAGGCTGGGCTCGCGAAGGCATATTACCGTTTTCTTGCCTATCCCATTTAAGGCATCGCCGAGGCCGATGGTGGTGGTGGTTTTTCCTTCACCAGCAGGGGTCGGCGAGANGGCGGTTACTAAGATGAGTTTCCCTAATGGTNGCTGTTGACTCGCGGCAATAAAATCATAGTCTATTTTGGCTTTGTGGTGTCCGTAGCTTAAGAGANAGTCNTTAGGAATTCCCAGCTGGTCNCCAATGACTGCAATATNCTTCATNTTCGCTGANCGAGCGATATCTATATCGGGAAGTGACATATTGAAGCTCTCCTTTGCTGGATTGGGAGTTAGTGTAGAACGTGGTAAATGAGTTGTCGTTTAAGCTATGAGCATGGTCTTTCTGNGGGTCAATCCAGCTTTTAATTATTATAAGGCTTATGCTGCATGTCGCCTATCATTACAGNGTCAGTTTCTGATTTTTTTGACTGTTTGTTGACGCTGGTTAAAGGCTGATAGTGCGTATACACGGATTGTGTTTTTTGTAGAGAGTTTGATCCTTGTTTACCTGGCAGGCCGTGCCTGGGTTTGTTCAGGCCTGATATTGGCCGTGCGTTNAAGGCTTAGGCCACCAATGACACCGGNGCAGGGCGGCAAGCGTTTGTCCAGCTCATGCGTTTAATCTTCTATGTTTATTTTAAANGGANTCAACAGGCTGAGTACATCAGGAAAGCTGAAACTGGCGCCTTCAATATCGTTCTCAAGCGGGTTTATAAAATATTGGCTCGCAGCATTAAATTTGCTNTTTTTGAGGTTAGTAGACCTGAATTGGGAGTCTGTTAGTTCGGTTCCTGAAAAGTCTGCGNTGGACAGATCACAGCCTTCGAAATTGACATCGTGAGCTTTACAACGAGTTGCCACTAGCTCGGAAATTTTCAGTTCATAAAAGTTTGAAAAACTGATATCACATTCGTCAAGATATANCGGNGAAGTTAGCAGAATACTGCTCCAGTCCAATAGCGTCCAATCGATTCCGGTCAGTTTGCAACCGTAAAATTCGCAGTCCAGAAAACGGCTTCGATCAAATCTTGCCAGGCTCAAATTTGTGTTCTGNAATCGGCAGTCAACAAACTTGCAATCCTCTAAACGGCAGTCAGAAAAGTCGCAGTGGATGAAATGGCAAAGCTCGTAGTGGNTCAGGCTTANGTGTTGTCGNGAATAATCCTNATCTTCAAANCGTTTATCGGTATGGGTTTGGTTATCGTTCATGCCTCCTCCGAAAANGTATACCGGGCAGATGGTGTTGAGCCTCGCGTAAACAAGACCGGTTCGAACAGCCTTGACGGGCTCAGCTTTGCCTCGGTGNGGTTGAAGTCCTGCCGGGTCTGNCAGANTAGCCGATCTCTTGCCGGCAANGCTCGTTCCGATTCGCGATTTCCGTTAGAGGATATNGGNCTGTACACAGTCGNCCCAGTCTATTTATTNTTTAAGGCCTAATCTCGTAATAGAGGTTGGCAGCCTCGCCAAAGTCATGTTCGGTGAATCTAGTAAAACCGGCCTCNGCAGTCATTTCCCTGGCTACCTGAGGATTGAAACCNAGCGTGCCCAGACCTGCGCCATCGGGTTCTGACATTGCAGAAGACATGCAGGCTGAGACGGAAAACCCGTAAAACATGGCGAGTAATGGGTTGGCNAGATTCTCCTGGAAATCGGGCAGNCTGCGAATATCTTTAATCAACCAGGTACCGGTGGGCTTTAGGCTGCGCCGAACTGCTTTGATGACTGTCATTGGACGAGTCATATCATGGATGCAGTCGAACGATAATATGAAGTCGTAATTTGCCGTGNCAGGTAGATCTTCTCCGCCAGCTGCAAAAGCCTTGATGTTGGNTAGACCTTTTNTCTCGCTGCTTTTCTTTAGATTCTCGATAGCATGCGAGTTTGGATCAAAACCATGAAATTCTGAATTGGGAAAAGCCTGGGCCATGGTTGTCAATGTCAGACCACCGCCGCAGCCCACATCGGCGACCAGAGCGCCGGCTTGCAGTTTTGCCTGCACGCCGTCTAATGCGGGGATGATCTGGGGAACCAGTGCCTGTCGAATCCAAGGGCCGAGCATTCGCTCAGTACGATGGGCAGCATTCGGGCCCAGGTCTTCATAGCTCAGACCAATGCCTGTCTTAAATGCCTCAGCAAGCTTATCGATCGTGTCCGGTGGTGTNCCGCCGGTGAAAGCGCCGCCGGCAAAATCGGTACCGCTTTCTTCATCGGCAAGGAGCGCGGCACCTTCCNCTGTGAGCNCGAACTGATCGGGATGATGGTAGTCCAGCAATTTGGCTGCAGCCTGGCCTCGCAGCCATTCGAGAAGCCATCGCGGGTGATATCCTGTTTGTCGCGCCAGCGCGTCTGCGGAGGTGATGCCTGATTCAGCCAGCGCTTTGTACAAACCCAGCCGATCGCCCAGATGAATCATCAGCGCTACCATTTCGCCCTGCTTATAACTCCAGACTTTGAATGCCAGGCTGCGTAGTTTTTTTTTGTCGACTTCTGTTGCCAAGTGGGTGCTCCCTGTNTGNATGGGNACCCATCTTACGCNCGATTCACCGGAACAATAAAGGGGTTCTTGTTGAAAGTGCGAAGCCGTTGGAAANGCGGCAATGATTGCTCTGTAAGCAGTGANGTTCAGTCNGCAACNTAGCAGACTGCTGCATGAGCCTGAATTAAGGGCTATCAGCCAGGGGAACCATTAATTCCACCAACCTTAAATGAGTGAAGGTCGCATGGGGATCCCCTATTGAAGAAATACAGCTATTACGGGCAGTACAGGTATCCGGATAATTCANGGGGGTGCTCGACAGATCAACAACATAGCCTTGCTCAATGGGGTGTGAATACTGGGTTAACACCACGATAACAATGTCTTCCTCCGGCCAGATAAATATGTATTGGCCATCCAGGCCCTGGGCGGCCGATATAACCATAGGAACCGGTGTCCCGAAAAAATAGGCAGCGTTCAGAATCCACCACTGGTAACCATACCAGCCATTGGNAGTCAGGCTGTTGTTGACATAGTCGCTTGGTATAATCTGCGTGTCCCGCCATTTTCCTTCTCGGGCATAAAGCAGGCCAAACCGGGCAAAATCATGTGGTTTCATATCAATACAGCAATAGGTCATCGGGTTCAGGCCGGATGCATCAAACCACAGTCCGNCTTCATTAACATCAATACCGATAGGAGTCAGTATATTCTGGCTGAGGTAGTCGTGAGCTGAGAGTCCTGTGGTTCGGCGGATTATGGGTTCAAATAATTGCGAGTTGGCATTTGAGTAAGCAAATTGTGTATCGACAGGGCGTACCAAAGGGCGGCCTATGGAATANGTAGTCTGGTCATCCTGTAGGAAGACCTCATCGCTGTCCGAGTAGCCTGANCGCATCTGCAGCATTTGCCTTAGNGTGATNTTGGCTTTGATTGTTCCCTGCCATTCCGTGATGATCTCGCTTGCCTTCTGGTCAACNGAACTAATCTCTCCGGCCAGGATGGCCACACCTATTGCTGCGCTATAAAAGCTCTTGGCCATAGACCAGCTGGTGCCGAGGGAGTTTTCATCGTAACCCGTTGTGTAACGTTCTCCGATGAGAAAACCGTCTTTTGTAACCAGNACCGACTGAANNGCGATATCAGTGAAGATATGGTCGATAACGGCATCAACAGCAGTTTGCGTGGTACCGACCTGTTCAGCCGTTGCCGGGGTTAAATCCCACTCCAGNTCGGTTTGCGTTGGTTCGTCATTCTGTGTTGCAGGTAACTGCTCTAAGATAAAGGCTGAGATTATTTCGGGTTCGGACTGGCTTGCATCATCAGCCAGAGCATCACTAATCAAGGCTGTGCCCTCGAAGCCAAAAAGATAGCGTATCAGCAANAGGCCNTCNGAGAGCGCATCAGTGGCGTCGTTACCATCTATATCCAACTGNGCTTGGTGCTTACCGAGAAAGGCTGTAATTTGCTCACCTGTTGTTCTGGTTGCATTGCTGGACAGGGCGCCATTGACCAGTGCCTGCTGAGTAAAACCAAACAGGTATCGAATGAAGATCAGGCCATCTGTCAGAGCCTCGGCTTTACCACTGCCATCGAGGTCCCATGAAAAGCAGTCTGTGCAGGCGGTAGCCTGGGCTGGNTGAGCGNGGTTCCCAGCGGCGATAATGGTCCGGTCGGTCGATGAGACGGACCTGGAAGCGACTGTATACGGGCTCTTGTTGTGGNTTTCAGCAGAATCAGCATAACCAAGGCNTGATCCGAACAACAGCAAGGTGGCCAATAGTATTGAGTAATAATCTAACTTGTTCATGTGATAATAATTNCGCCAGGTTGCAGACAGCGCTCGCCGGTGAATCTATCCATGATGGAAAATGAAGCGCTCTCATGGCTTGATCTAAAACTCACCGCTGNCTTAAGCTCANATTAATCNTACATTACAATTCAGCACGAATTCCAACTTCAGGTTCTGATGAAGGTGTATTANAGCGACTATAAACTCATTACAGGCTNTTTATATGTCCCNGGAAAGTATCCTGCATAAGGCTTCACAAATTTTTTATCGATTCCTCNGGNAAANGGATGCGACNTGTTTCTGTGAACGCTAAGCTAGAGGACAATCCTGGCATGTCCAAAATGGCNTTCGAGATGATATAGTTTCGAGTAGATAGGATTATTCTGAAAAGAGTTGCCCTGACTGGGTCGCCCTGACTNGGTCGNCCTGACTNGNTCGNCCTGACTNGGTCNNCCTNANAGGCNGTCCAAACTGGCGGTCCCGATTAGTTGCCTTTCCCAGGGTAAAAAGCAAGGGCGCACTGAGTGCTCAGAAAAAGGTACATGATGAGTGGAGCAGGGCAAAGATTTTCGATGGATCCATCGATCAACTGGTACCGAAGTCCGGTCGACCGAGATCTACTGCTGCGGTTAATGCAGCGCAGTGACCTCANGGGCGCTGTGCAGACGCTGAGTCANCTTGGCTACTTTTTTTCATCCGCATTGNTGGCCTATTGGNTGTATGGTCAAGTCAACTCGGATAATTGGTACTGGAGCTTTCCTCTGTTNTTGGCNGCCATGTTTTTACACGGCACCATGGGACCTTTTATGGGCTTGATCGCTATCCATGAATTGCAGCATAGGACCGTATTTAAGACTCGCTGGCTGAATTATTTTTTCGAAACGGTATATGCTTTTATCAGCTGGTCAGATCATATCTGGTATCGTCANAGTCATGCGATTCATCACCAGGCAACCTGCCATGCGGAGTTTGATGGCGAAGTTCTGNTACCNGTCAAATTCAGCTTAAAGCACTGGCAGGTCTGGNTGGGGTTATTNGCCTGGAACCCGAGAACAACCTGGCTAAGGCTTAACANGGTCTGGCAACATGCCAATGGCAGGCTAACCGGTGACTGGTATNAACATGTTTTACCNNTAACCGATCCGGCTTTGAGGCGCAGGCATCGTAATTGGGCTCGNATTCTGATNGCCGGTCATGTCACTTTAGCAATCATTTTTGTGGCAACGGGGCTTGGCTTCTTAGTCGTGGTATTTACGTTGGGTACCTTCTACTGTTCCTGGTTAGGATTCTTAACCGGGGTTCCGCAGCATTATGGCCTGAATTCAGANGTGCCCGATTTCAGATTGAATACGCGNACCTATACCTGTTCCTGGTTACCNGCTTTNTACTACTGGAANATGCAATACCATCTTGAACATCANATGTATCCAGCGGTGCCTTTTTATAATCTACCGGCTTTGCGGCAAGCCATTGAAGATGATCTACCCCCGGCTGCGCACGGNCTGTTTGCTACCTGGCGGGAATTGATGCTGATAAAAGAGCGTATNAGGACCAATCCAGATTTTGAGGTCGAGTTTGATTTGCCNAATGCTATTGTAAAGAACTGACCTAGGCTCCCTCATCAGGTGGCTGGGGTNTGAATAGCACCAGTCGGCAAAAGCGGTCTGTTAAAAAGCAACCCTAATTTCGTGTTACTACAAAGCAGCGNTCTGATAATCGNCCGAAAGCGTATTCAAAGTAGGTACCGTTGTACATGTCTCGGGTTTTCTCGGTCCAGGCCAGGGCCTGNGGTGTTGATANGCGATGATGTATCTGCAGGATGCCCCCATCATAGACTCGATANTCAGCCCAGCTACCCGGAAAGTCCTTAACGCANGCTACTTCCACCCAGGGCAGGTCGCCNGTCGCATCGAATTGCCGTACCCGATTTCGATGAGTGTGNCCTGAAAAATAGCCTCTCAACGATGGTCTGCGGGCAAACAGGCCGATGAGTTTTTCAGACTCATCCGGTTGAATGCCAAAATAATCTTCAGACCGATGCGGCGTCGCGGGGTCCCACANCTGGTGGTGCCCGAAAACCAATATCGGCTGAGTTGTTGATTCGGCCAGGGCGTCCAGCCAATCAAGATCCTTGTCATAACAGGTTCCGCCNGTCAGCCCGGGGCGAACCGTATCTATTAGTGCTAGTGTGACGCCATCAAGATCAATGCGGGCAGGCGTCTCAGAANGAATCGGNTCTTCATGGTAGGCATCATGATTGCCAGTGACATAATAAAGCTTNTCCTCGAAAGCGCTGTGGTAGCAGTCTAAGAAAAGCTGGAACTCNGTGTCTGTACCGAGGGTGGTAAGGTCTCCTTTTACCAGCACNGCCTCTGGNTGGATTGCTCTCATTTCTTCTACGGCACCCCGGCTCATAAATTCAGGGTGGGGATCTTCAGCGTCGCTTTTATAAGTAGGGCCCATGTTGGAAGTACTGGTTACCCCACACTCAGCNTCACCGAAATGAACATCATTCACTGTNGAGAACCGACTTAGTTCTTTGCCCAGGTCTGGCAGAGTCTCAAATGCTATGCCATGCTGCTGGTATTGGGTTCCGGGTTGNAGATTGTCAATTACNATTTTCTTCTCGCCATCGTGAAGAATCGCATAGGTGGGCGATACTGTGGTCAGGTCAATGCTCATAANGGCTGTTTCTCCGGGTTGTTTAGTGGTAGACATGCGCANTGGCAGTTAAAATGCTGATTTGGGCCCAAGCTCAAAGTTTCACCCTATTGTTGTGGGTAGTTCAAGAAAAATCTACTGCNTCCTGAATCCGGCGATCCTCAGACAAGCGAATGTTTTGCTCCGAGTCCCGGAGTCTGGCTATAGAAGCGGTACCCNCGCCGAGCTACGGTGATGACCGGGATGACCGGGATGACCGGGATGACCAGGTGATTNAGNTTTNCCTGAATTATCNGAATTAATAGCCCATTGTGTGTTGACCTAAAGGCATTCTTCTGCGAACGCTGGAATTCAAAATCAGTCCGGTATATCTATAGTGAGTCAGTTATTCGTNAAAACAGACGACTACGGCCGCATTGGCGATGACGATGGCATCATTTCCCTGCGCAGCGGCGACGTCCAGGCCGCCGATCACCGGTTCTACTGTTATTGTTCCATAAGGGAGCTCGTCTGCAACTTTGTCGCGATCAATCAGTTCGGGGGCGGTAACGCCAATGCTGACNGTTATTTGCATGTCATCAGGCGACTTTCCCAGCGCCACAAAGAAGTTCAGACTGGAATGCCGAAGTGCATCCGAAACTGCCCGGCAAGCGGCCTTGGTGTAATCNCGACCATGCACNTCAGTCCCCATACCCATTTCTGTTATATACCTTATCAATGCCATTGCNCAGTCCTCCATAGTGGTTNAGTAAAAATGGTTCAGNAAAAGTGATTCAGGAAAACTATTCTAGCGTATGGCCAGCAACGAACCAGCCCTGATGAGCCTGGAGNCCACTTACAAGGTATTGCTATGGGCGCGATTTGATTGAGATAACACAGCNTGGATTCATTAACCTGGCAGTAACACNTTTGCCACAATAGCAAAAAATGTCAAAGCTGTTAGATTTCAGGGGCCGGTGGACAAGCATTGGTAATCATTACCGGTGAATCGATCGAGGCTGGAAGGCGGATGGTAAACGAGTTCAGCNGAGGTTTGGCTTAATGGCAATGAGATAAGTCTGGTGTTAAAGGCTTCCCTCCTGCGATCTGCTTGGCTTATCATTAGTGCTGTAAATAATGGGNATGAACATGCCTTTAGAATTATCTATACGCCTTTTTTANGGGTCTGTACTGCTGACCCTGATTATGCTCTTTTCAGGCTGCGAAGAGAAACAATCTGATACNGCTCAGANCGGGACCGACCAGATAATAAAGAGCCCGAATGACCAGCGAGACTATCGTTATGTACTGCTGGACAATGGCTTAAAGGTGGTACTTATCTCCGATCCGCAGGCCGATAAATCAGCAGCTGCAATGGCGGTTTTCCGAGGCAGTTCTGATGAACCCGAGGCCAGGCCTGGNCTGGCTCATTTTCTTGAGCATATGCTGTTCATTGGAACTGAGAAATACCCTGAGGCAGATGGCTATTTCAGCTTTGTTCAGGCTCACGGCGGAAATTCGAATGCCTATACGGGATTTGATCACACCAACTATTTTTTTGACATTCAGCCGGAATATTTCAAAGAAGGGCTGGATAGATTTGCCCAGTTTTTTATCTCGCCNTTACTGGATGCGGCGTATGTAGAAAGAGAAAAAAACGCCGTACATTCTGAATACCAGATGCAGATAAAGGAAGATAGCTGGCGAGGTTTCCAGGTTCAGAAACTAGCGGCGAACCCGGATCATGCTTTCTCTCGCTTCAATATAGGAGCCCTGGAAACNCTAGACGGCGAAGTCCATAGCGATCTGGTCGAATTTTTTGAGGAAGCCTATTCGGCTAACCAGATGGCATTGGTCGTGCTTTCTAATGAGACGCTTGTTGACATGCTGCCCTGGGTCAGTAAGTTGTTTTCAGCTGTATCGAACCAGAACCTGGAACCAGNAGTTTCGTCTATTCCCCTTGTTAAAACCGGCCAGCTTCCCTCTANCCTGCGTTATCAGACCTTAAAATCAGAACGCACGGTATCNTATACNTTTCCCCTGGGCTCCTTGCGCCAGTATTACCGAATTAAACCGCTGGGTTATTTATCGAACNTGCTGGGCCACGAGGGTGAAGGCAGTTTGCATAAGTTGCTGACNGGCAAAGGCTGGATAACGGGATTAGGCGCTTATAACAGAGAAATTGACCCAGCCAATAGTGTCATGTCCGTCGATATCGGTTTGACGCCTGAAGGGGCCCGGCATATCCCTGAAGTGAATGGGTATTTATTTGCGTATCTGGATTTACTCAGGCAGTCCAAGATAGAGAAATGGNTATATGACGAGCAGGCGGTGGTTGCTGAACTCGGTTTTCGATTTAAGAGTCAGTCGCAGGCCATAGATACAGTGACCTCCATCGCGCCAGTTCTTCAGTACTATCCAGTTTCAGATTTGCTGATTGCGCCTTATTTGATGGAGCAGTTTGATGGCAAGCTGATAGGCGCTCTTTTATCACAGCTGACCCCGGACAACGTGATCGTATCTATTTCAGGCCCGGACATTCAAGGGGGGCAGACCGAGAAATGGTTCGGCGTTCCCTATGACTTAAANGTGGGTCCCATTGACATGGTCCTAGCGCCAGCAAGCGGTTTAAGCCTGCCTAGGCCAAACCCCTTCCTACCGGAATCCGTTGATCTGGTTTCGGCCGATAACAAGGGGCCTGCCCCAGTGGTATCTGAAAAGGAACTGGAAATATTCCTGGATACGGATGTTGAATTTGGGGTTCCGCGGGCAGTGATGAATATTAGCCTTCGTAATCAAGGTGGCTTGATTGCACTGCAAGATGTCGTACAGGCACTGCTATACAGCAAACTGGTTCAGGATGATCTCAATGCCTTGGCTTATCCAGCTTTGTTAGCGGGATTAGGCTATCAGATCGCATCACCGCCCAAGGGCTTTCGGATTACTATCAGTGGCTATCATGATAAGCAAATGGTGCTGCTCGATGAGGTGTTACAGAGACTGGTTAATCTGGATATTGATAGCGAACGGTTCAACGTCATAAAAGCCGAAATCCTTAAGGATTTGGCGAACTCATCCAAGGACCGGCCATTTCANCAAGGTTATTCGAGGCTCAGAGATGAATTGCTGGCNTCAAGCTGGCAGGCCGAGCAGATGATTAAAAGTTTGCAGGGCGTCTCAATCGAATCACTGCTGGCATGGCGCGACAGGGTGCTTGCACAGATATCGGCACAGGTGATGGTGAATGGTAACGTGTTGGAGNAACGTGCGACGCTTATTCAGGCCCTTTTAGCTCACCATCTGCCGCTTGCTCAGGTGGAAACGGCCAACCCCCTGGTCAGAGAGATAAGCGGTATTGAAGAGATTGATCTTGACGTTGATCATAACGATGCGGCCATGGTTCTCTACCTGCAGGATGACCATGAGAACCTCGCCAGTCGGGCCCGAAGTGCTTTGTTAGTGCATCTGATTAGGCCCGCTTATTTCACCAGTTTGCGTACCGAGCAGCAATTGGGTTACGTAGTATCCGCCATGAATCCGGTGCTTCGTGAGCGTGGTGCTGTTGGCTTTGTGATTCAGTCACCGGTGGCACCAGTGCAGGAACTCAAGANAAGAACGCTCACCTTCCTGCAACAACAGGTTAAAAAACTAGAGGAGATGGAANCCCAGGAATTTCAGGAAAATAAAATGGGCCTGATCAGTGTGTTATTGGAAAAAGATAAGAATCTGTCGGCGCGNGCACAAAGATACTGGAGTAATCTGGACAGGGGTATTGTCTCTTTTGATGCTGCCAAGCAATTGGCGGAGCAGGTCGACGGGCTTGATCAGCGAGACATGNTTGAATTTGTTAAAGTAACCTTGAANAAACTCACGGATAACTATTTTATGGTGTTCAGTCAGGGTAAGTTTGCTGAATAATCAGATTNCCCTGTACAGCTATCTACGCCATTGGCTTAACNGTGATTGGCTTATTGCNTGGTTGCAACGGTTAACCACGGTTGGTGACAGGATTAATAAACTGTTTGCNGTGCTGTTATCTATACAAATCGCTGNAGATTGAAGCAAGTGATTGNAGACAGTGTCTGAAGAGAGTCCCGATTTGNTATTTAGATCCGCAAAATTCCTANTAAGGAGCGCTGAAACATGATTGATTTGAATCTAACCGGTAAGCGGGCTGTCGTGACTGGCGCCAGTCTAGGCATCGGTGCAGCAGTGGTGAAAATGCTTGCTGANCAGGGAGCAGAGGTCGTTTTNTGTGCTAGAAATGAAGACGNTGTTGCTTTGTTAGCNAAGTACCNACCAGAAGGGCCCGGNAAGGTATCGGGTNTTGTAGCGGATATGGGAGATGCCAGTTCAACCAATCGGTTTTTAAGCCAGATTGAAGCCTTTGGTGGCGCNGATATTCTTGTTAATAATGTAGGTGCGTCACCNTCCAGGAACTTTCTNTATATGAGTGATCAGGATTGGCAGGAACTGGTTGAATTGAATTTGCTATCAGCGGTTCGCTGCACACGCCATTTACTGCCAAGAATGCGNAAGCAGAAATGGGGTCGAGTGGTGATGGTTGCCAGTGCGGCAGCAAAGTACCCGAATGCAGCGCTGATCGATTATGGTGCGACTAAAGCTGCCATGATNTCCCTCAGTAAATCGCTGGCCAGGAAATATGCAGCCGATGGTGTGCTGGTGAATTCTGTCATGCCGGGATTGATTNATACCGCCATGTGGGAACGCGCCGCGGCCGAGATTGCCCAGGCGACTGGCAGTACAACTGACAAAGTACTTGAGGATAATGGCAGGGGAGTGCCCGTGGGACGCTATGGAACGGCTGAAGAAGTCGCCTCGCTTATTACTTTTTTGTGTACGAATGCTGCTTCCTATATCAACGGTACCTCCATTGAGGTCGATGGCGGTCAAGCCGCTCACCTATAGCTCAATACCAGTTGTGCGGGAATATTGCAGCAAAATTGTGGTGATGTATGAAGGCAGCCAAAGCCGGTGGTTATGATCAACGCCTAGGCGGCCCTGGGCTTAATCCATCACCATCAGGTGCTGTTGCGTTACATATGAGACTGGGTCAGTTCTGTATTAGAGAAACGCCAGGCCACTTTATATTGCTCAAAGATAGTGTCTGCTTTGGCTTTTTCACCCTGTTTTCTTAGCGCTAATTGTAGGCCAAATAGTGACCAGCCATTTTTCTGATTCCAGAGCAAATCTTTTCGATACACCTGTTCTGCTTCCTTATTCCTACCTGCTTTCAGGAGGGCAGCGCCAAGGAATTGGCGCATGGGTTGCGGCCAGTCCGGCGGTTCGGTGTAATTATTCAGGTCCTCGAGTGCTACCGCTTTTTGGAAAGCAGCGATGGCACCAGGGAGGTCTCCACTGGCTTCGAGCAGTTCTCCCTGAAGCGAAAGAGATGCCAGTTTCAGTATGCTAGAAGCTGGTGTGGCGCCAATCCGATATTGATCAGCTTTAGCAGCACTGGCCAGAGACTGTAGCTGCTTGAGCTGGGCCTTTGCGGCTGGCATATCAGCGGTTGCCAGATACGCGCTGCCAAGGGTATAAGCCCTGATTCCGTCTAGATAAGGCATCCCGGAAGGCGAAGATTGCTGGCTAAGCAGGTTATGCCATTTGCCGAATATTTTCTCCACTAGCCAGACAGCGGCAGTTCTTTTTTGATTTCGAGGTGCACTGCCTGCAGACAATGCTCTAGCTTTATGCGCTGCTTTTATAGCGACTTCATAGTTGCCCTGAACAGTTGCAGCATAGCGTATGAAGTCTATAGCATGACCGGCATGAATTTTGTGGGATAAAGGATAGGTGCCAATATTGGGCAACGGCATATTTCCCCAGATCTCCGCAAACGCTTTATCGACCTGCTGAGATCGAATATTGTTGTCAATGGCTTTTTGATACTGTCCGGTTCGAACGTAAATATGCGCAGGCATATGCACGACATGACCGGCAATAGGGACAGTCTTTTCAAGGCCATCAGCTGAAACCAGGGCGCGTGCGGGTTGCATGGAGGCTTCTATCAAGTGAATGTGTAAGTGGTAAACGCCGGGATGGTCAATGCCCTTTCCGATAATATGTTCTAGCGCCAGTGCTACCGGTAAGGTTTCGTCTTTCGGATTTCCCTGCTTGTCCCAGTAGTTCCATCTGCCTATGGACATGTAGCTGGCCGCGTATAAAGCAGCGATATCGGGGTCATTAGGATATTTTCTGTTGAGTCCGCGCATCTCTTGAAGGTATGCCCTATCCCGGGCAGTATCATCGGCAATGCTTGCTTTATCGTAGAGTACGAACAGTGCTTGTATTAAAGCTTTTTCCAGTTCAGAGGCTCGATCCAGCCTTGCCAGCGCCTTGTTAATGGCTTTTAACCCTTCTCCTTTTGGATCATCCGGCATCTTTGCGTAGCGACTGTTTGGGTTTGGGCCCATGGCATGGGCCATACCCCAATAAGGCATGGGATTGCCAGGATCCAGGCGTGCTGCTTCTTGGTAGGATGCAATTGATTCCGGGAAATAAAACCCCCAGGCCAGGCGCAGCCCCTGGTCAAAGTATTGCTGGGCAGATGTTGAATCGGTGGAAATAGCTCGGCTGTAGTCACCACTGCCAGCAACCAGGATGGCTCTGGCCGCAGGGTCAGCCTGCTCAGCGCTTATCCGGGTGCTATAGGGTGAGATAGCCAGTACGCAGAGCAGTAATTTTGACGTCAGGCTTCGAGAGATAAATTTTTTCACGTAGGGTCCCTGTCTTGCTTTTGCGGAAGACAAGAATAAAACATTGAATGAGGCAGTGGGTCAACCTCCCAGACAGAAATATACGGTTAGTCAGGAATCGACAGTGATCGAAGCACGTGTGGCCTTGCCAGCCTTGGCGTTACCAATCGTACTTAGGTGCAGGCTTGCCTGTCGGTCATGTCAGTTCATGTTGGGGCTGCTGCGAAATACTAACCTTAATCCGCAGAACATGCTTTGTCCGTAAGATAGTGGGCGCGAATGTTGCCCACTTCATGGGTTCACGTCTTCGGCTACCAGGGGAAAGGGTAATCAGGTTAATTGGACTCGCCTTGTTGAGGTATTTTTGATCTGAATCGGTTGGATCAGTTTTGATGTTCTTTCCAGTGGATTTGTTTTAGGTCTTGATAAACAGTATGTTCAGGGGCTGGTTGAGGTTTGCAGCGAACATGGGTCGAACGCGTCGGCCGTAAGGATATTGACTGGTTGCCGTTCACAGGTGATGAATAATTAGAAGAATATTTAGATAACGGACTAGATTACAAATAAAAGGAGCTATTGAGATGTCTGATGCTAACTTGAAAAATGCTTTAGAGATTATGACAAGTCGTATTGGTGAGCAAACCTCCCAGAGTGAGTGGTTTGAAATTACTCAGGGACGAATCAATGATTTTGCCGAAGTCACCATGGATCACCAATGGATTCATGTGGATGTGGAGAGGGCAAATCAAGGACCTTTTGGCGTACCCATAGCGCATGGTCACTTGACCTTGTCCATTATGGGGCATCTACCCAGAGCAGCAGCGGCGGCAGATGAGGCAGTTCGGATTGAGGGTCAGAAGCTGGGAATTAATTACGGCTTTGATAAAGTAAGGTTTCCGAGCCCAGTACCGGCAGGCTCAAGGATAAGGACTACCAGTACCCTCAAACGAGTAGAGATCAAAGGCAGTATGATTGAGACGATGAATGAAGTCGTGGTTGAAGTTGAGGGTCAGATTAAACCGGTATGTGTGGCAGAAAGCCTTGGCCGCATGGTCTTCTAGTCCGTTGTGAAATTTGTTTGACAGTTTAGCCTGGTAGCCTAAGAGACACTTTTGGTTCTTCGTTAACCCTTGAAAACGATGCTGACAAAGAGACGAAGTGTTGAATAGAGTGTACGCGATTTTCGATACCGCACCCGCAAGAGATATTCTGCTGAAGTGAAAATTCGTATCGTACTGGAAGGTTTGCGTGCAGAGGTCGCAGCCTTAAAGGAAACCCTGGGCGAAGTTGTCATGGAAAATAGACTGCTTAAAAAAAGCGTGCCCAGGGGTAGGCAGGACGATGTATGAGGTATTCCGCTGCCGAAAAAAAANGAGATTATTCAACTGGCGCAGAANTCGAATCTGGCCATACGTCGTTCCCTGGCACGACAGGATATACNCAAATCTACATTCTACTACTGGCTTAAACGTTATCAGGACAACGGCGTTGATGGCTTGGNAGACAAAAAGCCACGGNCANAGGTGCTCTGGAATAAAATCACTGTAGCACNTANAGANTNGATCATNGACCTGGCGCTAGNTAAACNGGCGCTNTCACCTGGAGAAATNGCNGTCNGTCATACGGACGAAAAGGCTTACTTTGTGTNGGAATCCACTGTCTATCGGTTGTTGAAGCAGCAGGATCTGATTACCAGTCCGGCCTATATTTTGGTGCAAGACACTGATAACTGTCCCTGTTATATCTCTGGCGAATTCGCAGCTTATCTGGGAAACAAAGGCATGACACATGCTCGTAGTCGTCCCTATCATCCGCAAACCCAGGGCAAGATTGAACGCTGGCATCGATCGATGAAAAACCAGATATTGTTGAGCAACTACTATCTGCTGGGTGAGTTACAAGAACAACTGCACCAGTTTGTGAGTTATTACAATCACGAGCGATATCATGACTCTCTGAGTAACCTGACACTGGCTAATGTTTTTTAGGGTCGGGGACAAGTGATTCTCGAGCAACGGGAATTGGTAAAACATAACACTTTAGCATTGAGGCGACAGATACATTACGATAGACGATCAACCCGGATGAACTGATCTGTCTCTTAGATCAGGCTGTTTTTTTGTCCAAAAGGTGTTGACGACTTACACTGGCTCAATAAGAGGTTTACGTTTTGCAATGCCAAGGGGTTCAGTATAAGAGGTAATGAAAGTGAATAAGGCAAATTTTCAAGGTAGGTGAAAGATGGTGGAATCTAGTGTTGCAGACAGTGAAGCAGATGAGCAGGACAGTCAGAAAGAAAAGATGAAACTGCGCAGGCAGGATTTTGCCAGGCTAAAGTCGGTGGGGTTTCAGCATGGCGCTATAGTTGTGGCCATTATGACTCTCTGGGCCAGCGCCAACGCCTGGGCACAGCAGACGGATATGATCCTGGCTGAGGGTGTATCGATTGCGGGTGGTTTCTTTGCCGGCGTTGCGCTTGCTTTTCTCTTTCATGAATGGGGGCATTTTAGTGGCGCCAGGTTGTCTGGATCCATTTCACCAGTCCTGGGGCAGCGAAAATCTTTTTTCATGTTCAATTTTGATTTGGAAAAGAATAGCCGAGGCCAGTTTCTGGCCATGAGCCTGGGAGGTCCATTAGCTAACTGGGGGCTTGTCGTGGTGGTGCTGATAACTTTACCGGTGATCAATTTGGCTACTATAATGTTACTAGCGGCCACTATAGGCGTAGCCATTAATGTCTGTATTTTCGAATTACCAGTGATTCAGCGTGTTTTCCATGGCGCCGCACCTGGCCAGGCGCTGCCTCAGAGAGTAGCTGAACAAGGCCGAAGTGGCTGGCTCTCGAAATCCGCTGGTTTGTTGGTTGGCGCTGGTGTTTTTCTCGGCTTGGGCGTGCTCTAGCGAGCTCTATGGTACCGCAACCCAGGCAGTAATTTCTTAAATGTCTTAAAAGAGGGAGAAGCAACAGCAATGATGGATTACCAGACTATTTCGATAGAAAAGCAGGGTCCGGTAGACCATCTCTGGTTGGACCGGCCTGAAGTCTTAAATGCCATCAATACCCGGATGGTGACTGAGCTCAGGGACTATTTTGCCGGTTTGGCAGAGAACACAGAGACTCGGTTAGTTGTCCTGCGAGGGCGAGGGCGGGCCTTCTGCGCCGGTCTGGATATCAAGTCAGCGATCAACCGGGATGAACCCACTCCGTTTGGTGGCGGCATGGGGTTCCAGGGCTATCTTGCCGATGTCTATATTAGAATGCGTCGCTGCCCGCAACCCATTATTTCGCTGGTTCAAGGCCCAGCCTGTGGAGGAGGCTTTGCTTTTATGCTGGCCTCCGATATACGCATTGCTGGCGAGAGCGCAAGGATGAACGCTGCTTTTATTCGCATTGGACTTTCGGCCTGCGACATGGGAACGAGTTATTTTCTACCCAGACTGGTCGGGACCTCCATCGCCTCTGAGCTGATGTTGACTGGACGTTTCATTGATGCTCAACGGGCTCACCGCGTTAACCTGGTATCAGAAGTCGTTGCGGATGATCAGCTTGAGTCGGCAGCACAACCTTACATAGATCAAATGCTGACGACGTCTCCCATGGGATTAAGGCTGACCAAGGAAGGATTAGATTTAGCCATTGATGCATCGAGCCTTGAAGCCGCGATGGCTGTGGAGAATCGAAATCAGTTACTTTGTTCAAGAACTGAAGATGCCCGNGAAGGCATGGCAGCATTTGTCGAGAAACGATCGCCAGTTTATAAAGGACGATAATATGAAGTTTGGCATTTTTTTCGANCTCTCGACGCCCAGGCCTTTTTCTCGAGAAGTTGAATGGCAGGTCTANCATAATGCCCTGGAGCAGTGCAGATTAGCGGATGATTTAGGTTTCGATCACGTCTGGGCGGTAGAGCACCATTTTCTTGAGGAGTACTCACATAGTTCGGCACCAGAAGTTTTCCTGTCTGCTGTGGCTGCACAGACTCATCGCATACGAATAGGTCACGGTGCGGTTGTATGCGTACCGGAAATGAATCATCCAGTCAGGNTTGCTGAGCGNGCGGCAGCGCTGGATATCATCTCGAACGGNCGGCTCGAAGTAGGTACNGCCAGAAGCTCGACNTGGACTGAACTGGGTGGGTTCCGGGTTAACCCNGATGATACTAAAAAGACCTGGGACGAATTTGTGCGAGTTCTACCCAAAATGTGGACTCAGGAAGAATTTTCCTGGCAAGGGAAGGGCTTTAGCATGCCTTCACGTAATGTGTTACCCAAACCCTATCAAGACCCCCACCCGCCTTTATGGGTGACGGTGACGACGCCGGGAACCGAGTTGGATGCGGCANATAGGGGGTTGGGTTGTCTGGGTGTTTCAGCAGCAGGTTATGAAGAGCAGGAGCGACGGACCCGGGAGTATCATCGCCGAGTTCAGGTTTGTGAACCGGCAGGTGGNTTTATTAATGACCAGGTTCATACTATGAATTTCCTGTATTGCCATGAGGATTATCGGGTAGCTCGTGAGATAGGGTTGCCGATGGTGAATGCCTTTAATGTNGCAAATACNCACCTGTATTGGACCCGGGAGGCTTTTCCCACTCGCGCCTACCAGACGCTGGGAAATGCAGGCGCCCATATGAAACAAAAAAAACCTCTAGTAGATGACCCCAGCGTGGCTAAGGGTCTACCAGAAGGTGTTGGCATTGGTGATCCAGAACACTTGATTGCAACCATTAAAAAATGGGAATCTGTCGGTGTTACCGGNATAAATTTCCTGCTCAATGCCATGGAAATGATTNCGCAACAACAGGTTATGGATAGTATGAAAATGTTTGCCCGTGAAGTAATGCCGAAATTCCAAAGCCCAGGCCATGTTGATGAGGCCGTGTATACACCCAATCGTATCAGTCCGGTGGGGCAATAATATGCTAGTNGGATCTGCGGACATTGATGAATTAAAGAAGAATGCGGGAACAATATCCCAATTTACTGCCGNCGATATTGTTTTTGAGGATACAACTTGTTTTCAGCTGGTTGCCGAGATGGATAATACGGCTCGAGAAGCGTTACTGCCCAGTGCCTTGCATCCTACTATCCCAGCCAGCATGGTATTACAGGTTTTCAATGTAAGGACATCGGTCTGGGGTGCATTTTNGCTGTCTNTAATTAGGGTATCCTGCAGGAGTGGCGTGCGCGCACGCGGCTTTACGCTCGGCGCCATGGTAACNACCGAGATAGCCCAGAAAGGTTTAGAGGGTGNGCTGGGACTGGGTACCAGGTTAGCTGTTATCGACATGCAAGAGGCCTATGCTGAGACTCGAATTAGCGTATTGTTTTCAGGCACNCAGGTCCTTGAGATTCAGGCTTTGGATCCCGAACCATTGTCAACCAGTGACCTGCAGTTTACGGGCACCTTGAACCTGGCTAATACACCGAATGGGCTTCGGNTGGTTCAGGTCGAATGTATCCCCCAACTAACNCGGGTGGAAAGNTTACAGTCGACTTTCANCTCGTTCCAGGGAGAATACTGGGGAAGTCCGNTATTGCAGCCAACGCAAGTCGTTACCTCTACCATCTCTAGAGGNGATTTCCTGTTACCAGCGATTCGATTTGTTTGTAAACCCGATGAGTTGGCGTTTACAGGNACGGAATCGGTGAAGTGAATTCAATGTCCGGACAGGTTGCATTGGTCACGGGGGCCGGACGCGGTGTTGGTCGGGCAACTGCTATTCGTCTGGCCAGAGAAGGTGTACGGGTTATTGTTAACGACCTGGATAGTGCTGAACTTGAATCCACTGTTAATACCATCCTATCCATGGATGGTATGGCTACGGGATTTGTTGGTAATGTGTGCGAGCCTGANATTGCGGATGAACTTATCCAGTTCTGTTTAACGACCTATAATCAGGTCGATATTATAGTCAATAATGCCGGTTATATCTGGAATGGTGCAATGCATAACCATACAGACGAGCAGTGGCAGGCCATGCTTGAGGTTCATGCAACGGCCCCATTTCGAATTCTGCGGGCTTTTTCTGAGTGGATGCGACCCGTAGCAAAAGCAGAAATGGCCGCTGAGGGTCGTGCATCCTGCAGGAAAGTCGTCAATGTGTCCTCGGTCAGTGGTACCACAGGCAGTGCTACCCAGATTGCCTACGCGACAGGGAAAGCAGCAGTGATTGGGCTCACTAAAACGCTGGCTAAGGAATGGGGGAGGTACAATGTTACGGTTAATGCGGTCGCCTTCGGTCATATCGAAACTCGACTAACCCAGGTTTATGATGAGTTGCCACCCGCCATCGATGTGATGGGTCGGAAACACAAGGTCGGGCTTGCATCTTCGCAGATAAAAGCGATGGAAAAGGCCGTGCCGCTGGGAAGACCCGGAACTGTTGATGAAGCTGCTGGCGCTATTTATCTACTGTGCACGCCTGATGCAGATTATATTACCGGAGAAGTCCTGACCTGTTCTGGTGGAGCCTGAGTCGATGTGCCNTAGCACTGGAGATTAACTCACCTGGGTCAGACTCCTGACTTGATCAGCCGAAGCGTGAGCGTCAGGGACGCAGCCAGGTCATAGNGTTTTGCGATATGGCCGACATCAGCCGAGTTCAATGCGTTAGTGCAATACAATTGAGGTTAGTATGAAAGCATCATTCAATCCATCGGATTCACAAATTGCCGCGGCCGGTCAGCGTGCTCATAGCCTGCATCTGCAGCATTCAGAGCGCTTGCGGGAGGCGCTTTATGAAGTGACTGACAAGGCCTGGTCGTATGTGGGCAATGGCCTGTCAAATCAATCCTTTATCGAGGGTCCNGAGGGGCTTATAGCAATCGATACTGGCGAGAGCATCGAAGAGATGCAAAAGGCCATCGANGTTATCAGGACAAAGACACAAGCACCTATTGTTGCCTGTATCTANACGCATTTTCACTATGTCAGTGGCACCAGGGCCATTATTGAAGAGGCTGGCTTGTCTGACCTGNCCATTTACGGTCATANGGGTATCGCGGCGAATTTGGAACGATTTGGGGGTGAAGTGGGGCCACGCGGTTCAAGGGGGATGGTCCATCAGTTTGGCATATCAATGCCGGACGAGGGCGCTGATGGCCTGGTTAATATTGGCCTGGGACGCTTCTTTCGTAATCCTGATCATGCGCCGTTCTCACCGGGTTACCTGCCTGCCACGGTGACCTTTGATGCGCCCTTTAAAACGCGCATAGCAGGCCTGGAGGTAGAGTTTTATCCGGCACCCAGCGATGCTACTGATTCTGTTTCTATCTGGTTTCCAGAGTTAGATATTGCGGTCAACAATCTGCTTTGGCCGGCATTTTTTAATATTTTTGCCATCAGGGGGGAAGAGTACCGGGACCCCAGGATATTGCTGCGAGGTCTGGATCAACTGCATGGCTTCAATGCGGAGCACCAGATTNCCACTCACGGACCGCCGCTCAGTGGCCGCAGTCTTATATCGGCAACGATAAGCCGGTACCGCGATGCCATTCAGTTTGTTTTTGACCAGACCGTAAGAGGTGCCAATCGTGGCTTAAGCCTCGATGAGCTGATCGCTGAGGTGTGCCTNCCCGAGCTGTTTGATTCGGATTTTCATACACAGCAGTTGTATGGCCTGGTTGAACATCATATCCGTCAGGTCTATACCGGCCTGTTCGGTTGGTTTGACGAAGATGAGAGTAAATTGTTTCCCACACCGCAACCAGAAAAGGCTGNCAAAATGATCGCAGCCTTCGGTGGTATTGATGCCAGNCGGCAGCTTTGTGACCAGGCGCTGGGTCAGAAGGATTATCGTTGGTCTATTGAGGTCGCCAGCCANCTGGTGAAANGCCAGGTCAATGCNCCTGAAGAAGACCGNCTACGATTGGCGGCAGGATTAAAAGGCGTGGCTTATAGCACGCCTTCGGCAAACGCCCGAAACTGGTGTCTGACCCGGGCGCTTGAACTTGAAGGCCAGCTTGATCTGTCGAGATTCAGGGTGCATCGCTTCAGGGAACGGGAAATCCTCAATACCCGTGCTGGCCAGTGGGTCAGTGTGCTCAAAGTGCTGCTTGTCCCGATGCGCTCGGCTGGCAAGAGCGGTAGCCTGGGCTTNGAATTCAGTGATGGCAGCAGTGCNGGGCTGATTATTCGTAATCAGGTTGCCGTACCCTGTGAGTTAGATCAGTGCGATAGCGTAATTAAGGTCGACCATGCTGCCTGGGCGAAATTGCTGGGTGGAAAAATGAACCTATCGGAATTTCTTGAATCCGCCAACGAGTTAACCGTTGAAGGCAAGTCGAAAGCATCGGAGTTGTTAGCCTGTTTTGATTTACCCGGGTTTTCAAGTTGAGGAGCACTGATGTCTGATTTGCCCAAATCAGCCCCTGCATTCAAAGGCAAGATTGGTCGGCTNATCAGTGANGCCGAACCTTCCAGGCTNGCATTGTCGCAGCCAGCAAAGGGTAAACCCAATGTGCTTCTGATTATGCTGGATGATGTGGGCTTCGGTAGCTGTAGTACATTTGGTGGGCCCGTACCGACGCCAGCGGTTGATCACATTGCCGCTGCTGGTGTTAAGTACAATCAGTTTCATACCACAGCGCTTTGTTCACCTACTCGCGCCGCTTTATTGACGGGGCGGAATCACCACAGCGTTCATATGGGTGGTATTACCGAGATCGCCAATAGTTTTCCAGCTTATGACAGTGCCATACCTCCTGAAACAGCCAGTATTGCCGAAATTCTGAAATTGAATGGCTTCTCTACAGGCTGTTTTGGGAAATGGCATCTAACGCCGAGTTGGGAGCAGAGTCCGGCGGGACCGTTTGATCGCTGGCCAACCGGAATGGGCTTTGAACGCTTCTATGGGATTATCGGTGCTGAGGCCAGTCACTGGGAACCGCCAGTATATGATCAAACGACGCCGATTCAGCCGCATCTGGATAAACCGGATTATCATTTAACGGAAGACCTGGCTGATCGAGCCATCAATTGGATTGAACAGCAAAAGGGATCAGCACCGGATAGGCCTTTCTTTTGTTATTTTGCACCCGCCGCAGTGCATGCGCCTCATCATGTGCCAGAGCAGTGGATTAAACCTTTTGAGGGTATGTTTGATGACGGCTGGGATGCGCTTCGAAACGAGATTTACCAGCGTCAGATAACATCAGGGGTGATACCGCCTGGCACTGGGCTGACCTTACGGCCAGAACAGATCCCCAGTTGGGACGAATACCCGGATCGGTATAAGCCGGTGGCCAGACGATTGATGGAAGTGTTTGCAGGTTTTCTTGCGCACACCGATGCCCAGGTAAATCGAGTCATTTCAAAAATAGAGGAAATGGGTCAGTTTGATAACACCCTGGTGATTTATCTGACCGGCGATAATGGCGCTTCTGCCGAAGGTACGGTGCATGGCGCCTGGAGTGCGCCGTCCTTTCAAAATGGGGTACATGAAGATCCTGAGTGGTTACTGGAGCACATGGACGATTTTGGTACTGCCCGATGTGAGAATCATTTCAATGTTGGCTGGGCCTGGGCCCTAGACTCTCCCTTCCAGTGGATGAAACAAGTGGCCTCGCACTTTGGTGGCACCAGAAATGCCATGGCCATTTCATGGCCAGCTGGAATTGCCAGTAAAGGCGAGATGCGCTCTCATTTTCACCATGTTATCGATCTTTTCCCAACTATTCTTGATGTGCTGGAGGTCGAAGTGCCGACGAGAGTCAATGGCGTTGTGCAACAACCAGTGCAGGGTACCAGTATGGTATACACTTTCTCTGACAGCGGTTCGGAGAGTAGACGAACGACCCAGTATTTTGAAATTTTAGGTAATCGTGGAATTTATCATGATGGCTGGATGGCCTCTTGCTTTCATGGTCGGCTTCCCTGGATACGATTTGCGGGCTACCAGTTCGATGGGCCCCAGGAAGTCTGGGAGCTCTACAATATTGCTGAAGACTTTTCCCAGGCAAACAATCTGGCTGAGGTCGAAACGGAAAAGCTCGCCACCTTGCGAGCCTTGTTTGAAACAGAGGCAGAGCGCTATGGCGTGTATCCCCTCAGGGATGCTTCTGGACGGCGAAGCGGCGAGTATGCTGTACCGCATTCGCTGGAAGGTCATCAACAGATGACTTATACCCGAGCGCATGTGCGAATGCCAGAGCACTCAGTGATCAGCTTAAAAAACACCTCTTTCTCGATTGCCGCAGAGGTGGTGAGCCCGGCAGGCGGTCCTCAGGGCGTTATCGCCTGTCAGGGGGGCAATATGGGTGGCTGGAGCCTTTATGTAGAGCAGAGAGGTCTTGTCAGTTTTGTTTATAACTGGTTTGGTCATGAATTTACTCTATTGCAGGATAGTACCGCATTGCGTCCAGGTAGCTGCAGTTTAGAGGTATTGTATGAGCATGAAGGTGATTTTGGTGGCGGCGGCAAAGTTGTTTTGCTGGTAAATAGGTTGGTGGTGGCTCAGGGCAGTATCCCCAGGACGGTACCGGTCATATTTTCAATGAGCGGTGAAACCTTTGACATAGGTGTGGATACAGGATCCCCGGTGGGCCATTACCCGCATACTTTTGCATTTAATGGCGAGATAAAAGGTGTCACCCTGAAACGATTGACTGAGCCTGATGCCGCTGTTAAGGCAGCAGAAAGAAAAGGCCGGTTTCAGGCCAGTTTGAGCAGTCAGTAGCCGCTAGCGGTACTGTCTGAAGAATAATCTTAAATCTTCAGAAAGTAGTTCAGGTTGCTCTAATGCGGCAAAATGGCCGCCTTTCGCCTGTTCAGTCCAGTGCTGGATATTGTACAGTTGCTCAGCCCAGGCTCTTGGCGGCAGGTAAAGTTCTCCAGGGAAAACCGTGTGACCAGTAGGTGTTTCAATCCGGCCGGCGGCAAATAAATCTGATTTCATGTGGCTGGATTCAAAATAAAGTCGCATAGAAGAAGTAATCGATTGGCTGACCCAGTAAATCATGATATTGGTCAGCAATTCATCTTTAGTGATCACGGATTCAAGGTCACCATCACAATCCATCCAGTGNTGGAATTTTTCTGTTATCCAGGCCGCCAGGCCTGTTGGAGAGTCATTGAGGCCGAAACCCAGGGTCTGCGGCTTTGTGCTTTGGATTGCCTGATAGCCGGTGCCTTCCTTCATGCGAATGCGGCTGGTTTGTAGGTGTTTTTTTTCAACGTCAGTTACCCCGGCAAAGGNATCCTCCAAGGCGCTTGGGTAGGGCGCAAAGATAAGCGTCAGGTGCAGGGCTAAAACAGCCTCGGGGGCCAGGCGAGCCGTCCAGGAACTGATTGCCGAACCCCAGTCTCCGCCTTGAACAACATACTTTTCATAGCCCAGAAGTTGCATCAACTCAATATGCTGCAGGGCNGCCTGTTTTTGATCAAAGCCTGGTGAAACCGGCGCTGCCGAGAAACCGTAGCCGGCAATAGACGGGCAGATCANGTGAAACGCATCACTACTATTACCGCCGAACCGTTCTGGTTGGGTNAGCTGGGGAATAATCTTGATGAATTCGCTGATAGAGCCGGGCCAGCCGTGGGTCATGAGTAGGGGTATGGCATTGCTATGGCTGGATTTTTGATGAATGAAGTGTAGNTTTCNNNCTTGAATGAGGGCCGTGAAATGATCGAACTGATTCAGTAGCGCTTCCTGCTTGCGCCAGCTGAAATCCNGTTGCCAGTANTTAACCAGTGACTTTAAGTATTGGGAATCGGTACCGTAATGCNAGGGNCTGCCTACCTGATCAGGCCAGCGAGTCTGGGATAAGCGATAGTTCAGGTCGGTAAGTATGCAATCATCGACCTTGATGGTAAATGGCTCGATCATTTGTTTGNGTTCTTGACANTGNNATAAGATTAACTTGTTATTCGGCTTATTTGCAAAGAGCACGCAGATTTGTGGTAANCAAACGTAGACATGAACAAAGGATTCAGGTGATGCAGAGGTTATTCTTAATGGCNTTTATATGCGGCCTGCCCTCGTTACCGCCTTTGCAATCGGTCTGACGGATCGATTTAATGCGGCGGTTGCGGCTAAACTTGTGATCAACTGGATCAGTAAAACGCTTACAGCAGATTCGTCTNTCTATCAGATCAGGCACCAGTTCCCAGGGATGCCCTGGCAGCACTTTGAGCATTACTGGGCACGATCNCCTTTGTCACANATGGCGTCAATCACGNCNNCAACCATGATATTAACGGGNGAACTGGATCGGCGTACACCCATCTCAGAATCTGANCAGTTTTATCAGGCATTGAAGTTAAAAGGTGTGGATAGCGTATTGGTTCGGCTACCTGATTNCTCTCATGGCATTGCCGCAAGACCCTCTCGCCTCATTGCTAAAGTGGACTATATGCTCGCCTGGTTTGAACGCTACCGTAAATCTGATCCAGGGTTGTCAGGCCAACAGGATCGTGTAAAGTGATAGCAACCTGTAAAAAGGATTTGATATGGCAATACAATTTCATAATCCAGAAGGCTTATCCGCAATAGCGGAAACCGCCTATGAACTCAGCCTTACGCTCGATTCAGAGTCCACCGCNAGGATTGGTTTACTGGCAAATGGTTTCCCGGATTCAGAACAGTTCCTGACGCTGATAGAAGCATCACTATTGAAGCATAGCCCNGGATTGGATATCCGGCGATATAATAANGGCAATGCCTCAGTCCCAGCGAGTAGCGAATTGTTATCCTCTATATCCGCAGANTGTGAGGGCCTGGTCACCGCTTATGGGCATTGAGGCAGCTGTACTACCGGCACCGTGCGTGACGGCATAGCTACAGCCAGGAATGGTATTCCATGCATAGCCCTGGTGACCGAAGATTTCTGGCCTCAGGGAGATTTCGTTGCACAGTCGCTGGGAATGCCTGCCTTACCCAGGGTTCAGNTGCCGCATCCCGTTGCAGGCAGTGGTAAAGCAAATATGCAGGTTATTGCTGAGGAAATAACGCCTAAGATTATCGAAGCGTTTGCATNGTGACTGATTGGTTAACGGCCTCTGATGAGGCTNCTGCACTGGAGNTGCTGCATGCGCGGCAGTGCACGGATGGCTTGCCTGTNGTTATTCCTACCGATGAACGGGTGCAGAGGATGGTAATCCAGTCCAGTATGGCAGGNGATATGCAATTGGGCGTTATGGGGCCGGCGGGTAAGGTGGCAACGGTTGAGAAAGTAGCTGTAGCGGCCGTNATGGCAGGCTGTCTGCCAGATTATATGCCNGTTGTTGTCGCAGCGGTCCAGGCNATTTTGAAACCTGAGTTTGATCTTACTGAAATGCAGGCGACGACCCACTGTACGGCGCCTTTGCTGATCGTCAANGGNCCTGCCAGACGTGATTGTGGGCCGGTATCAAGCGGTTTNGGCGCACTGGGGCCGGGACACCGGGCCAATGCAAGTATTGGTAGAGCGCTACGNCTGGCTATGATTAATATTGGCGGAGGACGTGCCGGCACATCTGATATGGCGCTATTGGGCCATCCTGGAAAATTCACCTATTGTCTTGCTGAAGATGAAGAAAGTAGTCCGTTCGAGCCGCTTCATGTCAGCCGTGGTTTTACTGAAGATGACAGTGTGGTGACAGTGATTGGTGCCGAAGCACCTCACTCAGTGATGTATAGCGGTAACGCAGACCTTGCTGATAACCATACGCGCCTTTTAGATGTGCTTGCTATTGGCCTGACCAATAGTGCTACCAATAATGCAGTGCTGGGCGGCGGTGCTGCGACCGTGG
>NZUN01000110.1 GCA_002697205.1 Gammaproteobacteria bacterium
TGGAACCACAAAGCAGCCCGCAGAATTGACCTTGTGGGTGCAATTAATCAGGTTTTCCTTAAAGAACCGGGCGCTGAGACCGCCGATTTGCTTGTCCGACTAGGCCAGGTCGCCTCGCTGGCTCCCTCCAGGATTCGCAATGCAACCCTATTCAATCGAACCCTGTTCTGGTCTATGCGAAACGAGCCCAGCACCACGCAAACGGTTAGCGACGAACAACTTCAAAACTGTGTCAGCGAACTGACAAGCATCAGCCAGGCCCTCCCTAACAGCGATTCAACCAACCTGAAACTGGTACAGGATGAGATTCGTAATGCAGCTCGGATGTCGATTCACGGCGTCCACAGACTTTTATCATTCAGAAACAATGCCGTAAAAAAACAGCAACTCGATGCGGATATCAGTAAAATCATAGGGGAACACGAACGCCTCTGGTTGGCCAGAAATGCGCCTGGTGGTTTAAGAGAAAGTGTCCAGCACCTGACAAATACAATTGAGCCCTGGCGATAAACTGCTATCTTCCCCGATCAAAGAGATCAATATACTTAAGATCACTCTATTGGCGGTTGTTTCCTAGTATATAAAAGAGGCACAATAGCACTAATTCAAGCACGAAAAACCAATGGAGAGTCAGCATGCGTGATGTGGTNATAGTAGATAGCGTTCGAACAGGACTAGCAAAATCTTTCCGGGGCACCTTCAATCTAACCCGACCAGACGATATGGTAGCGCATTGTATCGACTCGCTACTGGCAAGGAACAGTCANATTGACCCNGCGGAAGTAGAAGACGTAATCGTTGGCGCTGCATCGCAGACAGGGGAACAGGGGGGCAATCTTGCCCGACTGGCGGTGATCCTATCTAAACTACCGGTAACGGTAGCGGGCTCCACCATCTCACGAGCTTGCTCATCCGGCCTCAATTCTATCGCCTTTGCNGCGAANCAGATAGCCAGCGGTTGCTCGGACATCATGATTGCGGGCGGAGTTGAGTCCATTTCAGCAGGNACTCGACAGACACCGGGTAAATCCCAGCCACATCCAACGATAAGAGAAATATCACCCGATATCTTTATGGCCATGGGCAATACAGCGGAAGTCGTNGCTCGTCGATACAACGTGTCCCGTGAATATCAAGATGAATTCTCTCTGGAAAGCCAGTTACGAACAGCTGCAGCACAACAGGCAGGGCTTTTTGATGATGAAATTACGCCTATGCCGACAAAATGGGCAAAGATCGTCAACAAAGAAACTAAAGAAACGGAAATTGTTGACGGCGTCTGCGTTGGCGACGAATGCAACAGACCTGAAACCACNCTGGCAGGCTTGTCAAAACTGAAACCGGNTTTTGAAGAAGATGGNACGGTCACNGCGGGCAATGCATCGCAGTTATCTGATGGCGCTTCCATGACCCTGGTGATGAGCGCAGAACGAGCNGCTCAACTNGGCCTTGAACCCATGGCCTACTTCAGAGGCTGGACAGTGGCCGGATGTGAACCCGACGAAATGGGTATCGGCCCCGTATTTGCCATTCCCAAGTTATTAAAAGCAACAGGGCTGGAAATGGCTGATATCGACCTGGTAGAGCTAAACGAAGCTTTTGCATCACAATGTGTCTATTCCAGGGATGCCCTTGGCATTGATCCAGAAATATATAATGTCAATGGTGGTTCAATTTCAATTGGTCATCCATTNGGAATGACGGGCTCTCGACTCACNGGCCACATTGTTCGCGAACTACGTCGACGAGACAAAAAGTACGGTATCGTCAGCATGTGNATTGGCGGNGGNATGGGTGCAGCTGGTTTGTTNGAGGCNTGCTGATANTNAGCCCTGATCANTAAAAAAGGAGCCGATTGGCTCCTTTTTTTGCTTCATTTTGTTGCTCTGTTTTATTGCTTGGCTTTAACAGCTGGGTACAAGTCCAGAAGAGTACTGAATCAATATCCGGCCAGAATTTCATCGAGTTTATCCATAAAAGATACAGGCTGATCCAGAAACAAATGATGCTGCGCATCCTTGAGTTCTATTACCGTTAGATCGTTTTTTATAGATGCCATGTGTTGTGCNCTTTTACTGCTGAAAGACGCACTTAATTCACCATACATGAGNCTCACAGGTTTTTTAATACTGGCGAGATCTTCTGCAAAATCTCCGCTTTGTTGCATCCTTGAATTCAGTTCTTCATCAAATTTCCAGACAAAACCATNGTCAATATGCTCTATGGAGTGCCTGGCAATGTGCTTGACAATATANTCATTATCGCAGGTCTGCGGGGGTTGCAGNCGGAATCTGGATCTCGCTATCTCCAAATCAGGATAGACCTTCGGCTTGTTCCAGCGTTCCGGTTCNCTTGGCGTTTCATCATCGGGATGCTTAACGCCTGAATCCAGCAGAATCAATGCCTTAAANCGTTCAGGAAACGATGCCATGGCCCGTAGCGCCATTAATCCGCCAAAACTATGTGCAACCAGTATGNTATCACTGCTCATATNAGCAGCATCGGCAACCGCTTTTATTTCCAGCGCATAACGATCTGCTGAATATTCATCTCGATGNTCACTATCCCCCATGCCNGACAGGTCGATGGCCACAGTGTGAAATTCGGCTTTATAACGCGGCGCGATAAAATCCCACCAGTGAGCATGNGCATTATGGCCATGAACAAACAAGAGCCCCTTNCGGCCGGGTTTACTCCAACTGAGATAATGAATATCTACCGCGTCGACTTCTATGTAATCACTGCTTGGCTTATCGTCAACAGCCTCCCAGAACCAGTCAGGGGATTCAGACATATCGCTGCTCCATATTAAAAACTCGCATAACGTTTTAAATGAAAATCGGCATTACCAAACAAAGTGTCTATAGCCGTCAATCTTTTGAAGTAATGACCTACGCTGAGTTCATCGGTCATACCCATACCNCCATGNAGCTGTACCGCATTCTGCCCGACAAATTTACCGCNNTTACCTACCTGGACCTTCAACGCGGCCAGAGATTTCCTCGACNNATCATCATAATTTTCGGCCAGCCGCATGGCCGCCATATANGCCANCGACTTAGTCTGTTCATGCTCAATAAACATATCAACCATACGATGCTGTAAAACTTGAAATTTACCGATGGGCTGACCGAACTGTTCTCTTGTTTTACAATATTCNACCGTCGCTTTGTAGAGAACCTCCATGGCGCCAGTGGCTTCAGCACCCACTGCCATAATCGCCTGATCAATGCCAAACTGCAGCAGNCCCAGGCCTTTATCCATCTCTCCTAACACCGCANCTGATTCAACAACNACATCCTGCAGGGTTACTTCCGACGCCCTGAACCCATCAATAGTCGGGTAATTCCGCCTGTTAATACCNCTGCTGTCAGCATCCACTACAAAAACGGTAATGCCNTCTTCATCTGTCTGAGATCCACTGGTGCGAGCTGGCACNAGCAGGAAATCAGCACTGGGTCCACCCAGTACAACGCCTTTAAAGCCATTGATACGGAAACCGCCNGAGTCACGAACAGCAATTGTTTTAACGTCAGCTAAATTAAACCTCGCCTGTGGTTCAACAAAAGCCAGCGCGCCCAATTTCTGTCCCTGTAAAATCGGCTGCAACAAAGTCTCTTTCTGCTCATCGAGCCCCGCTTCNGCAATCAGCGAGGCNGTCATTACAATACTCGATAANTAAGGCTCTACAATGAGTCCCTTGCCAAACTCTTCCATCAGGATCATCATNTCGATTGCAGTACCGCCAAACCCGCCATCGGCCTCATCAAACGGCAGTGCCAACCAGCCTAGTTCTGCAAAACTTGCCCAGTTATCGCGACTAAAGCCTTCTTCAGAAGCAAGTAGCTTCTGACGATTTTCGAAGCTATAGTCATTCTGTATAAATCGCTGCACGCTGTCCTGCAGCATGCTCTGTTCGTCAGAAAACGAAAAATCCATGGGTTACTCCAAATAAAAATNCGGGNTGGGACAATAATTTAGTCCCCNCCCACTGCCATCCAAAAATATACGGTTATTATCGCTTGTATAAACTGATTTCATCAAGGTAGCATAGCCAGTAATGTATAGCAGCCTAAATGCCATAAGGAGATCAAATTGGCCCAACCCGATATAGCCCAAAAAGCACCTTTCCCACTAGAGGTNGAAGCCGGAANAACATACTTCTGGTGTGCCTGTGGAAAAAGTGCAAATCAGCCTCTCTGCGATGGTTCGCACCAAGGCTCAGACTTCCTACCCATGANATATGAAGCAAAGCAATCAACCAAGCTCTATTTCTGCGGCTGCAAGCAAACTCAGGGTGCCCCNCTCTGTGATGGAAGTCATTCGGACCTCTGAGCGCCCACGTGCTGAGCGCNAAAGGTACGTCGATCGATGGCTGCGCGGGCAATTNTCTAATGATGCCTCTATAGGATCAAACTGATTTTTGCACCACCNAGATCACTATCCAATATTTCCAGGCTACCCTTATAACGCACGGCTATTTCATTAACCACACTGAGCCCGATACCCTGGCCTGGCTCATCCGTATCTAACCTTGAACCTCTATTTAGGACACGATCACGCGCTTGTGGGGCGATTCCAGGACCNTCATCCTCAATCAACAGCTGCAGCTGTTGGCCCAGGTCAACCAAGGTNATGNGCACCTGCTTCTGACCGAATTTACAGGCATTATCAAGCAGGTTACCCACTGCCTCCATAAAATCCCTGTCATCCCCTGAAAAATCAACTGGCGCTATATTCTCCTTCATGGTTAAACCTTTATCGCTATAAACCTTGTGCATCGCCGACACGAGCTTTTCGAGCAANGGGATCACCGGCGTTCGCTTTCTGGCCACCCTGCTGCTGGCGGCCACCGCCCGCTCCAGCTGATAACCAATAAGTTCATCCATACGCGTAACCTGCCTGAGCAATTCTCCTCTAAAATTGTCNTCGATGGNGTCTGTTACCCGTACACCGGAAACNGCGTTTCGAATAATCGACAGGGGTGTTTTCAGACTATGAGCCAAATCAGCCAATGAAGTTCGNTATCGCTCTCGCTGACGACGCTCGTTCTCTATGAGTAAATTGAGATTATCCGCCANNGGCATCAGTTCAGAGACATAGGCNCCTTCCAANTTGCCCTTGCCGCCTTGTTCGACTACCAGGATATCCTTAGAAAAAGCTGCCAGCGGTCTCAAACCCCANGTCATAATCATTAACTGCAGCAANACCAGTGCCAGCACCACNCCCAGGAGCCAACCCCACAAACTATTTCGATAGCTGGCCAGTGATGCTTCAATTCCAGAGGAATCTTCTATNATGAGGTACTGATAAAAACCTGAACGTTCCTCNCCCAGCCAGTTCACTCGATAAATAAGAAAATAAGCATGCTCTTTACCTTGCACNATTCGCCCNAACTGAGGCTGCCCGGTAGCCCTNTTCGCCTGCACCCGGTTGATAATCTCAGNAGAGACAATGACATCCAGCGCCGAGATACTACGCCAGAGTGCACTTGCATCATCCCTGAGTACCAGGCCATATAATCCACTACCNAGNGTATTAAACAGGGGCTCCTGCATGGACTCTGGTAAAAAAAGCGCACCACTATCATCCTCAGTCATTGAAAGCAGACCATACACCTGAAGAATCAGCTTTTCACGGACGCCCTCTTCNGCACTTCGNTGGAAAGCATCATCCAGNACCAGTCCCATTAAGCCGAGAAAAATCACCAGCACCACCATGGCNGAAACCAGCAATCTGGCCCGCAGTGAAGTCAGTCCAAAAAGATTCAGGTTATTCACGGGCAGTTCAATCGATAACCTTGTCCGCGCACNGTNGCGATAGGNTGCAGTAGGTTTCCGGGATCAAGCTTTCTTCTGAGCCGGCCAACAAAAACCTCAATAACATTACTATCCCGATCGAAATCCTGGTGGTACAGGTGTTCTGTGAGTTCAGTTTTTGAAATCACCTCGTTGGGTCGGAGCATCAGATAGTGCANCAGGTTATATTCGTAGGCTGTCAAATCCATGGCTGCGCCTGCTACTTCAACCNCTTTAGAACGAGTGTCCATCTTTATCGGCCCGGCTGATAACTCTGTGCGCAGCTGCCCTCTGGCCCGACGCGTTAACGCCTTTAATCTNGCTAACAGTTCCTGCACATGGAAAGGCTTTACCAGGTAATCGTCAGCACCAGCTGCTAACCCGTCTACCTTGTCAGTCCAGTCACNTCTTGCAGTCAGAATNAGAATGGGGAAGTCTTTACCACACAATCGCAGNCTTTTNACGACCTCCAATCCGGGAAGGCGGGGNAAGCCTAAATCAATAACAGCTATATCATAATTAAATGATTCACCCATATGCACACCTTCGACACCATCNACACAGGCATCCACCTCAAACAGATGGGTTTCGAGCAGTTCAACGAGCTGGCGACGCAAGGTTTTTTCATCTTCNATAAGCAACAGTCGATCCGTCATAACGATCTCGCCTTATTCGAACACCTCGCCGCTGCCGGCATCAACAAAAACGAACTTTACAACGCCAGAATCCGACAATGTCTTTACTTTATAGATCGCGGGACCTTTGCTCTGGATGAGCCTCAATCCTAGAATTCGCCTTTCTGAAAAACGATTCCTGACCAGNAATGCTGCCCGTTGATTATCGATCTGTACCCGGCCTCGATCGAGTTCGGGTACAAATTTCTGGGGTGGGNTNACTCTACTGCGCTTTCCTTCAAAAAGGGTTGGCTCAGCCAGACTATTGANACCCCAGGTCAATAGCATAACTAACAACAATATGCGCATCAGTAACTCCTTAGCTTACCGGAGACATTTCAATTCGAACTCTGATGGTATCACCCGGGTCTGTATCCATGCGAGCCGTATAGGTCGAGTTATTGTAACGATATCGCACATCATAGCCTATGACGCGCTCNTCATAGTGGCTTTGTTCAACGATTTCACAATACTCTTCGGTTCTGTAATGATGCCGATGCCGACGGCTACNTCTATCAACNGAGGCCGCATTGCCCAGTGTTGCACCCAATATCGAACCCAGCACAGCGCCCACCTGCTTGTTCTTTTTTTTNTGACCGACAACATGACCCAATGCCCCACCGACAAANGCTCCCACCACCAGGCCTACGCCGTGATCGCCATGNCGATCGCTCACTCTTTCCTGCCAACATTCTTCCACNGGCGTCACCACCCGCACGGATTCTATGATCGGTTGGGTATCTAATACCGTGGCATACTCATAACTGACGGGATTAGATGAGAGATTATGGTTAGCAATCCCCAGCGGCGCCATCAATCCTAAAATAACAAAGAGAACAATNTTCATGATCCACTACTCCAGTTGCTTTGCCATTAACCTANCAAAGGCTTACTGAATGCTGGCTGAATCAATCATCTAAACTCACTCCTGATACNCTATGATCCTGATNAAGCGCTATCACTATATCCGATGAACCGGACCTATCCTGNAGCATCCAATCCGTCAAACGCTGGTAATNCTGGACAAACTCACGGATCNGCTGCTCGGTCATGCTCAGGGNTCCCTGNTTAAANCGTAGCTCCTGCTCAAGCCGCCATCGAATAATCGATTCCATGTCCGGCGCCTGAAAAAATACTGATAGTTCAACTTCAAACAACGCCTGGTAATCAGATCCTGCCAACTTCTGGTTCACCGCTTTGCGCCACACAGCTTGTGGATCCTGCAATCTTTCGAGTTCGTTTACAGGAAGTTGTAAAGCAGCTTCATCCTGAGCAANGGCTGAAAAACACCACCCCTCGAGTATTATCAATTGTACAGGGCCAATCCGCCTTGTTTGTTTTCGACGATCATCACTGCCCTTATCAAAAACAGGCACCTCCACCACAGCGCCTTGAAGCANTCGATTCTTTACATCGAGCATCAATNNAACNTCGTGAGTTCCTGGTACGCCGCGGGTTAAAAACAGAGGATGTACGGTTGCTGCCAATTGTGTTCGTTCTGCCCGGGTCTTGTAAAAATCATCCAGCGATAGCGTCGTATTCTTTTGGTCNGATTCGGTCATCAACAACTCGGACAGCATCCGGGCGAAAGTTGATTTGCCGCTACCCTGGCTTCCTGAAATACCCACAGTCCTNACATTGCGCCGNGTGACNTCACGGGCAACCAGAGCAAGGGCCTNTATAAAACCCCTATCGTGAATTCCCTGCGCATCCGCTAAAGCGCTGATTGTCGTCAATTCCATTGCTATCCTNATCTCATCCAGGCGCAACCANTGTAAAAGGTGGNAGCGCNCGGATCAATTGCTGCCCATATCTTCGACTTCGCAATCGACTATCCAGAATNGTAACNATGCCTNTATCCTGTTCTGTTCGTAATAACCGACCCGCAGCCTGAGTTAAACGCAGCGCCGCTGTGGGTACCATGACCTGCTCAAACGAGTTACCACCATTGGCATCGATCCATTCATACAGGGTCGCTCCCACCGGATCATCTGGTACAGTAAAAGGAATCTTGGCAATAATCACCTGGCAGCAATAGTCTCCAGGTAAATCAACCCCTTCAGCAAAAGACGCCAGGCCAAACAGGTAACTATGTGCACCGGAATCTATATGCTGCCGATGCTTGTCAAGCATATCGCTTTTGGTCAATTCGCCCTGGCAGATGATCANCGAGCGGAAAGGTTCCTGTATCTCACTGATCACAAACTGCATCTGTCGCCAGGACGTGAACAGAACAAGGCCACTTTGTTTTTCGGCTAACAATTCAGGGATTAAAATGGCGATTTCCTGATTGTGTTCTGCNGGCTTACCTGGATCAGACTGCATCTCTGGAATACGCAATTGACCTTGATCAGCATAGTNAAATGGGCTTGGAAGACTGACTCTGCGTACCTGCANGGGCAATCCCAGCTCATCTCGAATCAGCGAAAAATCGCCCCCTACCGACAAGGTGGCAGAAGTCATGATAACGCCTTCAAAGGCACTCCACAGAGAATCGGCCAGTGTTTCAGCAACGCTTATGGGCGAGCAGTGAACAATCAAATCATCTTCTGAAAAATCGATCCAGCGTGCGCGGGGGGGCAGGTCAGGTNGTTCTTCCTGGGTGAACAAATCCCACAGGCGTTGCGCCTGCACCAATCGGGCTATCAGGCCGCCCAGGCTAGGTATCCAGCTTTCCAATGCTGTTCTCTGGGCAAGATCTGCTGTAGGCATTGCCCGCTCCAATTCACNNTGCCAGAGCTCAAGGAGCTGAATTATGCTGCCATAAAGGCGCGCCATTGACTGACCCTGTTCAATTAAACTGGCACTGACTTTACCGCATGGAAATCGAAACCGATTCTGACGGCCACTCGGTATTGCTTTTTCATAGAACTGATTCAGTAACAGACGCAACTCAGCNAGCAGTTCTNCGCCGTCCCTACATCGATCAGTCAGTTGCTCTAGCTGGGAAAAACCAGGAAGCNGGGGCAGCAGGTCAACTGCCTGCAAGGATACTTCCAGCTGCTGGCTTAGCGNCATAGCNGTTTCAAGATGGGTCATTGCCATGTTCAGGGAGACAACAGCAGAGAACTGTGAACGGGCTTTCTCGGTCAGGTGATGGGCTTCATCAAGAATCAGCATGCAGTCCGCGGGCTCGGGCAATACATTACCACCTCCGCTGGCAACATCNGCTAATAGCAGATCGTGNTTGGCGACAAGAACATCCGCATCAATCAGNTTTTCTCTGGCACGATAGAAAGCACAGTTCCTGAAGTAACTACACTGCCGGTGAGTACACTGCGANCGATCCGTGCTGATTTTTCGCCAGCTCGGGTCAGCAACNGTCTCGGTGTAGCTATCCCGGTCACCATTCCACTCTCCGGAGGCCAGTTTGCCTATCATTTCCTGGTAGACAACCAAATCCTCTTCTCCAGGGCTGGCGGACTTCGTCTTCAAAAAAGCGAAGCGCCTGATTACCGCTCGCCCCCTCCTGCAACAAGGCGTCTAAGCGTGACAGACAGACATAGCGGCGCCGCCCTTTGGCCAGCGCCCAGCTGAATTCCATGTCAGAATTCGATTGAATGTCAGGCAGATCTCTGAATACCAGTTGTTCCTGAAGGGCTACGGTTGCAGTAGAAATAACCAGTCGTTTGCCCCTGCTCCTGGCAATGGGCAGGGCAGCAATCACATAGGCCACTGTTTTACCGGTACCCGTTCCAGCTTCAATTAATGCCAGAGGATAGGTTTCGGCTGCCTCATTCCTTGTTTCGCATAATTGTCTGGCAACCTCTGCTATCATCAGGCGCTGGCAGTAACGAGCATTAAATGCCCTACTGGTCAGGAAGCGAGCGTAGCATTCCCGTATCTCGTCTTTGAGGCTATCGGTCAACAAATTCATATCAAGTACTGGAGGTCCTAAAATGATTGAGTATGGTGGTGTTATATACAAATGTCGGCGATTGATACTTCTTTCGGTACTTATCTATATCGGGTCCGTTTCCGCGGATTCTTTACCGCTGCATCAACTTAACCTGCCAGCCGGTTTCCGCATAGCAGTATTTGCCAAAGTTGAGAATCCAAGACAACTGGCCATCAGTCAATCCGGCGTTATCTTTGCTGGCAGCAGAAAGGCAGGCAAGGTCCATGGTCTCATAGACCAGGACGGCGATGCTTATGCTGAGACTGTGCTGGTACTGGCCGAAGATCTTACCATGCCATCGGGTCTGGCTATTCGGGGCAACGACTTATATATTGCTGCGCTTAGCGATATCCTCAAAATCAGCAATATAGATCAGCGCCTCAACCAATTAAAAAATCCTGAAATCATTTACCGGGGGTTTCCAAACAAGCGACACCATGGATGGAAATTTATTGATTTCGGTCCAGATGGCCTACTCTACGTACCCGTTGGTGCACCCTGCAACATCTGCCTTTCCGACAATCCTGTTTTTGCTTCCATTCAAACACTGGATGTCACTGCCCAGCCGATGATCCCGCAAACCTTTGCATCAGGCGTACGAAACAGCGTTGGTTTTACCTGGCACCCTGAAACAGGCCACCTCTGGTTTACTGACAATGGCCGGGATCTCCTCGGCGATGAACGGCCACCCTGTGAACTTAATGAAGCCTCACAACGAGGCCAGCATTTTGGTTACCCTTTTATTCACGGTTCGTCTATTGCTGATCCAAAATTTGGCAAAAAGCTGGGTAAGCTGCAAACGACAGCGCCAATCCTGGAACTGGGCCCACACGTTGCCCCATTAGGAATAGCGTTCTATGAGGGAGATCAATTCCCGACTGACTACCGGCAGCAGTTATTCATAGCTGAACATGGTTCATGGAACAGAAGCACATCGGTTGGACATACAGGCTATCGAATCAGTATTGCAAGGCAAACTTCCAGGGGACTGGAATACGATACCTTCATCGATGGTTGGTTGCAGGATAACAAAGCATGGGGTAGACCGGCAGATATCCTCGAATTAGCCGATGGTAGCCTGCTTATTTCTGATGACAAGGCTAATGTTATCTACCGAGTCAGTTATTCCGGCGACGACATCCATAATGGTCCTCCCGGATAGGTTCAACGCCGATCTAACTCCCAGGCATCATGGTTCGCGCAGCTAAGCTGCACTGTTTAAAATAGCTCGGCTTAAAATGATTTGTTTAAAACAACTTATTTAAAAAAGACCAAAGAATCGTTTCTTATGTTTTTTCTCGCATTTCGAGAGTTGCTGGCTATAGCTATTGCTTCGCGCTGCCACTTTGCTTGCTACGTTTTTCAGCCACTGTTTGTTGCGGTAAGTACCCTTTGCAAACCCGCCGTGGCCCTCATGATAAGAAAGATATAGATTATAAGTATCATCCTTGGCGATCCTGTTTCGCTTGCTACTTTGGTCAATGTACCAACCTATAAAATCGACAGCGTCCTTAAAACTATTCCTGTCAGCAGCCCAGCGGCCTGTGGCTTTCTTATACATATTCCATGTCCCATCTATCGCCTGGGCATAGCCTTTAGCACTGGCCGGTCGTGGGCCTGGAATTATCCACAGGATTTTCTTCCTGGGGGGTTTCGCTCTAGCTTTGAAGCTGGATTCCTGATGAATGATCGCCAGCATCACTGGAATCGGCGCTCCCCAGCGCCTGGCTGATTTACCGGCCGCTCTATACCAGGACTTCTGTTGATCAAAAACTGCGCAGATATCATCAATATTCTGAGGCTGTTTAGCAGTACAACCTGTTAACAGGAATACTGCAATCAGTGGTACTACACCTATTCTACAAACTCTGTAATTCATGGTTTGTTCTCAGTCAATATCCGATTCAATTCAAGCTCATCAATTATTTTAATATTCAGCGCCTGGGCCTTAGCTAATTTGGACCCCGCATTATCCCCGGCTACTAAACAATCAGTTTTAGACGAAACCGACCCAGAAACCCTGGCTCCGATGCTTTGTAACTTTCGTTTAAGTTCTGCCCTTGTCGACACAACCAACGTTCCAGTAAGCACCCAGGTTTGCCCCGTTAATGGTTTATCCTGANCACTANCTGCTANATCAGGCCAGCNCACGCCAGATTCGAGCAATCGATCAATCACATCATTATTTTTGCTCTGTCCAAAAAAGTGNCGTACTTTTTCCGCTACGATCGGCCCGATATCCGGGACAGCCTGAAGCGTTTCCTNNTCTGCTATTCGTAGTCGCTGCAAGTCNCCAAAATGATGCGCCAGNCCAGTCGCCGTGGCTTCTCCCACTTCCTGAATACCCANGGCATAAATGAATCGCTGCAANCTGGTCTGTTTAGACTTATTCAGGGCCTGTAAAAGGTTATTAGCAGACAATGGCGCCATACGNTCCAGATCAACCAATCGATCGAACTCCAAATCNTAAAGGTCAGCAGGATTCTCAACCAGGCCTGCCTCTATCAACTGGCCTACCAGCTTCTCNCCAAGNCCATCAATATCCATTGCCAAGCGGGAAGCAAAATGGCGTACGCTTTCTTTCCGCTGGGCCGAACATATCAGGCCACCAACACATCGAAGGGCGACTTCNCTACCTGATTTTTCAAGATCGGAGCCGCACGCCGGGCAGGTTNCAGGCTGCTGTATTGGTAGCGCATTTTCAGGCCTTCTATCCAGGATAACCGACACTATTTTTGGAATAACATCACCTGCNCGTTCGATCACAACGGTGTCGCCGATCAGCACATCCAGTCTTTCAATTTCATCGAAGTTATGNAAAGTTGCGTTGCTGATAGTGACACCACCNACCTGCACCGGTTCCAGTCTGGCNACTGGCGTGATAGCCCCGGTGCGACCCACCTGGAATTCGACAGCATTGAGTCGGGTCAACCCCTGCTCTGCNGGAAATTTTCGAGCAACAGCCCAACGCGGTGTCCTGGTGCGCATGCCCAACTGCTGCTGTAAATCCAATCCGTTGACCTTAAAAACAATACCATCTATATCATAGTTGAGATCGGCTCGTTTCTGCCCGAGTTGTTCATAATAAGCAATACACTGANGGCTTCCGCTGACCACCTTGCTGAGTGGATTAATGCGAAAACCCCACTGNTGCAATTGTTCCAGAATCTCGAAATGCCCTCCTGGCAGGGCTCCNCCCTCGACCAGGCCCACGCTGTAACAATACATTGTCAGTCGCCTGTTGGCGGTAAGCCGGCTGTCCAACTGCCTGAGCGAGCCAGCTGCAGCATTTCTCGAATTTGCGAATGGGTTATCACCCTTTTCAACTTGCTGNATATTCAGGTCTGTAAACACGGATTTNGAAATATAGACCTCTCCACGGACTTCCAATTTTTCAGGAAAANCAGTTCCTCTCAAAACCAGCGGCACCGATTCAATCGTGCGCACATTCTGGGTAACATCCTCTCCCGTCAGGCCATCGCCGCGGGTTGCTGCCCGGGCCAGTTGCCCCTGTTCATAAAGCAGACTGATGGCGACCCCATCAATCTTCGGCTCGCAGGCGTATTGAATGGGCGACGATNTATCCAGCAAAGCAGACACTCGCTGATCAAAGTCTATGACGTCTGCATCAGAAAACGCGTTATCCAGTGACAGCATGGGTAGTTGATGGGCGACCTGCTGGAATCCCTCCAGCGGGACTGAACCCACTCGCTGGCTTGGAGAATGCGCCACNACAAGCTCAGGATACTCTGCCTCCANCCGTACTAACTGCTGGAATATAGCATCATANTCAGCATCAGCGATCTCTGGCTGATCCAGCGTGTGGTATAGATAGTTATGATGATTAAGCTGCTCGCGAAGCGCTTCAACCTGGCTTAACACCGCGTTGGATACCACNGCTTAACTCGNCCGACGATCTTGATATTCCTGCAGATTCTGTCTTCGGTCTTCAATGCCCTGCACCGTCANCTCGCTCCGGGTCTCNTCGCACAATTGACTGCCAAGATCCTCNGCGAGTCGACTTCCCGCATTCAGCATCTGATGAAAACANTCCAGNGGTTGTTCNAGTTCATGAGCACGCATAAACAAGGTGACACCTGGGGTGACAAGCTCCTGTATCTTTTCCAGGTNAAAACTACCGGGTTCAACGGCGTTAGTCAGACTGAACTGAACCACGCCATTTTCATCCTGGCAATGGAAGATATTCATGTCTCCATAAGCGAAACCCAGGCTCAGCAGGGATTCCAGCAAGGGCTGGCCGTGAATTTCTCCCAGCACATTTATGACCATATATTTTTCCTCTTGCCTGGTCTCATCCGCGGCAGATTCTGCTATGTGCTGCTGCGAAGGCTGTTCAGATTCATGGTCGGTACTCAGAAATTGATGTTTTTTTTGATCTTCTGATGCCAACTTTGGATCCGGCTTGTTATCAACTGTTTTTTTTATGGCATTCGAGGACAGACTGGTCACAGGAATGTTGGAAGCACCCACTTTGATTATTCTGGCACCACCATTAGGNAGTTCAGCTTTTAATAAGGATANATCATTGTGATCAGCATCCAGGCTGCTCGTTGACATAAAGGACTTATCCAGCTTGACCCGTAGCCGATCGGAATCGGTCCACATACGCCAAATTCCATGTAGCAGGACCAGTGCTACTAAAACAATTCCAACTATAATTAACCACTCTCGNAAACCAAAATCCACAATGACCTCTTCTTATTTGTCTTTGTCGTCTTTGATCAAACAGCCGCCATAGCGACAGCTTCCTCCACATCTACCGATACTAATCGCGATACTCCCGGCTCATNCATNGTAACACCCATCAGTTGATCNGCCATNTCCATGGCCACCTTATTNTGGGTAATAAAAATGAACTGTACGGTGCGTGACATTTCTTTTACCAAATCAGAATAGCGCTGTACATTGGCATCGTCCAGCGGCGCATCAACTTCATCCAACAGACAAAATGGNGCGGGATTCAGNCTGAAAATAGAGAATACCAGCGCAATCGCAGTCAAGGCTTTTTCACCACCCGAAAGCAGATGAATACTTGAATTACGCTTTCCAGGCGGNCGAGCCATCAAGCCAACACCGGTATCAAGTAGATCCTCTCCTGTCATTTCCAGGTAGGCGTGGCCTCCGCCGAACAATTTGGGAAATAATTGCTGGAGTTTTGTATTAACCAGGTCAAAGGTTTCCTTAAANCGCGTCCGTGTTTCAACATCTATTTTTCGTATGGCCTGAACCAATGTCGCCAGCGCCTTTTCCAGATCCTCATTCTGAGCATCCANATAGTCTTTACGGTCAGCCTGGATTTTAAACTCATCGATAGCNGCCAAATTGATGGCTCCCAGCCTCTGAATGCGATTTTCGGCTCTNGTAAGACGTGCTGACCACTCTACCTCACTGGCATCTGCCGGCATCTCATCAAGNACAGACACCAACGCAGTGTCTTCTGAGCGCAACTGATCTTCGATGCCAGTTCTCTTAACATCCAAAGTCNGGAACTNCAATCTAGCTGCTTCTAAGGTTGACCTCACCGAATCCACGGCTGCCTCAAAAGTCGACCGNTTCTGTTCCATGGTACGTATCTCAAACTCTATCTCCTCGATACGTTTNCGCCTTTCAGAAAGTTCTCCCTGGATTTCTGATCGCAGCTTCAATTTTACATCCAGTTCTTCCTGAAGCTGGCTACGCGGATCCTCCATCTCGCCCAGGGTTTTCTGCAACTCTGTTCTNCGTAGTTCCAGNGAAGACAACTGCTCATTAAGCCGCTGCATGGCCTGTCGCAACGAATCCATCTGCGCTGTCAGGTTCTGCCACTGCAAGGCAAGCGAATGACTCGCTTCCCGATCCATCTGAGCCAATTTTCTGACGGTNTCAAGTTGCTTCAGGGCGGAAGCGCGCCGTTCAGAAATATCTGTCTCACGGATCTCGTTTGCCTCCATCTCATCCATGGCTGTCTGTAACAGGTTACGCGCCTCAGATAATTGTTGCAGATCCAGCCTTTTCTGTTCCTGACTGTCTTTGGCTTCGCCTTCAGCTCTGGTCAGATCAATTGCCAGCTTTTCCGTCTGNGCTTTTCTGGCAGTCAATCTGGCGCGTGTCTCTCCATAGGTTCGCTGTTGTTCTGCCAGCCTCATTTGCTGAGCTTCGCGATCGCGCTCGATCTGCTTCAACAGTTCCATGCCACCTGTCGCTTCTGCCTCGAGGGCAGATATTGCCTGCTCTACATCCTGCAATTCAAAGNTTAATGCTGAGAGCTCAGTTTGCCGCTGCAGGACACCAGAGGTCATATCATGGTCTCGGCTGAGTCGAAACCAGTTGTGACCCAACCANAGACCTGAACGGGTGATAACCGAACAACCTGCTGGTACAGACCGNCTCAGATCGAGTGCCGTTTCAAGNCTCTCAGCAAGATAGACCTTGTCCAGCCAATCATCGAGATCCGTTGAAACCTCGACTACAGAAGCTAACGTGCGAGCGTCGGGATTATCCTGCCTGGAGATCTCCTTAGAATTGGAAAGCAGCGTTACAGCGCCCTTCTGTAAACTTTCGGAATCTCTGATCAGAGGTTCAATATCCTCAACAACAATTGCCTGAAGGTTTTCACCCAGCACGGTTTCGACCGCTGTTTCCCATCCATCGATGACTTTGAGAACTTCTGCCAATCTGGCTTTCTCTCCCAGCCCCTGAGNTTCCAGCCAGCTATGCTCCTCTCCGCTCTGGCCCAGAGCCGCCTCNTGCAGCGCCTCCAGAGAAGNCANCCGACCCGTCAGGTTCTGCTGTTGATGTCGCTTTTCATTCAAAGCTATATCTTTCTGTTCATTTTCAACTCTGCACTGATTNAGTGCCTGCAAAAGCTCGGAGATCTCTGCTTCAATTCTTGTCAACTGATCTTCCTGCGTCGACAGCATTGCTTCCAGTGGNGCAACTTCCTGCTCAGTTGACTGACCCGATATCCGCNNGATATCACCTGCCAGCACCTGTAATCGAACATTGGTTCTTTCTATCGAATCTTCCAGNAGAGCGATTCTCGATTGTTGTATTTCCCCCGCTTGACGCCATTCAGCCACTTCCCGATTGAAAGCTTCCCACTCCTTCTGACAANGGCTGACCTCAGATTCNGTGCTAGCGAGTTTATCCANAGACTGTTGCTCAGATTCTGACAATTGCTTCTGCTGGGGTTGCAATTGTTCTANCTGGCTGGTGAACAAAGCCATCTGCTGTTCATCCTTGTGCAGNCTAGCCTGCACCTGGACGAGTTCAGCGNCGGTTTGGGTCGAATCACTGTTCAGTTGTTTTGCCCGTTCAGACTGATGCTGGATTATCTCTTCAAGCCGGGCGATATCAGTACCCTGATCATAGAAATTCCGCTGTACTTNGTCTATATCATCAGAGAACTGTTGCTGCAATTGACGTTTTTCCGCNAGCTCCGCTTCACTGCTGCGCTGTTCGGCAATTGTCGCCTGCCGTTNNGTTTCCAACTCATCAATACCTGTTTTTTTCCTGTTGGCCTGGGCGTCCAGTTCCTGCCAGCGCAAACCTTGTAACTGCGCTTTAACAGTCCTTTCTTCCTGTTTATATTCGGTATATTTCTCCGCAGCTCTGGCCTGTCGTTCCAGATGATGTAACTGCCGCTGCAGCTCCTCACGCAGATCGTGCAATCGATCCAGATTGTCTCTGGTGTGACTGATTCGACGCTCTGTTTCTTTACGCCGCTCTTTGTATTTTGATATGCCCGCTGCTTCCTCAATATAGACTCTGAGATCTTCAGGTTTAGCCTCAATCAGCTGGCTGATCATACCTTGCTCGATAATCGAATAACTCTTGGGGCCTAGCCCTGTGCCCAGAAATATATTGGTGATATCTTTTCGCCGACATTTAACCCCATTTAGAAAGTAACTGGACTGGCCATCTCGACTCACCTGCCGTTTCAATGAAATTTCACTATAAGCGGCGTATTCTCCAGTCAACCTTCCGGCGGCGTTATCAAACTGCAATTCAATAACCGCCTGACCAACTGGCTTCCTGGTATTAGCACCATTGAAGATCACATCAGTCATCGACTCGCCCCTGAGGTTCTTAGCCGATATTTCTCCCATAACCCATCTGACGGCATCGATTATATTAGACTTGCCACACCCATTTGGGCCCACTACCGCACAAAGATTAGTCGGAAAAGGAACGGTGGTCGGGTCAACGAAAGACTTAAATCCAGATAGTTTTATAGCTTGAAGACGCATCAGAGAATGTTACTAGAATGAACATAAGAGAGAAACCTTATATTAAGAAACAATGTAGAATAAACTCAGAGGTAAGCTAATTGACTGCTGAAAACATCCATACACCCTGCCTGAAAACGTTCACGTGATTACAACGGCTTTGGTTTCTATGGCCATCCTATTAGGGCTGTTTTTCCTCCTACCGGGAACAAAACTGAACGCACGCTCATTGCCCTCTTCGGTTCCGCCGGACCTATCGCTTTCTAGCCTTAAAAACTGGCTTGAGGCTGACGAAGCAAAGGTTGCCAATGTCATCCCCGGAGCTGAGGCTCATATCAGGTTTGCCTGCCGCCAGCAGCCGGAGAAAACTGCCTATGCCTTTCTTCACATTCATGGCTTTTCAGCGTGCCGACAGGAAACAGCACCAGTGGCAGAGAAATTAGCCGATAACTTTAACGGTAACCTGGTGGAAGTCCGTTTGGCTGGACATGGCTTGTCAGAAAACCCCATGCGGGCAAGCGCAGAAGAATGGCTGCAAACGGTGGTAAACGGTTACGATATAGCATCTCAACTGGGTCACAAAATCATCATTATCGGCACTTCAACTGGAGCAACATTAGCAGCCTGGGTGGCGGCCAACCTGCAAAAAGAAACCACTCAAATTCAGGCGTTGTTGTTGATGTCACCGAATTTCAAAGTAAAATCACGTTTCGATTTCCTGTTAACCCTGCCAATGTCTGAAACCTGGATTCCGTGGATTCTCGGGCGGGAAAGGCACTGGCAGCCGGAGAATGATCTGGTCGCTAAATACTGGTCCAGTCGCTACCCCATTCAAGCCATAATCGAAATGCAAAAAGTAGTAGACTGGTTCCGCAAGCAGCGTTTAGGTATTTACAAAACCCCTTTAGCCCTGATGTACATGAGAAATGACCCAACCATTGATGCGTCAGCCGCGGTGCGAGCTTTCAGATCGTGGGGGGGCAACCCAAAACAACTGATTCCAGTAACCATTGACGGTGACAAAGCCGAACACGTATTCGCCGGAAACCTAGCAACTGTCGATAGAACTGCTTGGTGCGTAGCGCAATTCAACAAATTCTTAAGACAATTAATGGATCCGTCCTGATGACCCAATTTAGGACACAGTTACTGACACCAAAAGAATTACCCCGAAGCAAAGGAATAACTTGCATCGAGTCAGCTTTGGCCAGCTGCAAATCAGGTTTCAGCTTACTGACATTGCTGTTGGGTCTAATAGCCTGCCAACCAGAAGAAAATCTTCAAAGGCTGCAGGTCAGTTACCCAGACTCAGCCACAGTGGACCATACGGACGACTACTTCGGCGTAAAAGTACCGGATCCTTACCGTTGGCTGGAAGACGACCTCAGTAAGGACACCGCTGACTGGGTTAGCCGCCAGAACGACGTTACATCGAATTACCTGAAGCAGATAAGCTATCGGCAGGAACTAAAACAAAGGCTGGAGAGTCTGTGGCGCTATCGCCGCATTTCAGCGCCCTTCGTCGAAGGCGAGTTCGAATATTTTTATGAGAATAACGGGCTACAGGACCAGTCAGTTGTTCAAAGGCGCAGCACAGATGGCATTACCGAGAACTTCCTGGATCCCAACAAATTCAGCGACAACGGAACCGCAGCACTGTCTGGACTGGCTTTTTCAAAAAGCGCAGACCTCGCGGCATATTCTATTTCCGAGGCAGGCAGCGACTGGAATAAAATCTTCATAGTTGATGTTGAAACCAGGCAGCAGTTGGAGACACCCATCACTGATGTGAAATTTTCAGCGATCACCTGGCTCAATGACCAGGGCTTTTATTACTCCAGTTATAAACAACCTGAAGGCAGCAGGCTCAGTGCGCAGGTGGATGACCATCGACTCTACTTCCACCAGATAGGAACCCATCAAAGCGCTGATGTTCTGATCTTTGGCGGCAGTGATTCCGGCAAGCGACGGTATGTCAGTGCCGATCTGACAGAGGACCATCGTTTTCTGAGTATTCAGAGCGCAATGACCACCAAAGGTAATGACCTGCGTATCGTGGACAAGAACCAACACCCTTCAACTGCTGTAACACTACAGGACGATTTCGATTCAGACACTTATCTGCTGGGTAACGACGGTGAAACGCTTTTCCTGTTCACTGATCGAGGCGCTGCCAACGGGAAACTGGTCAGCACGACACTGAATGCACCAGAACCAGGTGCCTGGCACACGGTCATAGCCGAAACCAGCGAACCACTGCGGGTATCAATGGCAGGAGGTTATCTGTTTGCCCACTACTTAAAAGATGCCCAGTCGGTCATCCACCAGTACGACTACAGTGGTGCATTCATACGCGAACTGGTATTACCCGGACCCGGGTCAGCCTCCCTACCTATTGGAAAGCAAACCCAGACAACCCTGTATTACAGATACAATAACTATAAGACACCGCCGAGTATTTATAGTTTTAACGCAGACAACGGCGAATCCAGCCTTTATTTCACTTCGTCTATTAATTTCGATCCCAGCAAATATGTCTCTGAACAGATTTTTTATGTATCTAAAGATGGTACTCGAATCCCGATGACCATCACTCATCTGAAGAGCCTTACCAGAAACGGTCTCAATCCCACTATTTTATACGGTTACGGTGGTTTCGATATCAGTATCACACCCTCCTTCAATCCTGCCAACGCCCTGTGGCTATCTCTTGGCGGTATCTACGCAGTGGCTAACCTGCGAGGCGGAGGTGAGTATGGCAATGCCTGGCACAACCAGGGCATTCAGATGCAAAAACAGAATGTATTTGACGATTTCATCAGCGCCGCCGAAATATTGATCGCAAGGGGCTATACCAGTAAAGAATTCCTCGCTATATCAGGCCGTTCCAACGGCGGTCTGCTGGTCGGTGCCGTTATGACCCAACGACCTGATCTCATGCAAGTCGCTCTGCCGGCAGTGGGTGTTCTGGATATGCTGCGCTATCACACCTTCACGGCCGGCGCAGGCTGGGCCTATGACTATGGTCACGCCGAGCAAAGCCGGGATATGTTCCAGTATCTAAAAAGTTATTCTCCGTTACACAATATTACCAGTGGTGCCGAATATCCGGCGACGCTTATTACCACTGGTGATCACGATGATCGAGTCGTGCCCGCTCATTCTTTTAAGTTCGCGGCAACCCTGCAACAAGCCCAGGCCAGTCCCGCACCCACCTTAATAAGAATCGAGACCCAGGCTGGGCATGGTGCTGGCACGCCGGTTAGCAAAACGCTGGAAAAATATGCTGATCAGTTTGCTTTTACGCTTTTCAACATGGGCGTGAAACAGCTACCACCGGTAAAAACAGAACAGGCAGGGAAATAAAATGACCCGGATAGGTTTGATTTCCGATACTCACATGCCTGGTGCTGTAAAGGAATTATGGCCGGCTGCTGTGGAATTCCTGGCTGGAAGTGACTGCATACTGCATGCCGGGGATCTTCATACCCTTGATGTGGTCGATACCTTGAGTGATATAGCACCTACTTTTGTCGCCAGAGGCAATGGCGATGAAGGACTCGAGGATTCAAGATTACGTGATCACTGGATGCTGGAATTTGGGGGCCTGCAAGTAGGACTGATACACCAGTGCCCTTCACCTGCACGGAAAGATGCTGGGACTATTCACAAAAACCTACGAAGAAATTTTGACCTGCTTCCTGATATCCTGGTCTTCGGACATACCCATTTCGAGATATTATTAGCTGATCACAATATGCTGTTTATTAACCCTGGCTCAGCCATACTACCGAGAAATCAGTCAGTTCGACCCGGTACGCTAGGCGAAATTATTATTGATAACGGCTGTGCCAGGGTATCTCTGCACCAAATAATGCCTGAATCAACCTCACCACACCCTGAAATTCCAGCGATAACCTATTCCCCACAATCTATTCAGTTATCGGTATAATGGCGGACTTGCGCGATCCACGGCCTTATGGCAGGGTGACCCAACTAAATGACTAAGAGCACATAGTGATACTCGATTTACACACCCACTCAATAAAATCAGACGATGGCCGGGCAAAAGTTGAGAACTACTGCCAATGGATTAAAGCGCGTCAAATCCCAATCGATGGATTCGTGCTCACCGAGCACCGCCAATTCGATTTCGAATCGGATTATTCCGGCCTTGCAACCGAATTCAACCTGGTTATTCTGAAAGGCAGCGAAGTTGAAACTGAATACGGCCATGTCCTGGTTTTTGGCGTAAGCCAGGCATTGACTGACTGTTTCGACTTTTCAAGCATCGACACGCCCCTGGCAACAGTGCTGGCGGCGGCTAAAGAACATGGTGCAATTGCCGCTCCCTGCCACCCTGGCAGGCCCAGGGTAGGCATGTTTGCCCATACAGAAAAACTGGGGATTCCTGCCGATGTTGAGATCGTTGAAATATACAATGGTGGCAGCCGTGATGATGAGGACCAGATCGCTATTGACCAGGCCAGCACTCAAGGCTACCTGGGCATCGGTGGCAGTGATTCGCATATCGTGAGCCACGTGGGGCGCTGCGCAACTCGTTTTGGCAGACCCGTTCACAACATGAATCAACTCTTGGAAGCGCTGCAACAAGGTGACTTCGAGGCCGTCAACTTAAAAGCTTCAGGAAGGTAGTAAAAATATGGACACCGATATCCTTGCTCTCAGAGAACAATTCCTCAATAAGGACTTTGATGAAAAAGAATTTACCATCGATTCGAATGTAACCAGTGAATATGCCCGCCTGTGTGGCGAGACAGATCCAAAGTTCCTTGACCCGGATCACCCCGATTTCCAGGCCCCGCCCACCTTTATAGCCTGCCTCAGTGGAGGACGTTCGCTGCCTGACGGTTTCCCGCGATTTGGCTTTGGTATGGATGCTGGCAAGGGTGTTGAGTGCCTGATTCCCATAAAACCAGACCAAACCATTACCGGCAAGACACACTTGCATGATATTTACACAAAAACAGGTCGGTCCGGCCGCATGGTTTTTGTGGTTGCAAGAATCGAGTTTTACGATAAACAACGCCAGCACCTGGCTAATTCAGATAGCCGAATGGTCATGAGGGAGAAAACTAAATGATAAAAGAAGCGCTAATAGAAAAGCTATCCGATGTTGAATTTGGCGCTGAACTACCTGCTTTTTCCCCAGATACAACACTGACAACCGGAGCAAAATTTGCCCACCTAATTGGCTGGCACGCACCACGTTTCACGAATCATGAAGGTGCCAAAAAAGAAGGCCTGCCCGGGGCTATGATTCCAGGCGTACTCAGCCAGGCATATCTAGTTGCAATGATCCACCAGTGGGCTCAATGCGCAGAAATTAAGAGCATTGATACTATATTCAGAGCACCGGTAATGGCTGACCAGGTTTACACGGTAAATGGTGTTGTCACAGATATAGATGAAGACAAATCAACCATTGAAATCGACCTGACGGTCACCAATGACAAATCTGAAACCCGGGTATTTGGTACTGCAACAGTGACTCTGCCCAAGGGCTGATCTCTCCCTGTTGGCCATTCGACTGTAATTCAGCTTAATCTTCTATGGGTTTAAACAGGGGAATATTCACATTCTCATGTTCTTCCCATTCTACTTGCACCGCCATTCCTATGGATACTTCCGATAGAGGATCGTCTACGCCCACTATGTTGCTCAATATACGTGGGCCTTCTTCCAGATCGACCCAGGCGACCGCATAAGGCACCCTGCTTCTAAAAAACGGGTGATAACTCTGCCTGACGACACTGAAGGTATACACCGTTCCTTTCCCGGATGATACTTTCCAAACCAGCTCACCTGAGGTACAACCGGTGCAGTGACGCCTGGGGTAAAACACCACTTCATCACAATGATTACATTGCTGGTATCTAAATTCCCGCTGTTTCGATCCTTCCCAGAATTCTCGGGTATCGAATTCATCCGCTCTTGGCAAAGGCCTTACTGGTTCATTCATTAGTCGCTCCCTAGAATAATCGTTCCCGCAGAATGACGACTACCCAGCATACCACCATTGCCATGAGCCACTGCAAGCTTGGCATCAACAACCTGCGAACAGGATTCGCCACGCAGCTGTCTGGCAGCCTCTATCAATAGAAATATCCCGCGCATACCAGGATGGTTGGATGATAACCCGCCACCATCAGTGTTCAATGCTGGGCCATCAGAGGGCCTGTCAAAACGCAGTCTACCGCCTTGAGCCCAGCCTCCACCTTCGCCTTTCCGGCAAAAACCAAGGTCTTCCAGCAACGTCAAGACGGTGATACTAAAGGAATCGTATATCATCGCTATATCCATCTCTGCCGCGGTAACCCCAGCCTCACCAAAGGCCTGGGGCCCTGATTGAGTTGCTGCGCTACTGGTAATATCACCGCCCGGGGTTGGGTATTTTGTCGCTTCACCGCTGCCGAGAATCCAAACTGGAGATTTCCTGCAGTCCCGGGCAATTTCAGGTGCTGCTATGACCACCGCACCACCGCCATCTGAAATCATGCAACATTCCAGTAAATGCAGAGGATCAGCAATCATCCTCGAATTCACCACATCCTCGATAGTCGTCTCTCTGATATCAAGGAATTCCAGATCCTCCATTGCTTTTACCGCCTCTGGATTGCGCATGGCATGTAGTCGCGTCGCTATGGATATCTCTGCTAACTGCTCACTGGTTGTAGCATAATTATGCATGTGTCGATGCGCGACCATCGCATAATTTGCAATCAGCGTCATCCCCGCAAAAGCATCCATGTTCTCCGCAGGGTGCATAGAGGCGCCGCCTCGCCCTCCCACACCAATAGCACGGGCATTGCTGTGAGCGGTAGATCCATAAGTGAGCAATGCCACTCTGCACTTACCGGCCGCTATGTCCCGCTTAGCATGGGCCGCATGAAATTCGTAAGAGCTTCCTCCGACGCTTGTTGTATCAATAACACTGGGATGCAGACCAAAATATTCAGCAATGGTAAGTCCCCCCATGCCGCCACCTTCTCCCGCATCATAGATCCCATCCACATCCGACCAGTTCAAACCCGCATCCTCCAGGGCACGCGCTGCTGATTCAGCCTTGATCTGCAAGGGACTAACTTCACCTTCAACATCCCGGCTGGGATATTCATGAATTCCAACAATTGCCGCATCTCTTTTCTGGGTCATACCTATTTCCTATCTACATCATTCATTACTAACTCCAAGTACTGGCACCATTGTCTGATGTCTATACGACAAACTGACCTAAACCATAAACTTGCACTTTTACGACAGCAGGCGCCTACTATTATCTCTTTATATCATAACTACTCTATGGCAGATTAGGACTTTTATAACTGAGACTAATATGTTCGTAATCTGTTTGACCGGTGGCATTGGTTCAGGTAAATCTACCGCCGCCAAATACCTTGCAACCCTGGGCGCTCACATAATCGACGCTGATAAACTGGGCCACGAAGCCTATATGCCCGGTACCAGGGCTTACAAAGAAATTATCAAAACTTTCGGAGCAGACATCCTCGCTGACAACCACCAAATTGATCGTCGAATCCTCGGTGGCAAAGTTTTTGGACAGGCAGAAGAACTGACTAAATTAACCAATATTGTCTGGCCTGAGATCAGAGCGATGGCCAAATCAGCCTTCAAAAAAGTTAACTCAGCCCATGCCAATGCCATCATCATATTCGAAGCTGCCGTTCTCATCGAAGCGGGCTGGGACGACCTCGGTGACGAAGTATGGGTGGTTACAGTAGACAGGCAAACAGCCCTGCAACGTTGCATGACTAGAGACGGCCTGACCCAGGAAGCAATAGAAAACAGGCTGAACGCACAACTAAGCAATGAAGATAGAATCAGTAAAGCGGACCAGGTGATCAGCAATGATGACGGCCAGGAAAGATTAAAGAATTCCCTTGAACAGCAATGGGCCAGAGTAGTAACAAGGTGAAGCCCCGGATCAAGCCCAATGCCTATGCGAGTCTGTACCAACAAACGACGTATAATCACTTTGCAGCATACGCCCTGTGAGCACTCCAACTTATGTGTTGATTTTTTCAGGAGAGGTCCTGGAAGGTTTTGACGTCAGCCAGGTTAAGGAGCGTATGGCCAGCCTGATTCGAGCAGACGAGAACAAACTGACCACGCTTTTCTCCGGCAAAACCAATGTAATTAAACGCTCACCCAATAAGGATGAGGTGCTCAAGGTCATGACAGCGCTGAAAGCAATTGGTGCCGATGTGCGAATACGTCTGACAAAAGATGAGCCACCGGCTACCAAAACCGTTGCCAGCCCGAACGACCCAGTTCGGGTTGAAGCCGCCAGCAATGGACTCACCCTGGCAGCCAATGTAGGTTACCTGGTAGAACCAGCTGAACAAACACCCGAGCCCCTGCTAGACCTGAGTGGTATTTCGATCGCCGGGGATGACAGTACAACTGTAACTACTGAGACCAGTACCTCTGATCAGGTTACTATCGATACTTCTGCTCTGAGCCTGAAAGAAAATGATGGCAGCCCCCTAATCGAGGCAACTGCACCGGAGACCCCGGTCGAAGCCCCGGATTTTATGCTGGATAAACTGGGTACTTTACTCGATGCAACCACTGAGGAAATCGACCCCGTTATCCCGGATACATCACAACTCAGTATGCGAGAGATGCAGGGCAACCTGCTCGAAGATACTGAAAAATCAACCCCGCAAACGTCATTAAACCCAGACATCAGTCACCTACATACCATTGATTTACCTGAACAGGGAGACTCCTGAGCCAGGAATTCCATGCAGGTGTAGAAGATAACCGGCTGAAATATCCAGACTGGGGTTTCGGTGAACAGCCTGATCAAATGATAGCTCACCGATACTCAGAATTCTAAAAAGGCAGGCAAGATCTGCATTTCAATGCTTGCAGCCCGGCCTGAAGCACAACTCAACACCTTAGATGCACCACAACGCGTTGACTGATCAAGCAGGTACTGCGAGCATCAGGCCAAGCCGCGTTGCCGCAGAAGAGGTTCAACAACAGGCTCATGCCCAGCAAACCTCTGATATAGAACCCCCGGATCGGCTGTACCGCCTGCCTGCAGAATGTGTTTCCTGAATGCCTTTGCCGTCTGAGGATCAAAAATGCCGTTCTCCTTAAAAACTTCAAAGCCATCTGCATCAAGAACCTCTGCCCATATATAGGAATAATATCCAGCCGAATACGACTCTCCACTGAAAATATGCTGGAAGTAGGTCGACAAATATCTCGGATCAATGGCGGCATTAAGACCGATACCTTCTGCTACCATCGCTTCCAGATCATCCACCTGCGGCACATTATCGCCAAGTTCATGCCAGGCCAGGTCAAGATAACTGGCTGCCAGGTATTCACTGGTCGCGAAGCCCTGATTGAATTTTTCTGACTCAATCAACTTCTCTACCAGGGCTATGGGTATACTTTCATCTGAATCCACATGACGCGCGTACGCTTGCATCACTTCAGGCTCGGTTGCCCAGTGCTCCATAATCTGGGAGGGTAATTCAACAAAATCCTGCTTAACATTCGTCCCGGACTGACTCGGGTAGCGAACCCTCGACAGTAATCCATGCAGACCGTGCCCGAACTCGTGAAATAACGTCCTGACTTCATCCATACTCAGCAGGCAGGGATGAGAATTCTGAAAGTTGCAGCAATTTACAATAATCGGTGTAACCCTTTCATCCATGTGACTCTGGGCTCGATAGTGGCTCATCCATGCACCCGAGCGTTTAGAGCTTCTAGCAAAATAATCAGTCATGAACAGCCCAATAAAGGTACCGTCAGCTTCTTCAACGCGATAGCAATCAACATCCGGATGATATACCGGAACATCCTCCAATCGCTGAAAACGAATTCCGTACAATTTCTGAGCGACCGCAAAGGCTCCCTGCCGGACTCGCTCAAGGGCAAAATAAGGTTTGTACTGACCCTCATCAAGATCAAAGCGCTGTTTACGCAGTTTCTCCGTATAATACAGCCAGTCCCAGGGTGCCAGGGTAAAGTTTCCACCTTCGTCCTGAATGACCTTCTGCAGCGCCACGGCTTCTTCCTCTGCCCGCGCTCTGGCGGGTTGCCAAATCTGATCCAACAGGTTCCTGACCTTATCAGACGACTCAGCCATCCGATCCGACAACATAAATGCGGCATGATCCGCAAACCCCAGCTTGCTGGCGCGCTGCGCCCTTAACAACGCAATTTCCGACAGGATCTTCTTGTTATCATTGACATCATCATTGTTACCGCAGCAGCTATAAGCACGGTAAATTTCTTCTCGAAGTGCTCGATCATTAATAAATTGCAGGCATGGGGTAATAGAGGAGCGGGAAAGGGTGAACACATGCTGACCGCTGCAACCACGATGATCCCCCTCTGCCAAGGCTGCATCACGAACCCATTGGGGTAGCGCTGCCAGTACTGATGGTGTTTCCACAATTAACTCAAAAGCATTGCTATCTTTTAGGACGTTCTGACCGAATTCAGCCATTAGCGTTGCCAGCCTTGTATCCAGCTTCTTTACTTCCTGACGAGTCGATTCATCCAGACTGGCGCCAGCACGAACAAATTCCGTAATCAGATCGCTAACCAGCTGGGCTTGATCGGCATCGAGGCTAACACCGCTTTCTTTAACGTTCATGACGCGCTGAAATAGTTTTGAATTCTGGTATATGTTGGCCTCATGAACAGCCAGGCGTGGCGCAATCTTTAACTCCAAAGCCTCAATCTGGTCATTCGTATCAGCAATCGAAAGATTAAAAAAAACATCAGCAACGCGACTTAATAATTCCCCTGCCCGTTCCAATTCGACCACCGTATTAGCAAAAGTTGGATCCTCCAGACTATTTGCTATGGTATCGATCTCTTCATTATTTTGATCAAAGCCCGCTTGAAAAGCTTCTTCAAAATGGATGGGTTCTATATCTGAGAATGAAGGCAAGCCAAAAGGCGACGGCCATTCTGCATAAAAAGGATTGCTCATAGGTTTCCTGAACCTGAATTTCATTATTCGCTGGCTAACCCCTTCACTCTGCGCCGCCAGGCCAACTATATTAACACGGTTACTTTTGCATCAAATAAAACGGCACCTCAACCCGGCTCATAAAAACCAGATCTGGCTATCACCAGACACATATTTTTACCAGACATAACTATTACCGAGCTTCACTATAATAAAGATTCACTATAATAAAGGTTCGCTGCAGTTAACCACCAACTTAGCCAACAAACCATATTGATCCCATTGCATTAAGTTTGTGTATTATTGAGATTACACCCTTCAGATTTCGCTGCCTGAAAGCCGAGTTGATCGCAATGAAATGTGAACAATATGACAAGCACATTACTTCCTTTATTGCCGATGATTAACCGGTTTTACTTACAATTGGAATTTCTACCATCGTCTAACCATGGATTCACCCGATATAATCAAATTAGGCGCACAAAATTCCTGTGCCATTGATTCTTCAGATCAATCTGGTCTGGTATACTCGCAGCCGATTCAGACGGGCTATAGTACAATGGATAGTACAAGCGCCTCCTAAGCGTTAGATCCTGGTTCGACTCCAGGTAGCCCGACCATCAAAGCCACTCTCCTTACTATGCCTTGCTTACCGGGCTTTTCTTAAAAAAAAATTCAATCGTCCCTGCCATTATCATGGGATGTGTCTCATCTGCGCGCACAACCCCATTTACCCTACCTGCCAGGAAGCACTGCATACGATAACAAACTGGCCTGAAGTCGGGGATATTATGGCCAATTCTGGGCTGGTCTATTCAGCCATGCAGGCAGCACAATACAGCAACAAAAACCACTGCCCTATGGTGCTACTCCCGGGACGATAACGTCCAAGCAGTACAATTTTTCTAACGGGATGCGACACCGACACACAAACCCGGTATAAAATACCGCTGTCACTGCTGCTCTTAAGCTGCCAGAAATCAATGATTGTGCGAATCAGTTATTAAGGAGTTACCGCTGAAAACACCAATTTACTATGGTTACTGGATACTCGCTGCGGCCTTCATAGCTCAATTTGTTGCCCTGGGCATGTACAGCTATGTTCTCGGACCTTTTATGATGCCAATGAGTGAAGAACTAAACTGGAGCCGTGGCGATTTCGCCTTGTCCAGAAGCATTGGCCAGGTGATCATGGCTGTGACCGGTATCTATATCGGTGCTTATGTGGACCGTATAGGTGGTAAAGCCATCATGCTCATGGGTACGCTGGTGCTTTCGACCAGCCTGGCCCTGCACAGCCTGATCGAATCGCTCTGGGCCTGGTGGCTATTAAACGGCGTGGCATTGACCTGCGGCTGTGCCATGGTGGGCAATCTGGTCGTCAATGTTACCCTGTCTAAATGGTTTGTTGTCAATCGAGGTAAAGCGATTGCCATCGCTGCAATGGGGGTATCCCTGGGTGGAATTCTCATTACGCCGTTTGCCACCTGGTTGATAGACAGCCTGGGCTGGAGAGAAGCCTGGTTGTGGCTGGCTGTCCTTACTGCCAGTCTCCTGTTTCCCATTGCCATGGTAATGCGCCGAGCCCCAGAGGATTATGGCCTAAAACCCGATGGTTACAGTGAAGCCGAAATTGTGGCAGGTGCAGGAGAAAAAGCCGACGCTGAAGACCTGGCGCCGTTTACCCGAAGCCAGGCCATTAGAACTTTGTCATTTTATGCTCTGATCATCGCCTTCGGGTTTTTCACCATCAATATCGTTGTGGTTCTGCTGTATACCCTGCCCTATCTGGCTGACGCTGGGTTTTCAAGGGCTGAAGCAGCCCTGGCCATGGTAATCGCCTCTATTCCGGCACTTATTTCTAAACCCATCTGGGGTTATCTCATCGATCGATCCCCGGTTAAACCACTTGCCGCTGTCTCTGCGGTCATCACCGGTATTGCTCTACTGCTGATCATCTACGCCATATTGCAGCGGCATTTATACTGGATTTACGCCGCTTACATCCTTCTCGGGCTTGGCTGGGGTGGCATGATTCCAATGCAGGAAGTTATCTGGACTTCTTTCTTCGGCCGACGATACATTGGCGCCATCAGAGGCGCTGCCATGCCTTTTGCCCTTATTCTGGGTGCCTTAGCACCCTGGCTGGTCGGCGTCTATTACGACATTTACCTGCAATATCATGGCGCTCTGCTGGTGGTTGCAATGCTGAACATCTTCTCCGGTTTGTTAATTTTTCTTGCCCCACCACCCAAAAAAAACCACTCTGCAGCGAGCCCATCTGATTAGGCCTATTACCCGTTGAGATATCTAAGTACTTCCTGACCCTGCCAGTTTTCTGAGGCGGCTGCTACCATACGGTAAAACCCTTGAAGTTGCTCACTGTCCTCATAAATCTCCACAAAGTGGCCTAAAATCGATAACGTATCAACAAAGGCAAACTCGACACCAGAGGTAGTCTGAGCTCGTGTCGCGATTTCTATCTGCTGTTCTTGGAAGTGATCATAGGCCTGCTGTAAAGATGGCACCATGGATGCGATATGATGCAGCCCAAACTGGCCTTCGTCGAAAAGATCCCTGAAAGGCGAAGCGCCCGTGGAATCCTGCTGGACCAGTTCCAGCATGACATTTCCCCATTGACCATAGGCTGAACTATGTATCAGGGTACTTTTCCTGCCACGATGTATAGCCCAATCAAGCGGAATTTCTCTGGCAATAAAAAAAGGCCCAGCACCAAACCTTTTATTGGCTAGTAAAGCGCTGCTTTCAATGTTTTCCACAAAATAAGCTATCTGAACAACGGGATAACCAAGACCCTGAAAATTACTCACACCTACCCTCCCTTCTTGCACCACGGTTTTCAAAATAACAGGTTACAGATTAAGGTCCATAGAACCTTAACAGAATATTAAATTAGTATTGCTGAACACCACCAGAAATGATTGGATAGTAAAACTTGGATACGGGTAGGGAAAACAAATGAGTCAGAGACTTCAAGGGAAAGTAGCCGCCATAACTGGTGCTGCCAGCGGCTTTGGTTGTGCAGCCGCCAAGCGTTTTGTTGCTGAAGGTGCCAAAGTCGTGCTCGGCGATATCCAGGAAGATGCCGGNCAGGNTCTGGCTGCGGNACTCGGCTCAGATGCTGTCTTCGTTTCCTGCAATGTTACCGTGGAAGAGGATATCATTAACCTCGTAGACACCGCGGTCAGCCATTTTGGCCAACTTGATATCATGTACAACAATGCTGGCATTGTTGGCTCAGCGGGTCCAATAGCAACAACACCCGCAGATGAATGGAAATTCACTATCGATGTTTTAATTAATGGCGTTTTTTATGGTTGTAAACACGCCGCGCGAGTGATGTCNGCAAATGGAGNAGGATCAATCATCAACATGGCGAGCACCGCCGGGCTGATGGGCGGACTCGGCCCGCATGCCTACGCTGCTTCAAAACATGCCGTCATCGGCCTTACAAAAAACACCGCTGCTGAACTTTGCAAAGTAGGAATTCGAGTGAATGCGATTGCCCCTGCTGGCATGGCNACCGCAATGGTCGCTGGACTTAGCGGTGACCCNGCCGCCATCGAAGCAACTAAAGAAAGGCTAGCGAAAACCTCGCCACTAAAAAACCGTGCTGGTGTAGCAGAAGATGTAGCTAATGCAGCCCTGTGGCTGGCCAGCGATGAGTCAGGCTATACGACAGGGCATACGCTCACTACAGATGCAGGNATGACAACGGGTTCCTCGCTAAATCCCTCACCTTTCGAGGAATATGTGCCCATTATACGAGAAGCGGGTAGGCGAGGTTTAANTAATCAAGAATAGTCAGCCTGNGCTGAACAGCAATCGAGTAATCCGGTCTCCACTGTACATGCCNACNACCATTACCAGCACAAACAAAACAATGTGCCAATTAAGATAGGCTAACCCCGCAATAGCTGGGCCAGGGCACAGTCCCGATAAGCCCCAGCCAATACCGAACAAACAAGCGCCNAAAATNAGTTTCGCATCGATAATAGTATTCTGAGGCAGAGCAAATACCGCTACCAATATCGGTTTCTGCATTTGCGGAATCAGCAACTGAAAAGCAGGAACTGTAACCGCTAAACCACCCATCATTACAAATGCCAGTGAAGGATTCCATTGTCCACGGATATCTAGAAAACCGATAATGTTNGCCGGATCTGTCATACCCGACAGCGCTAATCCGAANCCAAAAANCGTCCCCGATGCCAGCGCAGAATAAACTTTCATAGTCCCCAAACCAGCGATTGAACAAATACNGTGNTAAANGCAGAACCCATAAACACNATCGNNGCCACAATANAACGCCCGGAAAACCTGGCAATACCACAAATACCGTGACCGCTGGTACAACCACTACCCATTCGAGTGNCTATGCCAACCAGAAAAGCGGCCGGCAATAAGGTTGTTAGCGGCTTGTCAAATACGGGACCCGGGTCACCCGATACCCAGNTATGGATAACCACGCCNAGGCAAAGCCCCACCAGAAAAAAAAGTGCCCAGTTGCGACCTCTGGGTTCATCAAATGATTGATAAACAATACCACTTATNCCCGCGATTCTACCATTGAGCACCATCAGCAGCATGGCTCCTATGCCTATGCAGACTCCTCCTAAAATANCGTTTATGCNCACCCTTTCACCTCAGCGATTCAACACGCAATTACAGCCCATTCAGCCCCCGGCCACAATAACACATATTATCTAGGCGAAAATGAATCGATANGAAAACCAAGGCNGGGCAAAACCTGAATAANGGGGAGGCTATTATGCGTTACCTATTACTGTTCACTGTATTACTTACTTTTGCTGCNTGTAAATCCGAATCTGATAATTGCTTCAAGAAACAACTACCTATCGAAAGAGCGCGCTATACCTGTTACGACCTATGGCAGGAGTGTGAAGCCGCCTTCAGGAAAAGATCANCCAATGCATGCGCGAGTCTNAAAAAAAATAACCGTATAAGCGCTTGTCGGNAGAAGCTGAATACATGAAAATGGCACATTCATTTTAATTTAATAAGGCAAGATGAGAGCGCTAATCACTAATGACGATGGTATAACCAGCCCGGGCCTTCATGAATTGGCAAGGCAAGTTGAGTCAGCTGGTTTTGAAGTCGTNGTCGTGGCACCCAGCTTTGATGCATCAGGAACCGGCGCCAGCCTGGGGCATATTTCAAGAGATGTTCCCATTGAGTATAAGAAACACACTATTGAAAAACTCAAGGGCCCTGCATTTGGCCTGAACGGCCCACCGGCGCTCTGTACAATCAGCGGTTTTCTTAGCGCCTTTGGCCCCAAACCAGACGTTGTCCTNTCGGGTCCCAATCTTGGTCTCAACACAGGACGCTCTGTCCTNCACAGTGGTACCGTCGGTGCAGCGCTTGCAGCACAGAATTTTGGCATCCGAAGTCTGGCAGTGAGCCTGGCAGTTTCAGATCCCTGGCACTGGGACACTGCCTGCCGATTTGCAATTGAGCTCCTGGATCCCCTCATGCAGGCATCCAACCGCTGCATGCTCAACCTGAATGTTCCCGCTTTACCTTATAATGAAGTCAAATCAATGTGCTGGGCTNGCCTTGCTGAATTTGGCTCAGTAAGAAGTCAAATAGTAGAAGAGGGTGACGGNCAGCTGTTCTTCGACCTCGTCCAAACCGACTACGACCCNCCGCCGCANAGTGATCTGGGACTGGTTAACGCAGGGTTTGCTGCNGTCACCGCGCTGAACTGCTCAGCAGAAGTCTGGAATAACCAGATTTCTGAGGGGCNTGAATTTAAATCAACCCACACACTACCTTCAGCCAATGCCGGCGGTATATTAAAAGCGCCCGAAGCCATGAGGTTCACTCAGCCAAATTAACCTAGCGCCGACGCANGCTTAAATCAGGAGACCTGGCTCATTTGAATTCGTTGTTCGCTAATCTCTGTGCATTTCGTCGTAACCGGGGCTTAGGCTCATTTNGGGTGTTGCAGNCCGGGNCTAATGGGAGGAANNGGATCTGTTGGAACAGTCTCANTCAACAGTTTTTATCGTGGCACTAATGACACTNCATCACCCTATGATCTGATTATCAATTTTAACNGNTCAAATGGCAGCGATCACATCCATTCCTTGCGATTAACCGTGGATGACGGCGCTACCNCTCAAGATGTATGTGATAANACCAAATTTCACGATGATGAAAGCTCAGNAAATTCNAACCGTGATCCCTACTGGNCCATGACCGATGNGGACGAAGANGGCACANTCAACTANGATAACGATTATTCTGATAACTNTTNCTCTAGTNGCAGCCTGNATATNTCAAACCTGTTAACTCAACCAGTCNGCACCTACACTGTCAGGGTAACCATCTATGCNAAAGACAANTGTAAAACGGACGAAANGTATGACTCCGATTCCGCNTCTTNCACTAATNCTGCTGGGAATGAAGCGCCCGTAATTANCAATNCAGGAAATACCCTCAGTTNCATGNCAGGCAATGCCGTAACGGTACTTGACAGTACGGTAACAGTCACGGACTCTGATGATGCCAACATGGACTCAGCACGCAAACCTTCCAATACGACAGGGATTTTCTCTTCGGCAGATTATTTTTTACGGGTGCGGTGTCGAACAACGCGCACACTCTGTTCAACACTTCGACTCTCTGTCATCATCGTTTCAAGGGTTAACGATGAACCAAAAGTGTCTCTTAAGCTACCAGGCTAACCTGTCCACATAGTGCTGACGGGGTACACCCCCAGACCATCAGAAAACAGCTTATCCGGGAAAGGCTATCGGGTTATCATATGCCCCGTGCCCAGGGTCAATATACTCGCTCAAGCAGAGCTAGGTTAGGTCGACATAGCCAACAAGTTAATTCAATGAGACTATTGCAGGTCGAGCAATACCTCATTCAGGACATACCAAGGTAATCCAGCGCCACCAACAAGGATATAAAAGGACGAAGCGCAATGCCAACAGCCACCATCAACAATGCCAGACTCTGGTACGATCAACTCGGCCAGGGCGAACCTTTACTGCTGCATCATGGTTACACCGCTTCCAGGGTGAATTGGCTGCCAGTGGCGCAGCAACTCAAGCAGCACTACCAGATTATCCTGATGGAATGCAGAGGGACTGGGGAAAGCGAAGACACCGCTGACGGTTACAATCTGGAACAATATGCACGGGATGTGCTTGGTTTGATGGATCACTTGAAAATCAACAAATTCAGTTATGCCGGACATAGCATGGGCGGCGGCATTGGTTTTGTTCTGGGAGCACACCATTCTGACAGACTCAATCGCCTGATTCTCATGGCGCCGATCCCCAGCAAAGGCACTGGCATGATGAGCGCTGCCATGCTTGAGACCCGACTGAAACATCGCAGGGAAAACGACAGAGCTGCCATAAGACAGAACTACCTGGATACACGATTTCGACCTGAAGTGGAAACAGATGCCTGGATTGAAAGTCGGGTAGATCACATTATGCGGGTTTCAGAGGGTCACCTGATCGATGGCGCCAAAGCAATGGCCGACATCAACCTTACTGAAAAACTCCCTGAAATCGCGATT
>NZUN01000111.1 GCA_002697205.1 Gammaproteobacteria bacterium
CAGCCATTCCAGCACATTGTGAAGGTCCACGGAGGGGGGGAGGCGTGTCCCGTCATTTCCAATAACAGCCATGCACCCGCTCTTGAGTTTGCCAGGTCAAAAAGCATCCCAATTCAACACCTGTCAGGTAAAACCCATCCCGACCCCAACTTATTGGACCTTGCTATCTGCCAGGCCCTGCAACAATCGGGCGCAGCAATGGTGATTACAGCCGGCTATTTAAAAAAAGTCGGCAGGATTACCTTGGCTCGATTTCCCCGGGCAGTGATCAATGTGCATCCTTCGCTATTACCGCGCCATGGTGGACCGGGTATGTATGGCCTCAAAGTACACCAGGCGGTCTTGGATGCTGCTGAAACAGAAACGGGTGTTACTATTCATTATGTTACTGATGAATATGACAAAGGTAAGATAATTGGCCAGGCCCGTATAGATGTTCTTGAAAAAGATAACCCAGCAAGCCTCGCTGCCAGGCTGCTACCGGTTGAGCATAAACTGCTCGTCAATGCCTTAAAGGAACTCACTGGATCACCATGAAACAGAAGTCAAAAAAACGTATCAGAGATGCCAGAGCCCCGATCGCTTTAATGAGTTGCGCGTCTGGGAAGAAATTTGCGGACAATGTGGCCCAATACCTGAGTGTGCCGCTACTGCCTACCAACGAGGTATGGTTTGCTTGCGGCGAGGGTAAACTAGAGATCGAAGCAAACGTCAGAGGCCATGATGTCTATATCTTTCAGAGTATGGTGGGTGACCAGGACCACCGCAGCATCTATGATCGCTTTATCATGCTGCTGCATGCGATAGAAGCGGCAGCCCTGTCTGATGCGCAGTATATAACGGCCGTTACACCTTACTATCCGGGTGCACGCCAGGATAAGCGCAAAGGCAGAACCCGAGAAGGAATCAGTGCAAGCCTGTTTGCAAGAATGCTTCAAAGCGCCGGAGTCGACCGCGTTGTGAGTGTGGAAATCCATAACGATTCCATTGCCGGCATGTTCAATCCCGGCCAAACTCACCTGGAAAATATTTTCCTGACCCGGCAGTTTGCCCCCTGGCTCGTTAAACAGCAGCTTGTCGGCGAGGTCGTTGTATCTCCTGATGTCGGCTTCCTGGAAAAGGCCAGGTCATATGCGGAAATCATGTCTGCCGATCTCGCGGCATTATCCAAAGAGAGGGATTACTCACAGCCAAATTCAGTATTCAAATCTACCCTGATCGGTGACGTTGACGGCCGCAACGTGCTGCTGGTCGATGATATCATTGATACAGCCGGATCTGTGGTGGCTGCCGTAACAGAACTCAAACAAAGGGGGGCTAACAATATCGTAGTGGCCTGCGCCCACCCGGTATTCTCCGATCCAGCCTGGGCCAGGTTAACAGACCTCAAACAACGATCAGAACTTGAAGGCTGGGAATTTCAAGTAGCCGGTGCCAGCACGATTGATCATCCCCAGGCGCCTGCCTGGTACTGGCAATTTAATATTGAACAATTAGTCGCTAATGTACTCGAAAAAATCAATTCCAGGGGAAGCGTTACCGGGGTACAGAACCATCAACAGTAGGATCTTCCTTGACATGTCAGTGTGACGCGATATCCTAGCGCCTATTAAACATACGTGTGCAGGCCAAGCAGCTTTTTAAGCGGCGATCAGAATGCACTCTTAATGCGATAATGGCTTCATAGTCACCCGCTATCTAAGCGAAATTTTGTCTTGAATTTCCGGGTTTTACCCATGACTAATAACAGCAAGATCAACCCCGACAACGATAATTTCTCTTTCGTTGACGCTGAGCACGATGTTCTCAGTTTCTGGGACGAAAACCAGATATTTGAAAAAAGTCTTGCCCAGACATCTGACCAGAAACCCTACATTTTCTACGATGGCCCTCCTTTTGCCACAGGGCTGCCCCACCATGGTCACCTGGTTGGCTCTATCTTAAAAGATGTCGTCCCCCGATACTTCACCATGCAGGGACGCTATGTACAGCGTCGATTTGGCTGGGATTGCCACGGCGTACCCATCGAACACGAAATTGATAAAACCTTAGGAATGTCCTCCGCTGAAGCGGTTCAGAAATTGGGGATCAGGGCCTATAACGGTGAATGCAGGAGCATCGTTCAGCGTTATACCCAGCAATGGCAGAAAACGATTACAAGAATAGGCAGATGGGTCGACTTCGACAACGATTACAAAACCATGGAACCCTGGTATATGGAATCCGTCTGGTGGGTATTTAACCAGCTATGGGAAAAAGGTCTGATCTATAGGGGTGAAAAAATCGTGCCTTTTTCTACCGCCCTTGGCACGGTTTTATCCAACTTTGAAGCTGGTTCGAATTATCAGGATACCCAGGACCCATCCATTACTGTCCTGTTCAAACTGAAAGATGAAAACACCTATATTGCAGCCTGGACGACCACACCCTGGACACTGCCCTCCAATCTTGCCTTATGTGTTGGCGATCATATTGAATACACCAAGATCTTCGATGAAGAATCAGAAAAACACATTATTGTGGCAACGAAACGTCTTGAAACACTGCCTGCCAGCAAATCCTACCGTGTTGTATCGAGCTTTTCAGGTGGGGATCTTGTGGGTAAACAGTATGACAGTCTTTTCCCTTACTTCGAGTCCAAACGAGATCAGGGCGCCTTCCAGATAGTATCAGATGACTATGTATCCATCGAAAGTGGCACGGGAATTGTTCATCAGGCACCCGCCTTCGGCGAAGACGATTACAGGATTCTCAATGCAGCCGGTATTTCTGCCATGGTCTGCCCCATTGATATGGAAGGACGGTTCACAGAAGAAGTTCCTGATTTCAGCGGTCTTCATGTCAAGGACGCTGATAAACAGATCATACGTCATCTGAAGCAAAGTGGTCGCCTGTATGTACAGGATGTCATCGTCCACAGTTACCCTTTCTGTCCTCGCTCGGACACCCCGCTCATTTATCGATCCATTGACTCCTGGTATGTCCGCGTTGAGCAGATGCGCGACCAACTAATTGAAGTAAACCAGAACATTAACTGGGTCCCAGACCATATTCAAAACGGCAGGATGGGAAACTGGTTGGCAGGCTCTAGGGACTGGGCAGTATCCAGAAATCGCTACTGGGGGACACCTTTACCCGTTTGGATAAACGATGAATCAGGAAAATACCAATGTATTGGCTCGATTGCTGAGCTGGAAACTCGCACAGGAGAAAAAATAACTGATCTGCACCGCGAAAATATTGACCACCTGACCTTTAAGGTCGAAGGTGAACCGGGAACTTATCGACGAATCGAAGAAGTGCTGGATTGTTGGTTTGAATCCGGCTCCATGCCCTACGCACATCTTCATTATCCTTTTGAGAACAAGGCACTTTTTGAAAAAGGTTTCCCCGCAGAATTTATCGCCGAAGGCCTGGACCAGACCCGAGGCTGGTTTTACACCCTGATTGTTCTGGGCAATGCGCTATTTGATACCAATGCCTTTAACAACGTCATTGTCAACGGAATCGTGGAAGCTGAAGACGGCAAAAAAATGTCTAAACGGCTACAGAATTACACCCCACCTGACGACCTTATGGAACAATACGGTGCCGACGCATTACGCTTATATCTCATCAACTCAGGATTAGTAAAAGCAGAGGAGCAGCGGTTTTCTGATTCCGGGGTCAAGGATATGACCCGAAGAGCGTTATTACCCTGGCTCAATGCCTATCGTTTTCTGAAAACATACGCGACCATCGACAACTGGACACCACCCACAGAACCATTGCAAAGTCTCAATATCATGGATCAATGGATACTGTCACGCCTGCAAAGCCTGAAAACCAGGATTGCTGAAGAAATGGGACGGTACCATCTCTATAATGTCGTTCCAGCACTGTTTGATTTTATAGAGGACCTGACTAACTGGTACATTCGACTAAACAGGGCTCGTTTCTGGGAAGCGCATTTAAGTCAGGATAAGCAAAATGCTTTCCAAACCCTGCACACCGCCCTTTATGAGTTAAGTTTGTGCATGGCACCTTTTACACCTTTCTTGTCGGAAACCATTTTTGCTGGCCTGCCCAAGCAGCCTAATGCCCTGGAATCTGTCCATTTGTGCAATTACCCTGTGGCAGATTCAACATTGATAGAACCCCTGCTCGAACAGGCAGTAGAAAGAATGCAGCACCTTATTCTACTTGGGCGACAGAAGCGAAATCAGGAAAAAATTAAGACCAAGTACCCTCTGAAAAAACTGGTCATCATCCACAAGGATCCAGCTCTTTTAGATGAGATTTCTCGGTTGGAGTCATACATACAGGCTGAATTAAACGTAAAACAAATCGCCTACCATGATGCCGAAGAAAACTATATTAACCTTTTTGCCAGACCCAACTCACCGGTACTGGGAAAACGATTAGGGAAAGAGTTCAAACACTTTAAGGCGCTCATTGATCAACTGGATAGCAAGACCATAGTAGATTTGCAGGAAAAGGGCTCAGTAATACTTGATGGAACTGCTTTTGTGGCCGACGATATACTGGTTTATCGGCAGGCAAAACCTGGCACTAATGCTGTTTCTGATCGCTACATCTCCATCGACCTTGATTGCAGCCTTGATGACGAATTGATCCAGGAAGGTCTGGCTCGCGAAGTTGTCAGCAGGATACAAAAATCCCGTAAAGACTCTGGTCTCAATGTCATAGACCGAATTGATCTATCCATTCAGACCGATAGCATTGTTAAACAAGCTGTTTCGGCTCATCTGGATTATATTAAAGCTGAAACCCTGTGCACAGAATTAGTATTTGTCGATGACCCAGGGGAGGGGCAATTAGCNTACGCTATTGACCAACACNTACTNGGTCTGACAGTCGCCAAGAGNAGCTAGACTTGTAGACACTTCAAGCACTGCAGTACCAACTCAAAACCTTATGCTTCTGCTTCTGCTCTTACATTCCCAGCTGATTCAGATTAGTCTTTATTCATGACTGATTTTCTTGAACAACCACTAGCNCTAATCGCAGCCGCCATCCAAGAAGGGCAAATCACTTCTACGTCGCTGGTCACTGCCTGTCTGAAGCGCATTGAGCAGGTTAATCCGCAGTTAAATGCCGTGGTATCAATAGCACCAGAGCAGGCTCTTAAGCACGCTGCAAAAGCCGATGCCGATCTTGCAGCCGGAAAATCAATTGGCCCGTTGCACGGTATTCCCATGACCATCAAGGATAGCCTGGACACCTTTGACATGGTAACCACCTGGGGGACAAGTGGCAGGCAGCAATTTCGGCCAGGCAAGGACGCTAGCTGTGTTGCAAGACTTCGAGCCGCAGGCGCCATTTTAGTTGGTAAAACGAANACACCCGAATTTACCTTATCCTTCCAGACCGATAATCTTTTATTTGGTAAAACTAATAACCCCTTTGATCCGGCCAGAACCTCTGGAGGCAGTTCGGGTGGCGCCGCCGCNCTGATTGCCAGTGGNGCTGTGCCCTTCGATATCGGCACTGATACCGGTGGCAGTATCCGNTTACCTGCACACTTCTGTGGCATCTGCGGTATAAAACCCACCAGTGGTCGGGTCCCATGCACTGGTAATGCCTTGCCTGCCTTCGGGCTAATTGCCCCCCTGACTCAGCCCGGACCACTGGCACGATANGTTGCCGACCTGGAGATGTTACTGCCTATCATAGCCGGCCCTGACAATATAGATCCCCACTGTGTTAATGCGTCCTGGCACGATGCTAAACAAGTTGACCTTAGCCAACTACGTATTGGTTATCACTCTGATAATGGCTTGAGCAGCCCTGAGACTGCCATTGTTGCTAGTATAACGAAGGTGGTGNAACTACTTGGTGAGGTTGGTTTGCAGATTAGTCAAGGAACCCCAANTGGTTTGCAGATGGCCAGCTTGATAATGTCCAGGCTGATGGCGGCTGATGATCAAGATCTTATAATCACGCTGCTGGATGAATCAAGAACCCATGCGCCCTCAGAAAANATTAAAAACAGCCTGGAACGGGGCAAAGCCGGTATGACCGCNGTTGAATTTGCCCACACCATTAACGTTTGGCATAGTTATCAAAGCTCNATGCTAAGCTATTTCAATGACTACGATCTGTTGATATGCCCGGTCAATGCTCATACAGCCATCGCCCACGGCGAAGAAGAAAACATGCTGGATTACTCCTATACCATGGCCTACAACCTGACTGGCTGGCCTGGTGTGGTCATACGNGCAGGAACTGATGAATCCGGTCTGCCNATTGGCATCCAGATACTGGCAGCACCATTTCGAGAAGATCACTGCCTGGCNCTGGCTGGTTTCCTAGAAGCTAAACTTGGCGCCTTCAGTCAACCTGCGGTTCGATACCGGAAGACCCCAGANGCATAGCGCTGTTTCAAAATAAACTTNCCAGTNGCACTTCATTAGCGCAAGCCTACAAACTCATCCACAGAGGCAGAATTCCTGGAGAACGCATCTTAACCNGCTTTTCATCCGGAAAAGTCGACCGTTTACCGCAGAAATACTGGTAGAAAGGCAAACGGAGGCGTATCCTAGCCAACCTTCCACCACTTAAATTCGGTAGAGTTCAGAGGGCCGGGCAAAATGAAAATTATTTCATCTACAATGATGCTGGGATTTATTCTAGCGATCAATATAAGCNCCCAGGCAGCCAGTGTTGACCTGGCTCATATTTTTGATCTAGCAGTGNAAAACGATCCCCAGGTGAGCGCTGCTGAAGCGGTATTCCTTTCCAGNAGCGAAGTCGTTAATCAGACACGGGCGGGCATCCTTCCCAACATCAACGTGAGTAGCAGCTTCTCTGATACCACCAGAACATATCCGAATACTAATATNCCAGATTATCCCTACGATACAACGGCCTGGCAGGCAACACTGAGCCAGCCACTGTTTCGACTCGACCGCTGGTATCGCTTCAAACANTCCAAGAATATCAAAGCTCANGCGCAAGCNCTTTTTACTGCTGAACAGCAGGCATTGATTGTTCGCGTCGCTGAATCCTATCTTAATATNCTGGAAGCACAGGATGGTCTGGAATCTGCAAAGGCAGAAAGAAATGCCGTCAAACGNCAACTTGAACAAGTCCAGCAACGTTTTGACGTAGGTCTTGTCGCCATCACCGATGTATTAGAATCAACCGCCGCATTTGATAGTTCGACTGTGAACGTCATCGAATCAGAGGGTGTTCAAGCGTCAAGTTTCGAGCCTCTGGTTCGACTAACAGGCAGGAAGTTCACCAGTATCTCTGCTTTAAATGAAAACTTCCCTGTGAAGTACCCGGACCCCATGGATGAGCAACAGTGGGTTGAAGCNGCATTGATTAAGAATACCTCAGTTTTAGCAACTCAAGCTGCGGTCAAAATTGCCGAAAAACAAATTCAAATTTCCAAAAGCAATTACCTGCCGACCCTGGATGCTCAACTTCTCTGGCAGAGTCAGGAAACCGGCAATAACTTTTCAGCCGGCTCAGAAACAGAACANCAGGCAATGGCTTTTTCACTCAACATTCCTGTTTTCAGCGGTGGAGCGACTCGNTCAGCTGTNAAACAATCTCGTTTCGATCTTCAGGAAGCACANAGCAACCTGGATCTGACACAACGCCAGATTGCAGAAAACACCCGGGAACTTTTCATCGCTATTACCACCGATGTAGCCCGAGTCCGCGCCCGCCTCAGAGGAATAGAGTCCAGTCGTAGTGCCCTTGANGCCGTGCAAACGGGTTACGAGGTCGGAACACGCAACATCGTTGACGTACTGCTGGCTCAGCAGCGGTTATTTCTTTCTGAGTTCCAATTTGCCAGCGCAAAATACCGCTATATAAACGACACGCTTCGGCTCAAACAAATGGTCGGAACACTCAGTCCCGAAGACATTTATGAACTCAATNNCTTTATTGATGTNAATCAACAGGTAGAACAAGTTTTACCAACAACCCGCTGAGGATTCCTACAAAGATGAAATGGTCGTGGCTCACCCTAATGACGGCTGCTGTTCTTACTGCAGCACTTCTGTCAGGCACCGCCAAAGATAATGCCAGGGAGGTCCCAGCAGTNGATTTCCTGACCGATGATGAACGCAACAATATCNCTGTCTTCCAAGCAGCCAGCCCTTCGGTTGTCTTTGTCACCAATACCCAGTTACGGCGACAGCGCTTTTCACTCAATGTTATGGAAATACCTCAGGGATCGGGNACAGGATTNCTCTGGGATCAATCCGGATTAATTGTCACTAATTTCCACGTTGTGTACGCGGCAAATAAGATCACCATTACCTTACAATCCGGAAANAGCTACGAGGCTNAAGTTGTCGGGNTGTCTGCGGAAAAGGACATAGCGTTACTTTCTATCGATGCNCCGGACGAGGATCTCCAGGGACTTCCACTGGGCGACTCTAGCGCCCTTGCAGTTGGCAGAAAAGTTATGGCGATTGGCAATCCCTTTGCCCTGGACACGTCACTGACCGTTGGCGTGGTNAGCGCNTTGAATCGNGAAATTAAATCACTCAGCAACCGAACTATTAAAAACGTCATCCAGACTGATGCAGCCATTAATCCCGGAAATTCAGGTGGCCCTCTGCTGAACTCCAAAGGAGAATTAATTGGTGTCAATACTTCGATAGTAAGTCCATCNGGNGCCAGCGCAGGCATCGGTTTCGCAATTCCTGTAGCAACCCTGAAAATACTCATTCCCCAGCTCTTGAAATATGGCAGNCTTTACCGGCCGGTACTTGGCATAGAGACTATGTCCGATTCCTGGAGCAGACGCNTGAATATCAAAGGCATTGTGGTTTTTTCNGTAAAGAAAGATTATCCAGCCGAACAGGCAGGTATGGTAGGCGTCCGTGAAGANCGTCGAGGTAAGATACACTTGGGTGATNTTATTATTGCCATTGATGACGAACCNGTCAGCAATGAAGATGGCATGCTGTCGCTGCTGGANCAGCATCAACCCGGCGACAGTGTAAAAATCACNAGNCTTCGGGACGAAACCATAGTGAATTACGATATTGTCCTGGCGCAACCAGANNNCTAACCTGGAGTCACCNATAGCATGTTTTTATCTCAGCTGGACCAGGGCCAAAAGGAATTGTTATACCATTTAGCCTATAGCNTCGTGGTATCAGATGGNGAATTTTCTGCNGAAGAAGAACTATCAATGATGGATATNCGCAGNGAAATGGCNCTACCAGAAGATTTAGAACCTCATTACCTGGAAGTAAAAGGACTCGAAAAAAAATTTCTGAGCCATCGTTCAAGAATAATTGCCATCATTGCACTGACCCACCTTGGTTATGTAGACGGCGCCTTCGAAATAGAAGAGAAAAGTTATCTGTATGAACTCTGCCAGGTGTTTANCATCAGTAACGAACTCTTTNCCNGGATAAACAACTGGGTGCGCAGACTGGTGGCATTACATGAGGAAGCAACTAACTTTTTATGAGACTGAAACTCTGGGCTACCAGCTTGTNCTTGTCTTTGCTACTCGCTTGCCAGAANTCCCCGGCAGGTTCAGCATCTAACGCGACCANCCATTTAATCGCCCATATACCGACAGGGTGGATTTNCCACCACANTGTCCAGANTAGCGGCTTGGATTTTTTNGAGTTCCTGCCACCTGGGCAGAACCCACTGAACTGGCAGAGTAAATTAGTTCTCGAGCGAACCAGAGCGCCAATCACGNTGACGCCCGCGCAGATTCTTNANCAAACTGACCAAAACNTGACAGAAAACTGTCACTCCTTTTCCAGGGCACTGNTCTTTTCAGGACAGGAATATGAGATGGATTCAGCGGTTACTCTGGTCACATGCCGANCAACGAAAGACCAGAATACTGGTCTGATTCAATTGAGCAAAGCCATATGGGCAAGCCCAGATTGGTATTTCATCAAAGTAAGAATCAAAGTCCCTGCTTTTNCCCAGACTGACGAGTTAAAGCACCAGCATTTAATAAAATACTGGTCGACCTTCCTCAGGAAAAACNTTGTTTGCAACCCTGATGCAGAACTTTCTGCATGTGAAAACTGAATAGACTGCCGTACATTACAAGGCTTTCTCAACCTTTTTTATCTGATCAGATCTTAGGGTGCTCTTACATGACCCCATTTGTGTCTCNATTAAAAAANGTCAGCCGCCGTTTCTTAACCAGGCCCTGTATTCTGTGCANTCAANCCTGCGNAGGGCNCNCCGATATCTGCACGGCCTGCCAGAAAGACCTGCCTTGGCACCAATCCGGCTGTCTGCGCTGCGGACTACCCCTGCCCAATAACGTAGCGCGCTGCGGCCAATGCCTGCCAAAACCACTCTACTTCGATCGCTGCATATGCGCTTTCAACTATCAATTTCCCGTNAATAGGCTCATTTTATCGTTCAAGAACAACGAAAAGCTTGTCTATGGAAAAGCCCTATCCNCCCTATTTNCGATACACTTAAAGGATTATCAACCACTGCCTGATATGCTCATGGCCATGCCNATTCATTGGATCACCAGGCGACGTAGAGGATTCAATCAATCTGGATTAATTGCTGCCGATCTTTGCCGGCAACTGNACCTACCCTTACTCCATCATGCNTGTAAGAAAATTCGTTGGACCGCCCCACAAAAATCCCTCAATNCAGCNAGCCGCTATAAAAATGTAGTGAATGCATTTGAGGTAACTGTNGACTTAAACANCCTCCATATCGGTCTGGTAGACGACGTAGTGACTTCAATGGCGACAACAAACTCGCTGAGCGCCGAGCTAAAAAAGGCAGGCGCACGTGAAATTACTATTTTAAGTCTGGCCCGTGCGTCGTTACCGTGAATCCCATTCAAAGGCTATGGTAAAGTTAGTCTGCAGAGAAAAGGACTGACTTATGAATTGGCAAGANATCGACTTGCAACAGCACTTCGAACCGGGCACCAACGCTCCGACAAATTACAATTCAGCTTTTTACATTGTTATATCAGATGGTGANGTCCTGAAACACGACGAATTACCTGTCTGGCAACCCTTGGATCAAAACNAATGGCAATGGAGTGGCCTGGAGGCAAAGGCCCGNCACTACCTGGGTATGATAAGCGANTGTCCATTATACGTTGTTGAANTTGATGAAAATGCTGACGAACCTGANGGATACTTTTTCGATACTCTATGGTCTTTCCTGGGCAAGGTGGAACTTAATGTGTTCTATCTTATTGGCCGTGCAAAGCAGATAGTTGACTGGTACAACAACCATCAACACTGTGGCCAGTGTGGTAGCGCCACCGAATCNGGACAGGCAGATCGTTCAACAAAGTGTAACCANTGCGGGCTGATGTTTTACCCCAGGTTATCNCCTTCAATCATCGTCTGTATCAACAAAGGTAGCGANATACTGCTCGCTCGAAATGCCCAGGCCGGCGGTAATTTTTATAGTACGCTTGCTGGGTTCATNGAACCAGGNGAGTCTATTGAGGAAACTGTCCACCGCGAAGTTTTCGAAGAGGTGGGGCTGAAAGTGAAAAACCTTCGCTATTTCGGAAGCCAATCCTGGCCCTTNCCAAATTCACTCATGCTAGGCTTTCATGCAGAATACGAAAGTGGGGAAATAGTCATTCAGGAAGAAGAACTCAGTGATGCACAATGGTTTCACTACAATGATCTACCGAACAAACCCGCGTCGATTTCAATTTCTGGNTGGCTGATAAACGATTTTATTCGCCGGGCCGAACTCGGGCAGATATAACCTTTGCGGCGTTTAAGTCTACTNATACTAATTATACTAAGCAGCGACTTTGGCATCGCTCATGCAAGCACACGCATNGCCGTNGCGGCTAACTTCCAGTCCACCCTTGAGGCCCTGATNANCCGCATTTCAGTTGAAACGAACGCGCATTACCAAGTCAGTTCGGGTTCTTCTGGGCTTTTCTATGCCCAGATTATCAATGGTGCCCCCTTTGATCTGTTCTTTTCTGCAGACACGGAACGACCGCTTGCTTTACTNGACAAGANCATAGGCCATTCTGATAGCCTGTGGNTCTACGCCAGGGGCCGGCTGGCGCTTTGGGTTCCCAAAAGAACCATCTCCTGGAACAAGCTGTTTAGTCAGTTCAACGGTAAATTAGCCCTGGCTAACCCAAAATTCGCACCCTANGGTCGAGCCGCAGCCGAGGTAATCCAGACAGGNCTGTTCTCGCATCATCTCCAGCCTATACTGGGCAATAATGTCGCACAAACCTTCCAGTTCATCCTCACAGGAAATGCCTCTGCCGGATTTGTCTCAGTTGCCCAATTGCTCGATGCGGGGATCNATAGCGAAAAGTACTGGCTTCCCGATGCAGGACTTTATACTGATATAAAACAGAGCCTTCTAGTCATTAACGACACACCCGGAAGTCGCACAATGATTGACTTCATGAAATCCGAAGCTGGCAGAGAAATCATCCTCCAGCACGGTTACTTAACAGAGCAACTCAGTTCACCATGACCGNAACTGACACCAATGCAATATTAGTTACCCTGCAACTGGCAGGCGCAACTACGGCGCTACTCATAATATTCGGCACACCGATTGCCTGGTGGGTGGCAAGAAGTCATTCATGGCTTTCCACTTTGGTATCACCCCTGATCTCACTGCCTCTGGTTCTACCTCCCACTGTGATTGGTTTCTATCTGCTCATTTTATTTTCACCCGACCAGGCAGTTGGCTCATTCTGGCTTCAGATGACCGGCGATACGCTGGCGTTCTCCTTCGCAGGCTTATTGATTGGCTCAGTCATCTATTCNATGCCTTTTTACATCCAACCGCTTCAGGTTGAGTTTACCAACATAGACCAGAACCTCATTGCAGCCGCCACCACCCTAGGTGCAGGATCGTTAGATCGTTTCTTTAACCTGGTGGTACCTTTGTCCACACGGGGTTTTCTGATCGCCACAACGCTGACCTTCACCCATACCGTAGGAGAATTCGGTATTGTCCTTATGATAGGTGGCAACATNCCAGGCGAAACGAGGGTTCTATCCATCGCATTATATGATCATGTAGAAACGCTNCAGTATGCCAGAGCCCACATTCTNGCCGGCGGTTTGATGTTGTTTTCTTTCTGCACGCTTATTCTAATTCACATTATCAACAAGGGTTCGCTGACAGTGGTATCTGCGGGGTCCAGAGGCAGATGACTATCCAGGCGTGCGTCCAATTTNCCCGTCCCAGCGGATTCTGCCTGAATACGCAATTGCAGATTAACCATCCTGGTGTAACTGCAATATACGGGCAATCCGGTGCNGGNAAATCAACCCTGCTGAGAATCCTGGCAGGTCTGGAGCGCGGCCATACCACCGACAAAATCCGAATCACTGTAGACGAACAGATATGGCAGGATCATGANCNNTTCCTNCTCCCCGAAAAAAGAGCGATAGGATTTGTGTTCCAGGGCCAACATCTATTCCCTCATTTAAGTGTTCGCGATAACCTCCTNTTTGCACTTAAAAGGCAACATCGGCGCAGCCCAATCTCCCTTGAAAATATCATAGAATCGTTCGAGCTTGGCCCGCTCCTGAACCANAAAGGNGCATTGCTGTCNGGNGGCGAGTCTCAGCGGGCGGCCATCGCCAGAGTCATTATCAATGGCCCNAAGATCATCCTTATGGACGAACCCCTTGCATCCCTGGATTATCCTGCTAAACAAAGAATTCTCAATTGCCTGAATATCTTAAAAGAAGAATTTCAGATCCCGATTCTCTATGTAAGCCATCAATGGGATGAAATAACCCAGATTGCAGATGAGGTTCAATACATCGATGCTGGGGTNATTACGCATAAGGGTGACATAGCACGCATGAGCACCTCGTTCGAACTTGGTCTCTATAACGGTGACTCCGCTGCTGCTGTAATCTATTGCAGNGTGGTCAGTCACGACAGCAAATANGGGCTAACCCAGTTGGAATTTGANGGTAATGACCTATTCGTTAGTCGACTCAANCAGTCGCCTGGGCAGACAGTGCGTCTCAGAATTTCGGCTACGGATACCAGTATTGTGTCTGAGCGACCCAAGGCTTCCAGTATNCTCAATATACTGGAAACTAGCGTAGATGATATTTTCACAGAAGACATGACGACACTGGTTCGNCTGCGNTGTGGAAGCCAGAACCTGCTGGCANGGATTACCANAAAGTCTTCAGATTCAATGGCGATAGCAAAAGGTCAAANAATGTTTGCGCAAATCAAAACAACTTCCCTGATGAGACANNCNCATGAGNCGTGAACTCTTCGCTCGGCTGTCTCCTGACCTCATTATGGATGCCATCGAAAGCCTAGGCTATCAATGTGATGCCCGGATTCTGGAATTAAACAGTTACGAAAACAGAGTGTTCCAGATCGGCCTGGAACAGGCTGAACCCATTATCGCCAAATTCTATCGGGCAAATCGCTGGACGGACGACATGATCAGNGAAGAACATGATTTTACNCTGCAACTGGCGGAAAGTGATGTNTCGGTCGTACCACCACTGCAGATTGACAGCCAGACNCTGTTTGTATTTGATGAATTCAGGTTTTCGTTATATCNGCGTCGCGGNGGTCGCGCACCTGCAATTGACGACCTGGATTGTCTGACCATACTAGGCAGACACATCGCACTTATCCATAATGTTGGCGCCAGCTCTGATTTTAATCATCGACCAGCGCTGTCAATTGANGAATTCGGACTATCAGCNAGAGAATTCCTTNTCAACAACAACTTTATTCCGATGAGCTTAATACCAGCATACTCAACTGTCTCCGAGCAACTGCTGGCTGATATTGAAAAGGTTTATGCAGCTGCAACCTTCGATACCCTGCGCCTGCATGGTGACTGTCATATGGGTAATGTTCTGTGGAGAGAAGANTTGCCCCATTTCGTTGATTTTGACGACGCCCGAACGGGCCCAGCNATTCAGGACCTGTGGATGATGCTGTCCGGTAGCCAATCTGCCCAAGAGCAGCAACTCGACCACATTTTAAAGGGTTATAGAGNATTTAGAGACTTCAATCCTATTGAACTGCGCTTGATNGAAGGATTAAGAGCCCTGCGNCTTATGCACCATGCAGCGTGGATTGCTCGACGATGGCAGGAACCCGCATTCAAGAGAGCCTTTCCATTTTTTGANAACGAAAACTTCTGGGCCACCCACATCCTTGAATTAAGAGAACAGTGCGCAGCGCTGTTCGAACAACCACTTCGATTNATTTACTGATACTTTTGNCTCGACAGTACCGGATTTGCATAAATTTTCAACCACGCCTCCCGCCAGGGTTCAGGACAACCTGCCTGTTTTACCTCAAATGCCGAACGATGATCCTTATCCATCAGTTCTGCTTCAACAGTACCGGCGATCAGCTCTTGATCGTATAACTGCTGATGCGCGAAGAAATTGATGGGCCTTAAGGTCGCATTNCATAGCACTTGTCGATCAACCTCCTCAACAACCTGCTCGAGCGTAGCATAATCATTTCCTAACAACTGCCCCAGGCGCAGCACGACACGACCCTTAGCCCCGCTCAATCCCCGCACCAGGCTCACNAGATCCTCTCCGGGTTTTTTATTNTAGATCCCCGATTCATCGGTTTCGGTAAGCTCCCTGGCTTTAAGTTCATCACAGGGATCAAATTCATAAGAAAGGCTCATGGGCACAATATTCAAGGCGATCAGCGCGTCANCCACGGACCCNTTGCGAAGACTCAACTGCAGCATTTTCAATACGGAAATGTCCGTACGATCAATACCATCCTTCGCCCGGCCTTCNCTCTGAGCCAGCCAGACAGACTGGCCTGTCTGAATAGATTCTCTAATATAAACCGANGCCGCCACCAGCTCAGCATATTGCTGGCGCGAACTGGAACTGCTTCTACTGATAAAAAAGCTCTTGTTCAATCGCATGATATCGGTAACAAAGGGTATCTGGTTCAGATTATCACCCACTGCGGTACGAACAGTGGATAAACCATTGAGGTGAAGCGCATAGTTAAGCAACATGGAGTCGCAGGCAATATCTCTATGATTACTGAGGAAAAGATAACCTTTACCCGGTTCAAGCNGATCTAATCCCTCAACCCTAAATTCCTGGATACTATAGCCAACCAGTTCAGCGGCAAAAACAGCCATTAAATCCTGAAACCCTGATATCGATCGGATTTTTCGAAACCGGTACTTCAAATATACACTGGCAAAGCGCCGGCAGCCTGCTGCTGAAATTCGATTTAGCCACCCGAACCGCCATTTTGACAACATGGTCAAAAACTCCGAATCTTCGGACAATCTCTTGAGGACTTCNGGAACCTGGTNATCTTCAAACGGTTTCAGAAAATCTACTGCCTGATTCATAGCATCGTGCTCAAATTCTATACTGATAGGCCATTATAGGTCTTATGAGGCAAAAATCCTGATACTTTTGTGCGCACAACACTCTGTTTTCAAACGTTTCGTTGTGCGCCATCNGGCTGAAATCACCGCTCTNTCATAGGACCACCACGACCAACAAACCCTATACGGCAGGTTACNCCTGGTTCANAACCCACNNCNAGCNATATAAAGCAGCAACTCCCAGAGTCCTGTCTTGTGAGCATTGATTGAAATTCAACTAGTTACCTTAGGCAAAAGAACCTGGCTGAATCAGTAANGAAAAGCCCAGAGAAATCAGTACCAGAAAAACCAGCNTACGGATTGATCTATCAGGGATAGCTGGCAGGATTTTCTCAGCCACAAGNGTCGTGATAATGACCACCGGTAGAGAAAACAGCGCCGTTGCCAGTACCTCGATGGTTAGATGGCCTGAAAAACCAGCGATCACTGTTCTCAAACCGGTGGAAACCAGGAAAATTGCCAGTAAAGTCGNGCGAATGGATATGATTGTCATGGGCTGCCGATACAGGTAATACGCAATGGGCGCTCCGGCAGCNCTATACAATCCACCAAACACACCNCCTAGTAATCCCACCCACACCGACACATGGCTCTTAGACTGAACGGCCAAAACCATCGGTTTTNCCATCATCAATGATCCCGCCACGATTACCATCAAACCNAGTATGTAGCGCAGCATGATATCGTNTTCACCACTGAGATAGTCCAGCANNTGGTATCCCACAAGTAGACTGGGAATCAACCCGTACAACAATGGCCGGAATATCTGGCTCTGTACCTGGCGATAGCTNCGCCGTAACGCTATCGCTGCATGACTCATGGATATAATCGCTATGACAGCGGCAGAATAACTGATCTCAACAAGGTTCACGGCTGTGGTCACGGCAACAAGTACCAGGCCGAGAGCAAAGCCGGTAATAGTCTGGACTGCGGCCGCNACTGCTACAATCAGGAGAAATATAATTAAGGTTTCCAATTCCACTTTAGTTTTCCGTTAAACTATATTNCGCTCTTTAATTAAAATCAGGTGAACATGGATCTAGGATTAGTGGGGAAACNCGTGCTGGTCACGGGAAGCCACCGCGGCACCGGTCAGATAATTGCAAAACAATTTGCTGCGGAAGGGGCCCAGGTTATTCTACACGGAATGACCCAGGATCAAATAGCCCAGGCACGCGCTGAAGTCAGTATTGCAGACGCCGTATGGGGCGATATCAGCACATCGCAGGGAACCCAGGAGGTGCTGGACCAGCTACAGGCCCTGGGCCACGATCTCGATATCCTGGTCAATAATTATGGCACAGCGGCGNCGGGAGAATGGGGTCAGCTCAGTACTGAAAAATGGATTACTATTTATCAACATAATGTGTTATCAGCTAGCCGGCTGATCGATGCCCTGCTGCCACAGATTAAAGCATCCAAACANGGTCGCATTATTAACCTGGGAACCATNGGGTCAACCAGGCCCAATGCCAAAATGCCTCACTACTACGCCGCCAAAGNCGCTCTGGCTAATCTAACCGTTAGCCTGGCGAAGGCACTTGCCGGCTATAATAGCACCGTCAACCTGGTCTCTCCCGGACTCATCCGAACGCCGGAAGTTGAATCTCAATACGCGCNGATAGCNCAGAAAAAAGGCTGGGGCGAGACGTTCCAGGAAGCCGAACAGNAAATTACAGCAAATTATTTCGCCAATCCNCTGGAGCGCATTGCAACTCGCGAAGAAGTCGCCGATGTCGTACTGTTNCTNGCCTCTGCACGAGCCAGTTTTGTCAATGGTCAAAACATTCGCGTCGATGGCGGCGCAGTGGATATTGTCTAATGTTATGGATAAAAGTATTGCATGTACTCTTTGTCATCGCTTGGCTTGCCGGGGTGTTCTACCTGCCAAGAATCTGTGTGCACTATGTAGAGGGTCTTGANAATGGGGAGGATGTAAAGCGACTAACCATTATGGCGNGTAAATTACTCNGTTTCTCAACTGTAATGGCATCTGCTGCTATTGTTGCTGGCATGATACTTTGGCTGTATTACGACATAAGTGGCCTGTGGTTGCATGTCAAACTCCTATTTGTCGGTCTGTTGATANGCTATCACTACCAGTCCTACCGCTATATGCTGCAAATGCGCAACAATCAAATAATCCGAACCTCCCTATTCTTCCGGATTTATAACGAAACCGCCTTGCTACTGGTTCTACCCATTCTGATNCTAGTGATTGTCAAACCNTTTTATTAACCNNCTGGCCGACAGATTTAGACCCAAACCACGTAGAAGCTGTAATTCTCAGATCTGGTAGGAGNTTTATATGAAAACGACAAGANTACTGACCTCAGCCACAATACTGATAGTGATCACCTGGTGCTCATTTCTATCAGCAGACCCAAGGACCAGAATACTGGCCCGGATAGACCAAAATGGCGACGGCATGATAGACCAAAGCGAATTCAAAGCACCCCCTCATCGAGGNCATAACAGAGCCGGTGGCNCACTAAGCAGGGCTGATACTGACNATGATGGCAACATCAGCCNGGATGAGCTCGATTCGATGAAAACGAAAATCAAAGCACAAGTTATAGCGAACCTGGAGCGCAGAGTAGAAGATCTGGATAGTATGTTCANCGCGGCAGATGCAGATAACGACAAACTTGTCTCACCCGAAGAACTTCGGCTATTGGCTTTCCAGAAAATGGATTCCAACGCAGACGGATTTATCTCCGTTGATGAGATGAGGAAACCCGAGCGCCCGATTATGGACCAGCGTTCACAGCGAGGCGGCAAGCCACATCTTAAACATCGCCCCGATANGGANTCTGAATAACCTGTCGTGCCAGATGATGAAGCAGCATTGATGGTCGCAGTATCCAAAGGAAACCAGGATGCCTTCCAACAGCTGCTTCACGTTCATGTGGACGCCATCAATCGATTTGCGCGACGTATGTCAGGAAATTCACACGAAGCAGATGATATTACTCAGGAGACCATGTTGAGGCTTTGGCAACACGCNCATAAGTTCGATTCGCGTCGATCAAAACTTANCACCTGGCTACACAGCATTGCCCGTAATCTTTGTATGGATCATCATAGAAAAAACGCTCGNTTTACTCCNTTGGAGGAANGTTCTGATGATCTATGCAAAGGCGCAACCANTGGTGNAACTGAAACCCGTGGTCCGGAAATTAACCTTCATACAATTCAAACCGAAAGCCTGGTNCACGGTGCATTACTGAGCCTNCCCGAACGGCAACGAAGTGCCCTGGTGTTAAGTTACTACCAGCAACTGCCTAACCAGGCTGTCGCTGAGATTCTCGCCGTCAGTCTCTCGGCGACAGAATCTTTACTTGCCAGAGCACGCCGGAATTTAAAACAAATACTGGATGATAGTCATGGTACATAACAGGCTGGCCGATCTGCTAGCTGCCTACGGCAGCCACATAGAGAACTGGCCCNAACATGATCAGATGCTCTTTTCAGAGCGCACAGATGATATTCANATAACTGAAAAATTTATCGAGGCNCAGCGCCTGGATCAACAATTAGACAGCTTCGCTGTCAGCANCAATCCTANTTTAAAAGCCCTTATTACAAGTAAAATTAAACTGCGTCTGGTTGATAGATTTTACCAATGGCTCGTTCCTAATAGCTGGAAACTCGCNTGGCAGCCTGCCATAGCCGCCATGCTTGTTGTTCTCCTTGGCTTTAGTATCGGNNTTCAGGTGGAGCAGCCCAGTCCACTGGNNAGCAACTGGGAAGACCAATTGNATTGGGCGGGTTTTGCCCCCGAGGATGACTCTTATGAATAGCACCTGGATTAAATCGTTACTGATTCTCAGCCTGGCTGTGAATCTGATTGTGCTGGGGTTCGAAATTGCACAGAGAACGCGGTCTCATCCTAGTCTGTCACGAACAGGCCCNCCGCCACCTTTTCATCCNAGGATGCTGGAGAATCAAATCAGTAAAGAAACAGGCCAGGCTGTTCNTCGTGCCATGGCAAAACAACGTCGTGATGCCGAAGNACCCCTCGAAGAACTGCATCGCACCCGGCGTGCCTTCTATCAGGCGCTCCTTAAATCACCGCTATCCAAGGAACAGATAGCGGACACCAACCAGGCNNTGCTCAAGGCCTCAACTGANTATATGGTTATCTCACANGAAAACATGATCCAGGTCATTCAAACCATTCCAGCNGCGCAACGTAAACTGGTTCTGAACAGAATAAAAAACAAATTTACGGGTTCACAGAATCGANTCAAAAACCACCCGAACCGGCAACAGGATTCCCGCNGGCCGCATTAGTTAGTGCGTAGCTGTTATACTCCTGCCTTTANCCAGGAGCCAGAACAGCGTGGTCAGCANTGCACTCTCATCACTTTTTCAAAAGTCCTTGGCGCNAAAGGAAANCCAGCGGTTTAAGACNGCNGCAGACGAATGGGTGTCGCCCTGCGAAATTGCCAGAGACTTAAACTGGGTTTATTGGCGACCCTTGGTACAAACCCATCCCGTGAGTTTCAGTGGCCTGGCAAATGCCATCAATGCCCCGATCCACCCTGATATTANCGCTTTTTACAGTTCTTTCTGGTCGGGGCCCATAGAAACCGTGAGTCGNGAAGGACGGGTCAGCCTGATACAACTCTGGAACGAAAAAGATTTTGAACGNTTAATTGGAAACCTAGTGGGTCACTATCTNGAACAGAGCCGGGCAGGCCGCCAGTTTACCGTTTTTATTGCAACCACAGAGCCAGACTCGGAACTGTTCCTAAGTATTGACAATTCCTCCGGCCAAGTTATGTTAGAAGAACCCGGAAAAAGCCCTNTAAGGAAGATAGAAGAAAACATCACTAGCTTTCTNAACCGTCTTGAAGCCATTGACTNAGAGCCNGTNATCTACTAACCGGAGCCTCCNGTATGACCCAATTGACACTAGCACCCATACATGAAATTTCTGGAGAAGTTCGGTTACCCGGTTCAAAAAGCCTGTCCAACCGCGCACTNTTACTGGCAGGCCTTGCCAGAGGATGTACCAGCTTAACCAATTTGCTTAAAAGTGAAGACACGCAACGAATGGTAGCAGCACTTCAGCAANTTGGTGTTCATATAGAACTGAACGATGACTGGACTGAATGCACTATTCAGGGCAATGCAGGTCTGTTTACCCCCCCCCGTAACAGGCGATTTTTCATGGGCAATGCTGGGACTGCAATTCGTCCCCTTACGGCTATCCTGGCTCTTATCAAAGGGCGCTGGGAAATTGACGGCGACAATTATATGCGCAAGAGGCCCATTCATCACCTGGTTAATGCCCTGCAGCACCTGGGAACACCGGTGACCTANCTCGGTGATAGNGACTGTCCACCANTACAAATAGAAGGGGGAAAGCTGCGCGGNGGAGAAGTCTCTGTTTCAGGTAACATATCCAGTCAATTTCTCACCGCTNTACTGATGAGCCTGCCCCTGGCAGAACAAGACAGCCTGATCATTGTTAACGGGACACAAGTCTCAACACCTTATGTCAAGCTCACTCTGGATTGCATATCTCGTTTTGGCGTGGAAGTTAATACCATTGAACAAACCTACCAGGTGNAAGGCAGACAAGAATATCAATCTCCTGGTAACTACCTGATAGAAGGCGATGCCAGTTCAGCTTCCTANTTCCTGGGGGCCGCCGCNGTAGCGGGCAATATCAAAGTCTCAGGTCTTGGCAGAGACTCCATACAAGGCGACCTGGCTTTTGTTGATGTGCTGGAAAAAATGGGCGCGCGCGTTAAAAAACTCGACCAGACAATTGAAGTCAGCAAAGGTCCACTCACNGCNGTCGATGTTGANCTGAACCATATNCCCGATNCAGCCATGACCATTGCCATGCTTGCCTTGTTTGCCAAGGGCACCACTTGCATACGAAACATCTATAACTGGAGAGTTAAAGAAACCGATCGGATGACGGCTATGCAAACTGAACTCAGGAAGCTNGGCGCTAAGGTCAAAACCGGTAGNGATTACATCCTNATTACGCCACCTGAGAGGATAAATGAAGCAACCATCGATACCTATGGTGATCACAGAATGGCTATGTGTTTCTCTCTGGCAGCATTAAGCGGCGTAGCCGTTACCATCAATGATCCTGAATGTACGGCAAAGACCTTTCCCGATTACTTCGANGTACTAACCAGNATCAGTAACATATCTTAGTAATGACTNGAATCTACAGGCGGTAACCAGNCCCTGCCAGTCTCNNTTTACGCACGCCATATAGGGATGGCAAATTTCAAAGTGAANACGCCTAAATGCACCAGGCGNAATCAAGGCAGCAGATGCCCGACTGCATCCCGTTCTTCCTGCAACTCTGATTCTGTAANAGNCATTCTTGATCTAGAAAACGCNTTAATTTCCAAGCCCTCGACAATGTCCCAGTCACCGTCAGCACAGATACACGGATAGGAGTAGATCAATCCTGGNGCAATACCGTAACTACCGTCTGAACACACCCCCATACTGACAGTCAATCCCGAGCTTCCTCTGACCCAATCTCTCATGTGCTCAGTGGCAGCATTAGCTGCAGANGCCGCACTGGAGGAGCCCCTCGCTTCTATGATAGCTGCACCTCTTTGTTGCACCGTAGGAATAAAATTGTCTTCGATCCAACCTTGCTCAACCAGATCACTGGCCATGGTNCCTGCAACCTGGGCGTTAAATATATCCGGGTATTGGGTTGCAGAATGATTACCCCAGATAGCCAGACCAGAAATGTCATTAANGTGTTTTCCGGTCTTCTGTGCNAGTTGCGTCTTAGCTCGATTGTGATCAAGCCGCGTCATGGCAGNGAACTGTCGAGCATCCAGGTCAGGTGCGTTTCGTTGCGCAATTAAACAATTGGTATTAGCTGGGTTACCCACAACCAGCACCTTCACTGAACTGGCAGCATGNTCGTTAAGGGCNTTACCCTGTACCGAAAATATCTGTGCGTTCGCTTCCAGCAAGTCTTTCCTTTCCATGCCTGGACCCCTTGGTCTGGAGCCAACCAGTAGCGCAAAATTCACGCCTGCAAACGCAGTATTCGGGTCATCTGTCGCTACAATGCCTTGAACCAGNGGAAATGCGCAATCCTCTANTTCCATGACCACGCCAGCCAATGCGCCCATCGCAGGCGGNATTTCCAGTAATTGCAAAATGATTGGCTGATCNTCGCCCAGCATCTGACCAGAGGCAATCCTGAAAAGAAGCGAGTAACTGATTTGGCCGGCTGCACCTGTAACGGCTACTCTTAAGGGTGATTTCATAAAAACTCCTGTTTCCGAATCGTTGTATCTGTTAATGATAGTCTACCCAGCTAGGGCAATTTCCCGCGGCGAGTATAACACCCTTTAGCAATTCAGACCCGCTGCCTCTANTAATTCAGGCCAAAATTACCGAGAATTACGTTCAGTCAGTCTGCGTTATATAAAAGCGCATTCGCAGGACAAGNAAANGCAGATTAAGCGTATCCTACTTAACGNATAAATAGCCCTGTTAACCCCATAAGTAATACTCAAAATTCAACTAATTTCGATTTCCAGTTTATCTCCATTCTCTTGNTANCTAAAATAGCTTTTTATTTTCAANGAGTTATNACAAGNAAAACCGTAGCANATGTTCGACTACTTGACTTTATGGCCGTGAATGTTAACGTCTTCTGCCCCTTTTGTATTCCGCTGACAAACAGCGGAACTTCAACAAAAAGGATANTTGTTCTNCACTGGCTGAAATCAGTANCGCCGCTGGCATGCTGAATTGCACTGGCGTTTTAGTAACTCATAAGAGTGGATATGACAACAAGACTGGACTCAAAAACCGGGCTTCCAGNCCCAATTGGCTTGTACCACCCTAATCGGGAGAAGGACTCCTGTGGGGTTGGCTTTGTCGCTCATGTNAAAGGCCANGCCAGCCACCAGATTATGCTCGATGCCTATAAAGTAAACAGCAGAATGGATCATCGCGGCGGCTGCGGTTTTGAAGAAAACACCGGCGATGGCGCTGGTATTCTTACNGCCATACCTCAGGNATTCTTNAAAGAGATAGCATCAAAACTAGANATCTTACTACCACCACCGGGACAATACGCAGTTGGCAACATTTTTCTGCCCACCGATGAAAGCCAGCGCAATGACTGCAAACAAACCATCGNGTCTCTNGCTAGCGAAGAANNTTTAACGGTACTGGGCTGGCGCTGCGTACCTATCGAACCGGNTGCTGCTGATGTAGGGCCTGCTGCTATCGGTGCCATGCCCGCAATTGAGCAGTGTTTTGTNAACCAACAGTCTTTTTCTGACGANGCANGTTTTGAGCGAGCACTCTATGTATTCAGGAAACGGTTTACNCAGGTGCTAAGAACCAGAGANACCCTCAGTCAGGCCCATCTGGTCTANGCCTGCAGCCTGTCGCCGAGAGTCATTGTCTACAAGGGTATGCTAACGCCAGGCCAGCTTTTCCCTTTTTATNCAGACCTNCTCAATGAAAACTACACCTCTCATCTGGCGATGGTCCATTCACGATTCAGCACCAACACCTTCCCTTCCTGGGATCGAGCTCAGCCAAATCGATTCATGAGTCATAACGGCGAAATAAACACCCTGATGGGTAACAAAAACTGGATGACCGCCCGGGAAGGGGTCGTGCAGTCGCCNTTATTTGGTGAAAACATTTCTAACATATTTCCCATAGCAGAAGCAGACTGTTCGGACTCAGGTTCGTTTGACAATGTTCTGGAATTTCTACTCATGTCCGGTAGAAGCCTGCAGGAGGCCGTGATGATGTTAATCCCGGAAGCCTGGCAATCTGATAATAATATGGATGAGGTTAAAAGAAATTTTTATGAATATCACTCAGCCCTCATGGAACCCTGGGATGGTCCTGCATCCATNGCCTTTACCGATGGAAGNTATATCGGCGCTGTACTCGACCGTAATGGCTTNAGACCTTCTCGCTACTACCTTACCCATGATGACAANGTCATNATGGCCTCCGAGGTAGGTGTCCTGCCGCTTGATCCTGCAAACGTCAAATTAAAAGGNCGACTTCAGCCCGGTAAGATGTTNCTAATTGATTTCGATCAGGGTCGTTTGGTACCTGANGAGGANCTCAAACAGGAATACGCATCGAAAAGGCCCTACGGAGACTGGTTGAAACGNCAGANGCTGGATTTAAAGGATTTTGATCTACCTAGNCAGGCACTAGAGCAACCANCCATGCCATTACTCAGTCGCATGCAAGCATTCGGTTACACCACAGAAACCCTGCAGTTCATGCTCCTGCCCATGGTTACAGACCAAAGAGATCCTCTGGGTTCAATGGGCAATGATTCTGCGCTGGCCTGCCTGTCAGACAAATCACGCATGCTATACGATTATTTCAAACAACTGTTTGCCCAGGTTACTAATCCGGCTATCGACTCGATCAGAGAAGAAATCGTCATGTCCTTGGCCTGTTTTATNGGTCCGGAAGGCAATTTACTGGAAACCACTGAGCAGCAAGCCCACCGGTTAAAAATTGACCATCCCATCTTAACCAACGAGGACTTATCCCGATTAAGATACGGATCGTCCAAAGGCTGGCAGAGCAAAACCATCGATATCACTTACCCGGTCAAAGAAGGTGAGCAGGGCCTGACACAGGCACTGGATCGGATCTGTNGNGAGGCCACAGCAGCCATCGAAGCGGGTATCGCCTTGATCATCCTATCAGACCGGAGGCTCGACGAAACCAGACTGGCACTGAGCTCGTTAATGGCCTGTGGTGCCGTTCATCATCATCTGGTAGCAANCCATCAAAGAACACAGATNGGTATTCTTATTGAAACGGGTGAAGCAAGAGAAGTTCACCACTTCTGCCTGCTCACNGGATACGGAGCAGATGCCATCAATCCTTACCTNGCCTTTGAAGCGCTCTGGCAGGCGAGACAAGACAACATTATTGACGCAGCAACATTTCCTGATATGAACAGTCTTGTAGTGAGGTACAAGAAAGCAGTTTCTAAAGGCATGCTCAAGGTAATGGGGAAAATGGGCATATCAACACTGCAATCCTATAAGGGTGCGCAGATATTTGAGGCCATTGGCCTCGCAGACGACATTATATCCCGCTGCTTCTCAGGGACAGCCAGCCGGGTGGAAGGTATCAACTTTTCGGTACTTTACCAGGAATCCCTGCTCAGACATCAACTGGGATTTCCGGCGCGGTCACAGAATGATAGGAACACTCTTCCAAATCCAGGTGACTTCCACTGGCGCAATGGCGGTGATACGCACATGTGGGACCCCAATAGCATTTCCAATCTGCAAATAGCATCGCAGAATAACGATAACAACGCTTATCTAGCTTTCTCAGCCCATGCCAATGAGCAGGCAACTCGCAGGGCCACACTGCGCGGCCTTTTTAAATTCAGTACGGATATGCAGGAGGCTATTTCAATTGAACAGGTTGAACCGGCTAAGGAAATTGTTAAACGGTTCTGCACAGGTGCCATGAGCCTAGGCTCGATTTCAACTGAAAGCCATGAATCACTGGCTATCGCAATGAACCGAATGGGCGGAAAATCAAACACAGGGGAAGGTGGTGAGGACCCAATTCGATTTGAGCTCATGGACAATGGTGACTCCAAGCGATCAGCCATCAAACAAGTAGCTTCAGGCCGCTTTGGTGTCACTATCTGGTATCTGAGCAATGCAGACGAATTGCAGATTAAGATAGTACAGGGTGCCAAACCCGGAGAAGGCGGGGAATTACCAGGTGGCAAGGTCGATGACTATATCGCAAAAATCAGGCATTCTACTCCGGGCGTTGGTCTAATCAGCCCGCCGCCGCACCACGACATCTACTCCATTGAGGACATTGCCCAGCTCATCCATGATCTCAAGAATGCAAATCCTCATGCCCGAATCAGTGTAAAGCTCGGATCAGAAATTGGCGTAGGCACCATCGCCGCCGGTGTTACCAAAGCCAAATCTGACCATCTTGTTATTGCCGGTCACGATGGAGGAACTGGAGCTTCACCGCTAACCTCGATCAAACACGCTGGCATGCCCTGGGAACTGGGACTGGCAGAAACCCATCAGACGCTGGTGATGAATAACCTTAGGTCTCGAGTTGTTTTGCAAACAGATGGACAACTCAAAACAGGTCGAGATGTGGCTATTGCTGCGCTTCTCGGAGCTGAAGAATTCGGTTTTTCCACAGCACCGCTAATTACCCTGGGTTGCATTATGATGCGCAAATGTCACCTTAATACCTGCCCAGTCGGCATAGCGACCCAGGACCCAGTGCTGCGCGCAAAATTCAACGGCAAACCAGAGAGTGTGGTCAACTATTTATTTATGGTGGCAGAAGAACTCCGCCAGATCATGGCATCGCTGGGCTTTCGCTCTGTTCAGGAAATGATCGGTCAGGTTCAATACTTAAACGTTGATTCTGCGGTTGATCATTGGAAAGCGGTAGGTCTAGACCTGTCTAGCATTCTCACCAAAGCACCTATCATTTATCAAGGTACAGAAATCTATCAGACCCGGGAACAAAATCACGGCTTGGAAAAAGCCCTGGATAACGAGCTCATAAAACGGGCCCAACCGGCCATTCTCCGGGGAGAACATGTTCACATTGATCTTCCCATTATTAATACCAATAGAGTGGTTGGCACCATGCTTTCCAACGAAGTTGCCAGAGCAACTAAAGGTGCTCTTCTAGCTGATGACACCATCCACATCAAGCTGTCAGGTTCGGCAGGACAGAGCCTTGGCGCATGGCTCGCCAAAGGCATTACCATAGAAATTGAAGGTGATGCCAATGATTACGTGGGCAAAGGCCTTTCCGGAGGTAGGCTAATTATTTATCCACCCAAAGAAAGCAGCTTTGAAGCTGAACAGAACATCTTGCTGGGCAACGTTGTCATGTATGGTGCAACTTCGGGAGAGGCTTTCTTCAGCGGCATAGCAGCCGAGCGTTTCTGCGTTAGAAACAGCGGTGCCACAGCCGTGGTCGAAGGTATCGGCGATCATGGCTGCGAGTATATGACCGGTGGTACCGTCATCGTCCTGGGCCCCACAGGACGAAACTTCGGTGCTGGCATGAGCGGAGGTATAGCCTATGTCTACGATCCCAAGCAGCATTTCCGACAACAGTGTAATATCGAAACCCTGGAACTAGAAAGCTTAAAAACGGCAGATTTAAAAACCATCCGTGACCTTATCAGCAAACATCAGGAATATACTGGATCGCCGATTGCCGGCAGACTATTGATGAACTGGCGTACAGCATCAAAACACTTTATCAAAGTCATGCCAACCGATTACAAACGAGCATTGGCTAACGCGCAGGAATCTGCCAACAACCGGCTGGACCTGGCGGGATAGAAAAAATGGGCAAAAACACTGGCTTTAAAGAATTTAGCAGAGCAACGGTCCCTTATAGAGATTCCGCTGACCGCCTGCTGGATTACAGGGAGATCTATACTGTCCCTGAAGCAAGTCACCTACAGACCCAGGGGGCTCGCTGCATGGACTGTGGCGTGCCTTTCTGCCAAAGCGACCATGGTTGCCCCATATTTAACCTAATACCTGAATGGAATGATCTGGTTTATCGTGGTGACTGGCACGAAGCGCTTCATCGTCTCCATAAAACAAACAACTTCCCTGAATTTACCGGCAGGGTCTGCCCGGCTCCCTGCGAAGGCGCATGCGTACTGGGGATTACCGATCCAGCCGTGACCATCAAAAATATCGAATCCGCAATTATTGATAAAGGCTTCGAAGCAGGTTGGGTTCAGGCAAACCCACCAAGCCAGCGTACTGACAAGACTATAGCAATCGTAGGCTCTGGCCCGTGCGGGCTGGCAGCCGCGGCCCAGCTCAACCAGGCTGGCCACCGGGTAACCGTTCACGAGCGATCAGACCGATTGGGCGGTTTATTAATGTATGGTATCCCCAACATGAAATTGGATAAATACCTGATCGAACGCCGCATCCAGCTGTTGCGAGATGAAGGTGTTACCTTCTTAACCAACTCTGATATCGGCCACAGTATTCCGTTACTAAATCTCGTCAGAGATCATGATGCGGTCCTGCTTGCGACCGGTTCAACCCTGGCCAGAGATCTTGACATCGAAGGCCGCCAGGGCCCTGGCGTGCATCTGGCTATGGACTTCCTTACAGCCAGTACCAAAAGCATGCTCGATTCTGATTTTCAGGACGGAAACTCCATTTCAGCTAACGACAAAAATGTCATTGTCATCGGTGGTGGTGATACGGGCACAGACTGTATTGCCACGTCACTAAGGCACGGCTGCAAGAGCCTGGTGAATTTCGAAATACTCGCTCANCCACCCGAGNATCGAGCCGAGAATAATCCCTGGCCGCTGTGGCCNGTAATTCATCGCNTAGATTACGGGCATACAGAATCAGCGCATCTNTTTGGCAAAGATCCAAGAGTNTACTCAGTNCTCAGCAAAAAAATTCTTCGCAGTGATAATGGCGCCTTAACCGGTATCGTCACTGTGGATGTTGATCATCAATTCAATGAACTCCNGGGTTCACAACGAAACTGGGAAGCAGACCTGATCCTGCTTTCCATGGGNTTCCTGCAGCCCGAGCACTATCTAATTGAATCAATGTCAATGGAACTTGACAATCGTGGCAACTTTCAAGCAAATAAAACTGACTTCCGCACATCGATAGATANAGTCTACGCTGCGGCTGATTGCCGACGCGGCCAGGACCTGGTGGTCAGAGCNATCAATGAAGGCAGGGAAGCCGCCAGATCAATAGACATGGACCTTATGGGTAGTAGCCAGTTACCTTGAACCTCCGCATAGTCAAACCTGGNAGNNTCAAACCAGACGGCCTAGACTAATCCTATCTAAAACCAATCTATAACCAATGTGTTTTCTAAAACTCACAGGCAAACGAACGCAACGATTCGTTACCATTGGGGGTNGTCACCCTTATNTCTATCGAGCCCGCCCCGGTTTCGACACTATCTAGAGGCGCCAGCCCAAGGAAAATACTTACCGCGATGTATCCATTACTGAAAGTATAGCTGTCCTGACCAGCTACCTTACAGGCAGTGCTATCTGCTGTGACCGAAACCGTTGTCCCCGAAGCNAGGCTGGCATTAAAACGATCAGAGATATCNACGATGACGGATCCTGATCCTGACCGTAATTCCACCGTGTCTCCAATACCGGCAGCAACCTGAGTATCTCCCCAACCGACNCTAAAATCCTGTCCGGGAGGCACCAGCGTTCCAGCGTTAGTATAAACAGCAACAGATGCATCAAATTCATCCAGGGCAACGCCTTCTTCGTCTCCCTTGATGGATACAGAGTTAATCCATTCTNACGTGGCAGCGTCACGTAAACCGAACCTNGCAAATGAATCGGACATCACTAAAACAAGATCTCGACGNACATTCACCAGGTCTCTACTGCAATATCGTTCCTCCTCACTGCACGGATCAACATCGTTATCACAGGTGTCTGCTCTGTCACTGACCTCTTCCGGACACAGGGTGCCATTATAGATTCCATTACCCGCGTTGAAGTAACCATCAGTGATGAAATCAACAAAGGTCTCTTCTTCACCGCCTTGCTGATAACACTTATCAAGTATTTCCCCCGCATCGGTCACCGGTGATCGCGGGCCATAACAGNATGGGTTTTCAAAATCCCTTGAACCATCCGCAGCGGGATCGCCATTTGCGAAAACATTATCTTCATTTAAGTCATGAAAAGCCTCTGGCAGGTCAACGAAGGGGTCNCCAAAATCATACAAACCATTGCCATTGGTATCGATAAAGGTTTCCTCACCCTGGGCAAATGCCAGTATGGTTCCGCGCGCACCATAAATCTGGCCCAGCCCACCCAGGTACGCCGATGCTTCCGGCGACTTTAGCCTGGTGCCAGCCATACAGGGACCGACCCTCGAATAGAAAGGTGCAGTTGCCACACCNGGGGTCAATACGGCTGGATCGTCAGGATCATTTAAGCCATCAGCNCCACCGGTTTCATCCAGGTACAGACGTGCATAACTAATCAGCAGATCTCCAGTACATTCGGCACTGTCACACTCTATCCCCGAATTGGTCGCAGACCAGTCTCTACTGACATCTTCGCTGCTTTGCAGTAATCCGCTGCCATCGGCCTTTTCCACTCTGGNAATTGCCAGAGGAACATAATCTGTCATCCCCGCACCGGTACCATCAATAGTAACTGGCTCATCGACAATCCAGGGTGACGGGCAATAAGCAATACCTATTTCCTGAACAGCGGTATTCGGGTTAATCGGTAGCCTCGGTTCCTGGCTCGTGAAGACAACCGAACAAGCACCAGCTGTCGTGTTACAGGAAGACTCAATTGCACCAAATTCAGTCCTAAACTGAACCGTAGAATTNTCCGGAACAGGATTATTGAAAGCATCTGCCAAGCGAACGGTTACCTGAGTGGTTGTACCGTCATAACGTTCNCCTTCTATATTCAGGTCTGCTGCAACCAACGACATACTGTTTTGATCTGGTATCCCGGTGTTGATTGACAATCCATCAGACAGCGTTTCCAGCGATGTTGCATCATCCGCTGTCTCGCCATCGCCATCCACGTCAACATCAACACTGGCTCTGACCCGTACCGTTGTAGCTATCAGACCTGCCTGAACNAGCGCCGTAACATAACCTTCGCTATCGGACAGGTCATCGGATCCGACCAGGCTCANTCCGCCTATGGTAGAGGTCAATGCAAAGCTCACCAGAGCATCTGCNACGCCTAATCCCTGCACATCGAGAACCTGGAACAGGACAATGGCTGTGCTATCACCTGAGCCTTTGATCTGTATATCTGCCGGGGTGACACTCTCAAAACGGATCGAGCCGATCATGGCAGATAAAATTTCTATATCACCACTGGCAACCACACCGGTACTAATTTCCGTTGCAGTGACGNTATCCAGCCCTTCGCAACCATCNGCAACATAAGACGAACTGACAACACCCTGCGCATTAGATGTTCCTGTTGTGGTGATCTGCGCTGTTGCATCATTCGAACAGACCGTTGCAAAGCCGACGTCGATACCCGATACCGGGANATTGTCAGCATCAACAACCATTAGGGTTACAACGGTGCTTCCCAAAGCAGACAGTGGNTTTGATGCAAAATCTAACTGACCCGATTCAAAGGTCGNCCCATCNCCGCAATCAGTAACCCCAGTCCCGCCTGTGCAGATCCCTAATTGCAGNCCATCGATACCCAATTCAAACTGAATTAGTTCNGTTGTACTGCCTACAATCACGGCTAAAGTACCACTTTTCGAAGCTAATGAGTCCGGTGCTAGCAATTCATACTGTGCAGTACCATCCGCCGTAACAGCTTCATGACTGGGTTCACCTGGGTCGCTACTNGTAGNAGGTCGAAGCGACCCCAGCGTGGTACTGACGAAAATTTTTCTATTCTGAAGCAGATTTCCAGAAGAATCAGTCACCTGAATCAATATCGTTGCNGGATTAGCNGCCGTCACAACTCTAGCTACATCTTCATCTACCGGTATGCTGTTGAACGAAACACTGATNGTTGCTGGTGTTCCGCCCTCCTCATTNCCCAGGCTGGCATAGACTACCGAGTCAGAATTGAAAGTCTGGCCCTCTATGATAATAGAGGCTTTGGCTGTACCGGCACCAGAAACGGACCCTGCAGTCACCACCGCACGTGCTATACCATCGCTNTTAGTCAATGTCAGACCATTCTGCGGATACAGGGTACCTACATTGCCNTCAAGCTCAAACTGCACGATCATATTTGCTACAGGTGTGCCATCTGACTGGCTAACAAGCGCCTCTAATTCTCCCGTATATTCAGCATCNAATTCAACACTCGACNAAGGGTTATTGGTATTTAAGNTCACCNCAATCANAAGATTGCTTGAACCTTCACCCACAAAAGGTTCNTCACCTAGGGATTCAAATGCAATGGTATTGTCGGCATTGGANGCAAGCGCGGTACCGGCGATGGTTGTGCTGGCAGCTATAGAACCAAATCCTGCTGAAGTCCCNGCCAGGATAGTAGTCGATGCAACACCATCTCGGGTTATATTTTCTGTTTTACTCAACCGNCCTTGCCCGGTCAAAATAAATCTGACTAAAGCACCGTCTATTAATTCNCCCCGGTCATTCTGTACCAGGGCTGATANCTNAATCAGGTTGTCATTGCTCACCGAGNNATCTGCAACCAATGCCCCNGGTGTTAAATCCACATCGGGATCCCCTAAATAAAGTAAAAGTCGAGCCACACCTAATCCATCAGTCTCAAGCCCNACNGCGTCGCTGGTCAGCGATTCACCTTCAACNGTAGCNGATGCAGTCGCCTCTCCAGCACCCGCTGTGCTTCCTGCCCGCAATTCGATAACTGCAATACCCGAATCATTGGTCAATGCTGTNAGCACATCGGTTACCCCGATGGTCGATGCAAAAGTAACCACCATTGAGGCNACAGGATCACCTCCTGAATCNTTGACTTCAGCCGTCAACTGACCAACTTCATAACCATTTACAGAGGTTANANCCTCCCCGTCTCCATCCANAAGCGATAGCGAAATAGAGCCCGATCCANCTGCACCTGTGCCAGTATCTGTGCTNCTGACCAGNCCACCCGCTCCCGATCCGCCACTTTCTCCTCCACACGACAATAAAAACGTAACCGTCAGCAGNGTCGCTAATTTCGTTACCAGTCGCAGTACCATGATNNTCTCCATAACATTTTGCTCACTGATCGATCAGGCCAGAAACAAGCCATCGATGCCTCTTTCAAAAAAGACCCACCTAGCCAAAGCCATTCCCGGTAAACGTCACAATCTATCCTAATGCACCTCATATTCTCGATCTATTACAACCCCGACAGCTAGCCACTGCCACTATTATCTCAACNGCCGGGCTCCTGAACACCGTCAGGGGCAACACAATTTTCGACCCGCCTGCAGCGTCTGCTGGATTAATTCTATTGGGACCTCTTCTTCTAGACATGCATTGCCGAGGCCATTTAACAAAACGAAGCGCATGCCTTTTCCTGTCGNTTTCTTATCTCGGNCCATGGCTGCAAACAATTGCTCGTTGTTTAAGTTATCCGGTGGNGATATCGGCAATTCAAACTGCAGCAGTAAAGATTTCANGTATCCGGCATCTTCCCAGGTNATCTTGCCCAANCGAGCTGACAGGTCTGCAGCCATTACCATACCCACAGCAACAGCTTCACCATGCAACCAAACACCATAGCCAGAAAGTGTTTCTATGGCATGCCCGAAGGTGTGCCCGAGATTAAGCAATGCCCTTAAGCCTGACTCTCTTTCATCCTTAGAAACAACGCTTGACTTGATCTCACAACTTCGCAGCACCATCTTAGTAACCGCATTTTTATCCAACGTCAGCAGGTTTTTCACATTTGACTGTAACCAGGACAGATAATCAGCGTCNGCCAATGCGCCATGTTTAATAACCTCTGCCAAACCTGCTCGTAACTCACGCGGGGGAAGACTGGCCAACACNTCCACGTCAATNAAAACGGCAGCNGGCTGATGAAACGCCCCGATCATATTCTTACCCAGCAGATGGTTTACAGCAGTCTTTCCACCCACTGAAGAATCCACTTGAGCCAGCAACGTNGTCGGTATCTGAATTACNTTAACACCGCGTTGATAAACGGCCCCTNCAAATCCGGCAATATCACCTACCACACCGCCACCCAANGCAATGACTGTNGTTTCTCTGGTCTGGCCTGATTCCAACATGGCGCCAACGATTGCTTCTACTGTTTGCAGCGTCTTGAAACGTTCACCATCCCCAATGAGATATTCGTTCACGGAAAAACCCTTCAAAGCAGCCTTCAACCTGTCCAGATACAAATCACCAACNGTCGAATTACTGACCACAAATACTGACTGATGCGAGATATGATCAGCNATCAATTGCGGCTGTTCCAGCAGGNCTCTGCCAATGTGAATGGGATAAGAAACTTCACCCATGTCCACCTGCAAGCGTTTATTCATTTACACACCAATCCACAACCTAATAATTCAGCCATAATAGCTTCTATCATCTTCTTAGCCGGCCTGTTGTCTANGTTCACGGTTACATCTGCAACCTCTCTGTATAAGGGGTCTCTTGCCANCTTTAAATCTGNTAGTACCTTTCGCTTATCTACGTTTTGAAGCAGTGGCCTTCTATTATCGCGGGCCGTTCTATTGAGTTGNGTTTCGACTGTCGTATCAAGAAACAAAACAGCCCCCCTTTCAATCAGGAAACGTCGATTTTCAGCCTTTAAAATGGCCCCCCCTCCGGTTGCCAGCAACAGTCCTGGCACCGGGGTTAGTTCCTCAATTATTCGNCTTTCTCTTTCTCTGAACAGTTGCTCCCCCTCTACATCNAAAATCCAGGCAATGGATACACCACTACGCCTTTCGATTTCCTGATCCACATCTACAAAATCAAGATCTAACCGACTCGCTAATTTCTGCCCTACAGTTGTTTTACCCGATGCCATAGGGCCAACCAGAAACAGGCTTTTATAGGTCTGCAAATACATAGGCTAGTCTTCTATCTGCGGACTATCTAACTGCTTTAGATTCACGAATGATCCGCGGTGTAATAAAGATTAATAATTCATCTTTATCCTTTGTTCTNGCGGAATTTCGGAANAATCGGCCNACAAAGGGTAAATCNCCCAATATNGGTGTTTTCAATTGAATNAGATCGGTTCGGGTCTGATATAGNCCACCCAGGACAACGGTTTCACCATCATTAACGAGAACCTGGGTTTCAATACTTTCAGTATCAATCGCAGGCGGGCCATCAGCAGTGGGGTCACCTCTGGAATTATTGGTAACATTTAATTCCAATATGATGCGATCATCAGCTGTAATCTGCGGTGTTACGGTTAACCCGACCGTNGCACTGATAAAACTGGTTGCCGTCGCGCCACCGCCGGTATCTTCCTGATACGGGATCTGACTGCCTGAATTAACCGANGCGGTGTGTTTATCTGAAGTGATAATAGTGGGCCTCGACACAGTCTCTCCCATGCCCTCACTTTCAAAAAGCTGCAATTCCANGTCCAGAAGAAAATCATCGTTAACCAAACCAAATGCAAATCCGCCGGTCCTNCCTGAACTGGTTCCAAGATCAACAATAAGATTATTATCCGGTTCATTACCGTCTCGGAACGCCTTTACCGTTTCCAGCGAATTACCATACTGGAGTCGNGTTCCGTCATCATAGACACGGCCCCCGTAGGCACCCCATCGAATCCCGGCTTCACGCTTAAAACTGTCACTGGCCTTTACTATCCTGGCTTCAATAAGCACCTGCCGGACGGGGATATCTAACTTTTCTAACAGTTCCCTGAACTGGTTAATCTTTTCAATGGTTTCCGTNAGAATAATTGAGTTTGTTCGATCATCCACAATGACCGATCCGCGACTTGATATGAACCCTCGCGANGCTGTCTCCTCACCTCCNGNTGCACCCATGTCCTGGCTACTCGAAGCATCGCCTCCCGAGGAGAACAGACTCAGAATTTCAGAGGCATTTGCATACTTCACTTTGATTATTTCGGTGCGCAATGGTGCCAAATCAGATATCTGTTGCAGGCTCTCCAGCTCCAACTTTGCCCGGGCCGCTAATTCGGTAGCAGGGGCAACCATCAAAACATTGCCCTCCATNCGCTTACCCAACCCTTTTGTTCGCATCACTATATCCAGCGCCTGATCCCAAGGAACATTTTGCAATCGCAAGGTAATTCTGCCAGCGACTGTATCGCTGGCTACCAGATTAAGGTCGGTAAACTCAGCTAACAACTGCAGTACAGATCGAATCTCAATGTCCTGAAAATTCAGAGATAACTTTTCTCCGCGATACACGAAAGCCCGCTCGCTACTGGTTTCTNAGCCAGAAGCATCCAAAGGCTTCACCTCAAGCGTAAAAAGCTCGTCTGTCTGATAAGCAAGATAATCAAANTCACCAATCGGTTCTATAATGATGGTACTTGCATCACCCTCTGGCAAGGCATCNACAATTTTTACCGGTGTCGCAAAATCAGCAACATCCAAGCGGCGCTGCAAGGCTTTCGGGATACTGGTATCNGGGAAAGTAACTTTTATTTTACCGCCTTCACTGTTCACGTCTATGCCGATACCGGCATCGGACAACCTGACCATAATTCTACCTTCNCCTGCGTCGCCCCGCCTGAAATCCACATCGAGTATTTGCTGAGATTGGATAGCCATAGAGGCAGCGTTCGATGCGGCTGTAGCATTAACTGTCATCTCAGGTGCCGACAGCTGCTGTGCCTTAACCTGCTGCAGGTCTCTACCTACCAGCAGATAAAGCGTGTTGCCACGCAATCGGGTCTGGTAACCTACCAGCTCACTTAATGCAACGATAACCCGAGTACGATCTTCCGTTTCTAAAACCGTTACATTTCTGGCGTTACCATTGCCTAGCGGATGATATTTTGAAGTAAGATTGCTCCGAACTGAGAACAGGTCTAAAGAGATTCTTGCCGGCTGTTCTATGGAATAGCCTGTCGGTTCAGGTGGTGGTCCATCGAAGTTCATCCGAATTTCGGTCTGATCCCCTGGCAGGGTCGAAAACTCAATGTTCTGCAGGGTGACATCCGCCAAGCTACAGACACTGAGCAGTATTGAGAATACTATGAAACCTCCTTCAGAAAAGCGCTTTAACTTACCTTGCGCCTGTCTCGAAAAAACGCCTGTCATATCATTCTCCGACTTATGCTATTCATTGATTATCACTCAGCATTTCAATAGTACGAGGCCGTGGTAACCACCCTCCGACACCATCACTGACAATTTCCTCCAAATCGATTCCTGATTCCCGAATGCGTTTTATCTTTCCCCACTGGGTGCCCATGTAATCACCTATCTGGACTCGATGTACCACACCTTCCTGATCGACAATCAACCCCCAATAGGTCTGATTCCTTGCCAGCGTACCCACCATGGTCAGCGACCCAATATTGAACAGTTCCAACGGCTGTTTAACATGATCAGTCGGCGGGCGGATAAGTGTCCTCACCTGATTCTGTGCCCTATCAACAATCACCACGGGTGGTTCAAAAGGACTACGTCGATTCGCTGCACCATATTTATAGGGCTCATAAGCTTCAAATTCGGGTATAGCCGGAATCGTTCCCCTGGGCTTGGCTGCAACTTCCGCCATAAACTTTCTCAAGTCTGCAGTGTCTGCTGAGTTTCCGCAGGCAGACAACAGCAACACGCCAACGAGAAGCAAACAACGCTGGCAGTGTTTAAAAAAAAAGTGAGTCCGTCTAGCCACGTTCAGCACTATATCGATAAGTTTTGGCTGTTATTTTCATAGTCAGAAGCCCCCTGCGACTGTCAGAACCTTGGCCACTGCCTCCCTTTGGTTTTATTTCAAAATCATGCAAGGTCACTATTCTGGAAAGGTCTGATACATCGCTTACGAATGCACCCAATTCATGATAGCCACCAGTCACCTCTATGTTGATAGGTTTTTCCACATAGAACTCAAGCTGTTCTTCCTCCTGCAGGTCGATCTGATTAAAAATAAGCCCATTTGTAATCCCGACTTCCGTAATATCTTCGATTAATCCTGGAATCTCTGTGTCCGAAGGCAGTTTTCTTAGAATAGATTCAAATTTATCTTCCATTTCTTTTGCCTGCTGACGGTAATCCTCCAGCAGGCCAGCCTGCTGGTACTTGGATTCGAACGACTGTCGCAGGGTCTGTTCCTTATTCCCCGCCCGTTCAAGGTCTTTCTGCATATCTGTAATCAGGGAAAAGTACCCTGCCAAGAGGGCCATGCTAAAACCAAACACTGCCGCCATTGCCTTTACCGGCGTCGGCCACTGCCCAGCCGTACTGAAATCCAGATCACTTAAATCCAGGTCGCTTATATCAATGTCACGCAGAGACTGTAATACATCCTGAAGGGCCATTACTCAGCTTCCTCATTTTTCTTCGGCGAACTGCGCATTACGCTCAGCGAAAATCGACTGGCCAATTCCCCATACCGTGAATCTGCATCAATTTTGGTCACGTTAGGGAGCCTAAACCATTCCGAGGTACTAAAATTACGCAATTGATTAGAAATTCGGTTGTTATCTTCGGCAACGCCACGAATAAAGAGCGTCTCCTTACTCATCTTCACTTCTTCAAAAAAGACNCGGGAAGCTAACTGCCGGGCTAACTCATCNAATAGCCTGACAATAACAGGCCTGTTGCCCTGGAGTTCCTGGATGACTTTCATGCGGTCCAGCAATTCCTTGCGCTTTAATTGCATTGCTCGGATTGCTTCAATCTTGTTATCGAGTACCGAAATTTCTGAGGTTAATATGCGGTTACGTGCCTCCTGGTTCGAAATTCTATTACCGTAATACTGCCANAGTAAAACAACGCATANCACGCCNAATATCATCAGCCCAGCAATTACATTAATGAATTGCCGNTGCTGTTCTTCACGTACCCGCTGTCGCCAAGGCAACAAATTAATCTTGATATCAGCCACGTCTNTATTCCNGTAATCCCNGCGCCAATTGCATNATCAGTCGAAACTCCGCAGCGCTAGNCCACAGGCAATCATCATCGCCGGAGCATCATTCANGAGACTACGCTCATCGACATCAGGGTTCACCGNCATGGCAGCAAAAGGGTTTGCTATNGTGCAGGGAGTTCCAAGCTTTGATTCAACCAGGTCGGCAAGACCTTCGAGCGAGGCAGTACCACCAGCAAGAATAATGTGGTCTACATCATTATATGCCGTGGCAGAATAGAAAAACTGTAAAGACCGCATGACNTGCTGTACCAGTGCCTCTTTAAATGGCATTAACACTTCAGCTTCATAGCCTTCNGGAAGGCCGCCGAACTTTTTNGCATAGCCAGCTTCGGCTACCGTCATACCATAGTGCCGCTGAATTTCATCTGTAAGCTGCTTACCTCCAAAAAGCTGTTCCCTGGTATAAGGCACCCCTGAACCGGTCAGTACAGATAAAGTCGTCATGGTTGCACCAATATCAACCACTCCCAGGACCTGTTGNGCGGGTACGTCATCAGAATCCTGCCTCAGCTGCAGGTTCAACAACTCAAATGATCGCTGCACACAATGCGCTTCAATATCCACAACTTCGGCGGTNAGATTGCCAATCTCCANCGCTTCCACCCGTGCTTCAATATTCTCTCTCCTGCATGCAGCAATGAGCACCTCGACCATNTCAGGATTCTTCTGGCTGGTTCGTTGTACCTGAAAATCCAGGGCCACTTCATCGAGTGGATAAGGAATGTACTGATCTGCATCTTCGTATAACCTGTCTTCGATTTCCGCNTCCGACAGATCGACAGGCATTTCAATCGTTTTGGTTATCACAGCCGAACCCGCCACCGCCACCGCCACCGCCTTAACTTTGGTTTTAGCACGTTCNGTTAATCGCTTGGCAGCCAGCCCAACCTCTTCTATCGCTGCGACGTTTTTCTCAACAACAGCATTATCCGGNAGCGGTTCCACACCATAGCTTTCAACTCTCAGCCCAGCGTCGCTCTGACTGAGTTCCAATAATTTGATCGAAGTTGAACTGATGTCCAAACCTAAGATACTTTTCTGCTTNTTTTTAAGNAAACTAAACACGCCGCATTCTCTTGATTTTCTTGCTGTTTCTCGATTAATTGAACATGATGGAACAATACGNTAACGACTCAACTATACTCCACAACTAACCAGAGTCATAATCAAACAGGGACNTGNTCAAACANGGACATGATGCNCCTGCCACTGTCTTATTCNAATAGAATTAGAGAGAATAATTTCTAAGCAATTTATCACCTTTGTTCATTAACCAGATCAATCAATACAAATGNTAATCCGAACCCTATTCTGGATACTACTAACACTTTTCGCTCTGCTGGGCATGGGNCTGGCATCGGCGTATCTGTACCTCAATCCGCAAATCCCTGAAATTCAAACATTCACCAATATTAATTTGAAAGCTCCATTGAAAATATATAGTCAGGACCAGAAACTCATTCAGGAATATGGTGAGCGGTTACTNCCCATTACTTATAACAAAATTCCGAAAACNTTCATTAATGCCTTACTCGATACTGAAGATAAGCGTTTTTTTGTACACGGTGGTATNGACCTGGTAACCCTGGCTAATGCCACCTGGCAACTGCTCATCAACGCTGGTGAAATCAAAACGGGCGCATCCACGATCACCATGCAACTGGTGAAAAATATTTCCGGCGCGTCCGAAATCAGATTCATCAGAAAATTNAAGGAAATGCTGCTCGCCATAAAATTNGAGCAGGCCCTGACCAAACAGGAAATCCTGACGCTTTATCTCAATGTCATCCCTTTTGGCAAACATGCCTATGGTATCCAGGCTGCTGCAAATACCTATTACGGAAAAAACGTGGATCAACTATCGCTACCGCAACTAGCCATGCTGGCCGGGATACCTAAAGCGCCTGAAGCGGGTAACCCCATCAACGGGCCAGTGCGAGCNCTGGAAAGACGAAACCTGATCCTCAATCGCATGTTTGAACAGGGTTCAATTAATAAGGTATCANATCGCAGAGCCNNACAGGCGCCGATAACAGCCAAAGTACACGACAGGAGAATAGACCTCCCCGCGCTCTATGTGGCAGAGATCGTTCGATCGGAAATTCTCAATCNATACGGAAGAGCCGCCTACAGTACAGGATTAATAGTCAGCACCACCATCGACAGCCATATGCAAATTGCTGCAGAANATGCGCTCATCAAACAACTCAACCTATATGATCGAAGACATGGTTATCGTGGTGCTGAGGCCAGCGGTCTACGCGGAACACAGGCGTACCTGACANCCCCCCTTGCCGGTTTTCCGGCCGCTTGGAAAACCAGGCTGAACAAGACCAACCTGGTTGGTAATCAACACCCGGCAATTGTAGTCAAGCTATACCAGGACGCGATTGATCTTCTGACTAAAGATGATGAGCTAATCACCATTGAGTGGTCAGANATGCGCTGGGCTCGACCTTATATCAATGTTAATGCCCGCGGCAAACAACCCCGGACACCTTCAGATATTGTTCAGGTGGGTGACCTGGTTAGAATCGAGCCAATAGGCCAGGACAGATGGGCGTTAGGGCAGGTGCCATCAATACAGGGCGCCTTTATTGCAACCGACCCACAAAATGGGGCGATCAGGGCCATGGTAGGTGGATATGACTTCAGACTGAATCAGTTTAACCATGTCACCCAGGCCAAGCGCCAGCCAGGTTCAAACTTCAAGCCATTTTTTTATGCTGGCGCGATGGAGTCNGGCCTGACAGCGGCCACNATATATAACGATGCACCTGTTGTGCTACCTGGCGGNGAACTCGAAGAAACTTATCGCCCCCGTAACTCTGGAAACAGTTTCCGCGGTAACATCCGAGTGCGAGAGGCACTGTTTAGATCGATTAACCTGGTGTCACTCCGTATCATCCTGGATTACGGGCCTGAAAAGATAGTCGATTACGTAAGAAGGTTCGGGTTTGATACCACGGATTTTCCGAGAAACGTCCANCTCGCCTTTGGCGGGGGTACCATCGCCTTAACCCCTGAAGAGGTTGTTACCGGTTACAGTATCTTAGCTAACGGCGGTGCTGCCGTTAAAACACATCTGATTTCATCAATTCAATCCATTAGGAATGAACAGATATTTTCCGCCGAACCCAAAAAGCGCTGCCCGCACCCTTGCGATTATTCCAACCCNGCGGAACAGGTTGTGGAACCCAGAGTCGCTTTCATCATGAACANCATACTGGCCGATACCATCANAAAAGGAACGGGTAGGCAGGTATTCAGAGAACTCAAGAGAAGCGATATTATGGGCAAGACGGGTACCACCAACGATGCNGATGTATGGTTCTCTGGCTANACCCGGAATCTTGCGGCAACTGCATGGGCCGGATTTTCTAACAACAGTCCAGTTGGCAACAGAGAGTGGGGCTCTACAACACCTATCGCCATCTGGATCGATTTCGCTAAACAAGCGTTACCCAGTCCATCAGCTTCTGTATTGCAGGTACCCGACGGAATTGTTTCTGTTCGGATTGACCCTGATTCCGGGCTGAGGACTTCGTCGNCTGATCCAGACGGTATTTTTGAATTTTTCCGGGCAGAATTCTTGCCGGAACAACAACCGGTAAAGACAGTCAAGGATGAGAAGAGTCCNTACCAGCNGATATTCTAGNTACAATAGGAAGACTAGCTGCCTGAAGAACCCCGGCGGAAGCGTTTATTAAACCGATCAATTCTACCTGCTGAGTCGATCANTTTTTGCTTACCCGTATAAAAAGGGTGACATTGAGAACAAACATCTAGATGAATATCCTNGCACAGAGTCGACCTTGTCTCTATAACATTGCCACAACTGCAGGTCGCTTTAATCGCTTCGTATTGCGGATGTGTTTCAACTTTCATAATGTACCCCCNGGGCTGGGCTATTTCGACGAAGTCGCAGATCATAACAGAGTATCTGGGATAAGCAAGGATGCGCCGATACAAATGAAGCACAAAAATGAGTNAACCAAAAATCTATTTGGATATAGCCNTGCCAGTGCCGATCCGACGTAGTTTCCAGTACTGGGCCCCTTCCTTTAACGCNCGCCCCGGGATCCGAGTCAGAGTGCCCTTTGGAACCAGGAAACTGGTAGGCATTATACTCAGCAGTAGCGAGGATCCTGTAACAGACGTTGAAAGAATAAAACCCGTCCTCGAGATCATTGATCTCGAACCCATTTTCAGTACAACTTTAATCAAAATCTGTAATTGGGCAGCCAACTATTACCTGCATCCCATTGGCGAAGTTTATTTNACTGCCATGNCTTCAAAATTACGNCNAGGTCTACCGGTCTCGAAGCAAGAAGCGTTCCTTGCTGTCACCCAAACAGATNAAAACCAGGCAGCACAAAGCCTGCAACGCGCTCCCAGGCAGAACAAGATATGGCAGTTAATCAAGGGCCAATCTCTAATCCGAAGATCTGACTTAAAAGCGCTCAACCTGACACCCGGCNCCCTGGAACCGCTGATCAAGAAGGGACTCCTGGCATGGCAGAAAAGCGCTNCGCAGGCNCCATCAACGTCACCGCTCAAGCATCCTGGATTGGATCTAAACCGCCATCAGCAGATTGCGATCTCAAATANAAAAGATCCGGGCNCGCACNTGTTATANGGCGTTACCGGCAGCGGCAAGACCGAGGTGTATCTGCAACTCATCGAAAAAACCCTNCGCAACGGCCAACAAGCCCTTATTCTGGTCCCTGAAATTTCCCTGACACCCCAGACCCTGGGACGATTTGAGCAGCGCTTTGCTGTACCCATANTCACTTTACACTCTGGATTAACCGAGCATCAACGGTCAACAAACTGGATTGCCTGCTACAACGGTTCAGCAGCCATCATTATCGGAACCCGTTCCTCGGTTTTTGCACCTATGCTAAGACCGGGTCTGATCGTTGTCGATGAAGAACACGATATTTCCTATAAACAGCAAGATGGTTTTCGATACTCTGCCAGAGATATAGCGGTGATCAGAGGTCGCTGGGAAAATATTCCGGTGGTTCTTGGCTCTGCCACACCATCCCTCGAAAGCCTGCACAATGTGCGGTTGGGCAAATACCAGCTCTCCAGCCTCCCGGAAAGAGCCACCGGAGCAGAAAGGGAGCAATACCAGCTCATAGATACTCGTTTTACTAACAGTCGTTCTTTCCTCGACAAACCAATGACTGATGCCATCGGCAAGGCACTGCAAAGCGGCAATCAGATTCTTATTATGATTAACCGACGCGGCTACGCACCGGTACTGTATTGCAGTGAATGTCAGTGGATCGCGCCATGTGAACACTGCGATGCCCGGCTTACCGTCCATCAGAAACAGGCTGTGCTACGCTGCCACCACTGCGGTTTTCAGACTGACCTCCCAAAAATCTGTGCCAACTGCCGACAACACTCGCTGACACCGGTGGGAGAAGGTACCCAGCGCATCGAAGANTCGCTGAATAANCTNTTCCCCGATTACCCGGTCCTCCGAGTGGACAGCGACTCTACAAAATCGAAACACGCCATGCAGGACCTGTTCGANCAGATCAANCTGGGCAAACCTGCGATTCTGGTNGGCACTCAACTCCTCGCCAAGGGTCATCATTTTGNTCATGTAACCATGGTTGTTGTTCTTGAACTCGACAGTGGCTTGATGAGCTCAGATTATCGATCATTGGAAAAAATCGGGCAACTCATTGTTCAAGCCGGNGGGCGTAGTGGCAGGGAAAGCAAAAAAGGCAAAGTCTTTCTNCCCACNGCATTTCCTGAACACCGCGAGCTGAACCAGTTGACCCAGAAAGATTATCTTGAATTTGCCGACACCCTGCTCACACAGCGTCANCAGTACCGNCTTCCACCTTTTTATTTCCATGCCATTGTGCGNGCAGAATCAAGAAACAGAAACAAGGCCCTGCAGTATCTGGACAACTTACGCAAAGCCACCGCTAACGCTGACAGTACCGAGATACTCGGCCCGGTCCTNCCCGCTATGGAAAAACGCGTGGGCTACTATCGGGCACAGCTTCTCATTGTCAGCAATNNTCGCGGGGANCTGCACAGAGCAATGCTTCAAATCATTAANGTTGCTGAACNAATAAAGGCCAGCACGGTACGCTGGAGTCTCGACGTGGATCCCTATGACCTATATTAAGCGAGCTAAGTGCTACGCAAACTCACGCACATCCTTTAGAATCATTCCATGAGCAGAGATTTTGCAAAGAGAAATAACAAAAACATCGCGTTGGCTCGATCCCAGGGCAAAGTCCTGACCTTTGTAATCGGATTCATAGCCGGTACCCTGACCACCTTCATGTTCTACACCTGGCAGCAGGAAGGCTCNTCGGAAACCCTCACGCAAGCNCCACTGNAACCGGAACCTGAGATACGCNTGGAAAAAGAAATTATGGATTTCACTTTCCATGACCTTTTTCCAACTGACGAGGTGCAAACCATAGCCGGTTACGAGCAGCCCAGTCCCGGCTCGGCGGCAGCAGNAGCGTCCANCTTTCTGCTTCAAACCGGCTCGTTTCAATCCTCCAGGGATGCAGATGCAAGGCGAGCAGAGATACTCCTGCTGGGGCTTGATGCTTTNATACAGTCTAAAGAGATCAATGGAACCAACTGGCANAGNGTCATGGTAGGACCCTTTTCCAGCCGTCAATCTCTGAGTCGGGCCCAGGATCTGCTGGCTCGCAATCAATTCGAAGCAATGCCCAGACGCAGTACGCCTTGAAATAAGCAGGCTTCGTCCCCACTTCTCCTGTTATCCAGCGAGGTGAATGCATTTTGGAACAATTTAAAGGTACAACAATTTTAGCGGTCCGCCGTGGCAAGTCNGTGGTTATTGGCGGGGACGGTCAGGTCACCCAGGGCGACACTGTTTTAAAAGGCAANGCCCGTAAGGTNCGCCGGCTTTTTGANAATAAAGTCATTGCAGGTTTTGCCGGTGGTACGGCAGACGCATTTACCCTNTTTGAACGTTTTGAAGCACAGTTAGAGCAGCATCAGGGTAATCTGGTTAGAGCCGCGGTAGAACTGGCTAAGGACTGGCGTAGTGATCGCNCGTTACGCAGACTTGAGGCTTTGTTGNTAGTCGCTGATGAAAAGGATTCACTTATGATCACCGGAACCGGCGATGTGGTGGAGCCCAGTGACGGNATCATGGCTATTGGTTCTGGTGGCCAGTACGCTAAAGCAGCGGCNATAGCCATGGTAAGCCACACTGAACTTTCGGCTGAAGAGGTCGTCAAGCAGAGTCTGAGCATTGCTGCAGAAATNTGCATTTATACCAACACGAGCCTGACCATCGAATCCATTTCCAGTCTTTAGTAAGTGATAAAGCCATGACCAGCATGACCCCAAGAGAAATTGTCCACGAACTGAACAAACACATTATCGGTCAGGACGCNGCAAAACGAGCAGTCGCAATNGCCTTGCGCAACCGTTGGCGACGGCAGCAATTNTCTGCTGAAATGATGCAGGAAATTTCACCGAAAAATATTCTGATGATCGGCCCAACAGGCGTTGGCAAAACCGAAATTGCCAGGCGCCTCGCAAAACTTGCCCACGCCCCCTTTATTAAAGTAGAAGCCACCAAATTTACTGAGGTTGGCTACGTCGGCAGGGATGTGGAATCGATTATTCGCGATCTTACCGAAGCTGCCTNTAAAATGTTACGTGACAACATAATATCTCAGTCTCAGCCGCGTGCTGNAGACGCAGCAGAGGAGCGGATTCTCGACACCCTATTGCCCGCCGCAAGAGGCGAACAAAGCACAGACGAACAACATAATAGTACCCGTCAGCTTTTCCGCAAGAAACTGCGCCAGGGAGAGTTAGACGATCGGGAAATCGATATCGATATTCAAGCAAACCCGGTAGGAATAGAGATTATGGCGCCNCCAGGAATGGAGGATATGACCAATCAGCTACAAAATATGTTTTCAAATCTATCTCCTGGGAAAAGCAAGGCAAAACGCCTNACTGTCAAGGATGCGCTGAAAATATTAACCCATGAAGAAGCAGCAAAACTTATTGACGATGAAGATCTGAAGTTAAAAACCATCAATGCAGTGGAACAGACAGGAATTGTGTTTATTGATGAAGTAGACAAGATTGCAAAAAAATCTGATTACGGCGGAGCAGATGTATCAAGAGAGGGCGTACAACGAGACCTNCTTCCTCTCATAGAAGGCAGCCACGTAACCACTAAGCACGGAATTATTAAAACGGACCACATCCTTTTTATTGCCTCAGGGGCTTTCCATCTNAGCAAACCATCCGATCTAATCCCTGAATTCCAGGGCAGGTTACCGATACGAGTCGAATTATCAACNCTGTCCGTAGATGATTTTGTAAGAATCCTGACAGAGCCTGATTTTTCCCTGACCGAACAGTATCAGAGCCTTCTCCGTACAGAAGGCCTTGATATCAAGTTCGCATCTGATGGTTTGAAACGCATAGCNGAAATTGCTTGGCAGGTGAATGAGGCCACAGAAAATATAGGTGCAAGAAGACTGCATACAGTGATGGAGAAATTGCTGGAAGAGCTCTCATACTCCGCCGGGGAAGAAGGTCAACCTGAGCAGGGCCTTGGCATCTGCATCGATGCNAGCTACGTTAATGATCACCTGCAAGATCTTGCNGCCAACGAAGATCTGAGTCGCTATATCCTTTAATACAAGCTATTTAAGGCAAGCTATGCGCCCCACTGANATAAAAGTTCACAAAAAATCAGCNACCCTGGAACTGGTTTATCCGAACCAGACTTTTNTGCTCAGGGCCGAATACCTGCGGGTATNCTCTCCCTCTGCCGAGGTCCAGGGACATGCACCAGGGCAGCAGATTCTNCAGCATGGCAAAAAACTCATTACCTTCAAAGACATTCTTATACAGGGGCACTACGCCATAAGAATCAGCTTTTCTGATGGCCACGATTCNGGTATATACAGCTGGGACTACCTACAATTGCTCGGCGAGAANGAGCAGGCTAACTGGCAAGATTACCTAAAGCGTCTGTCTGCTGCAGGGCAGTCAAGAGANCCACAGTTTATCGCTCTGGACTGACCCCGTGCAAAGCTTATCNGGTGTACAATAGTACTCAGATCATCAACTCTATAGTAGAAGCAATGGACCAAGACAAAACCCATTTCGGATTTCAGTCAGTGCCNAAATCNGAAAAAGCCGATCATGTTGCCAATGTTTTCCATAGCGTTGCCAAACAATACGACCTGATGAATGACTTGATGTCCCTGGGAACGCATCGCCTTATCAAACGGATGACCATTGAATTAACCAAAGCACGACCAGGTCACCAAATAATGGACCTTGCAGGTGGGACAGGCGATCTGACCGAATTGCTNTCAAAAAAAGTTGGCCCTGAAGGCCAGGTTCTGCTGTGCGATATCAATCAGGCAATGCTCTGTGCAGGTAGGGATCGCCTACTTGACAAGGGCCTGCTGGGTAATATCCAGTTCATCCAGGGCGATGCAGAAAGCCTGCCTTTTCCNGACCAACACTTTGACGCTATCACCATGGCCTTCGGNATCCGCAATGTAACGGATAAGGCACGTGCGCTCAGCGAGATCCGGCGGACTCTAAAATTGGGTGGGAGANTGGTCATTCTNGAATTTTCCAAACTGACCCAACCGTTTCTGCAGCCTGCCTACAAGGTGTTTTCTGGTCTGTGGCCNAAAATCGGACAATGGATNACCGGCGACAGCCAACCCTATCAGTATCTGATAGAGTCAATCGAGATGCACCCTGACCAGGAAAGCTTTGCCGAGATGATGCGCAGCGCTGGGTATCAGAAAGTGTCCTACGAAAACCTTGCTGGTGGCATCGTTGCCATCCACCAGGGCGAAAATGGCGGGACAGNAGATATTCTGAGTCAGAGAGATAATTGACTATGGCTAAATTAAGAGCNCTGAAGATCCTTCTTGTGCTCTGCCAATATCGTCTTGACCGGCAACTGACCGAATTTCAGGGAGCACCGCTGTGGCTTCATACACTGTTGTTGCCACTCAAACTGCTACCCGCGAAGGAAGCATCCAAAGATGCAGCAGTTCGTGCAGCGCTGGTGACCCTGGGCCCAATATTTATCAAATTTGGTCAATTATTGTCCACCCGAAAGGACATTCTATCGGCCACACTGGCTGGAGAACTTGAGACACTTCAGGATCGAGTACCNCCTTTTTCATCAGAGCAATCTCTACAAATCATAGAAACCAATCTCGGTAGATCAATCCCAGAAGTATTTTCTCACCTCGAACACGCGCCTCTGGCCTCAGCTTCGGTGGCACAGGTACATAGCGGCGTNCTCCTTTGCGGAGAACAGGTTGTCGTTAAAGTCATTCGGCCAGGCATTAACGCNATTATTCAAAGGGACCTCGACCTGCTTGCTAGAATAGCTGNGCTACTCACCCAGTTTNGGCCAGATCTGGCCAGACTCAGGCTGTCGGATATTGTTACCGATTATCGCCACACCATACTGGATGAGTTGGACCTGGANCTGGAACGCGAGAACACGCAGAAACTCAGAGCCAATTGGCAAAACAGCAGCAAACTNTATGTTCCCATGGTTTATCCGGAATTGAGCAACAAGAACATTCTGGTGATGGAAAAAGTCANTGGGATTGTCGTCACAGATCTAAACGAACTTAAGGAAAGACAGGTAAATCTTCGNAAGCTGGCCCACCTGGGAGTGGAGATATTTTTCACGCANGTATTTGAGGACAATTTCTTTCATGCTGATATGCATCCTGGAAACGTGCTTGTTAACGCTTCAGACCCGGAGAATCCANCCTACATAGCACTGGATTGCGCCATAATCGGGGTCCTAAATGCTGACGATCAAAAGTATCTGGCAAAGAACCTGCTCGCATTTTTCAATGCGGATTATCGAGCTGTAGCCCTTGCTCACATCGAAAGCGGCTGGGTGCCNGCAGATACNGACATAGATGCCTTTGAAAAGGTGATAGCGGAGGTCTGTAGACCGATTTTTGGGAAGCCAATGCGAGAAATCAGATTTGCAGGCCTGTTAATAGCNCTGTTCAATACGGCTAGGGAATTTAATATGGAAGTTCAGCCNCAGCTCGTTCTGTTACAAAAAACCCTGTTGAATATTGAAGGTATTGGTCGCCAGGTTTATGCGGATCTCGATCTATGGGAAACCGCNGCACCATTTATGAAGCGGTGGATGAAAAAGCAAACGGGCTTTGTTCATTTCATGGAAGAACTGAAATCACTGGCTCCGGCAGCTCTGGCAGAATTACCNGANCTTCCCCGAAACCTTCTTTTTGCTGCCAGGGAAATAAAACAAATATCCCTGAACCAACGTCAGCAGGCCAGACTGCTGACGACNCTGAAGTCGGACTTGCAACATTTCCACAAATTTAGCAAGACCGCGCGCTTAACGACGGTTGGACTTGGCCTTGCTCTNGGATTTACCNTTGTTCCAGGGCTGCANTTAAACCTTGACCAAGGGTTGCTGATAGGCACAATTATTCTGGGTACAATAGCCTTATATCTTCTGATCAGTAGACCATGAAAAAAGAACCTTATGCGCCAGACTATGTTGCAGCCCTCAATTTTAATGAGGAAGGCCTGATTCCGGCGATTGCTCAGGACAAAACCTCAGGGNAAATACTCATGCTGGCCTGGATGAACCGCCAGGCAGTCATTGAATCCGTNAACTCTGGATATGCAGTCTATTGGTCTAGGTCCAGACAGACTCTGTGGCGAAAAGGAGAAAAATCCGGACACAGCCAGCAGATAGACGGTATTTATCTGGACTGCGACAGCGATGTGCTAGTATTGAGCGTGGATCAAACAGGTGGAATTGCCTGTCACACGGGTAGAAGAAGTTGTTTTTTCAGGAAACTCTCAGAGGGANAATGGCAGGAAATGGAATCGGTTTTAAAGGATCCAGCGGAGATCTATAAAGGTGAATGAAAGTCTAGATGCATTATTTGCCACTATCCGTAGTCGCCGTATGGCCAATNCTGAAAACTCCTATGTAGCCGATCTCAATAGAGCCGGCCTGAATAAAATACTGGAGAAGGTCGGTGAAGAGGCAATAGAAGTGATTATCGCCGCCAAAGACCATATGAATGCTAAGGACCAGCATGAATTAACCAGCGAAATGGCGGACCTTTGGTTTCATTTATTGGTCTTACTGGACTATCTGGGTATCAGNCCTGAAACCGTTAGCCATGAATTGGAAAACCGTCAAGGTACCTCCGGTTTGGAGGAAAAACGTTCGAGATATCGTAAGGAGTAACATTATGTCATTTGGGATTACAGAATTAATCATTATTCTTGTTATTGTGCTTCTCATGTTTGGAAGCAAAAAACTAAGCTCGCTGGGCAACGACCTNGGTTCTGCNATCAAAGGCTTTAGAAGNGCGGTCAGTGAAGAACCCAAACCAGAGCCCCTGGATGGCGCTGAATCACCAGCCACCCAAAACAGCGGGAACGAAGGCAGTTCCTGATCGATGTTCGACGTTGGTTTCCCAGAATTACTTGCCATCNCAGTAGTCGCTTTACTGGTGATTGGACCAGACAAACTCCCGGAAACAATACGTTCTCTNGCACTATGGTTTGGCCGGTTTAAACGCAGTTTTAACGACCTTCGNTCTGAAATAGAAAGAGAAATCGGGGCGGATGAGATCAAACAACAACTGCACAATGAAAGTGTACTCAAGGAAATAAACCAGTCCCGTGAAGTAATACAGCAAACACAGACTGACGTGAAGACGCTGATTTCCNAAGCTGCAACCAATCCTATTACCGCGTCACCTAACCAAGAAGGCACAGTNCAAGATAAACATGACGGATCAACAACCCAGTAAGGAGGACGAATCAGACCTGACCGGTCAAGGGCAACCTCTAATAGAACATCTGATTGAATTACGCAGCCGTATACTGAAAAGCCTGCTGACGGTGCTGATTGTCTTTTTACCCCTTTTCTACTATGCCAATACAATTTACGGCTTTGTATCAGAGCCTCTTCGGGCTTTCCTGCCGGAAGGGTCTACTATGATAGCAACCGAAGTTGCTTCTCCTTTCTTGACTCCTTTTAAGCTGGCACTGGTCCTGGCCATCTTTCTGTCCATNCCGGTTATTCTTCATCAATGCTGGGCATTCGTCGCACCGGGACTCTATTCAAATGAAAAGAAAATCGCCCTGCCACTGCTGATTTCCAGCATNCTGCTGTTTTACGCCGGTATGGCCTTTGCTTANTATGTNGTCTTTCCTCTCGTGTTCGGCTTCTTCACCAGTATTGCCCCCGCTGGCGTTACCATCATGACCGATATCAACAGATATCTTGATTTCGTTCTNAAACTGTTTTTTGCTTTTGGTCTTGCCTTTGAAATCCCAATTGCAACTCTGCTGCTGCTCTGGACAGGCGCCACCACTGTAACCGCCCTTAAGAGTAAAAGGCCTTATGTTATCGTCGGTTGCTTTGTGCTAGGCATGTTACTGACACCACCGGATGTCATATCTCAAATTCTGTTAGCCATACCCATGTGGCTGCTATTCGAGCTGGGCATCTTCTTCGGCCGATNCATAGACGGAAGTAGGAACGCGGACGACGCCACTTAACACTGGATTTCAANGGNATCGCTAATTTCAGTTAAATCACGCAATCGTNANTATCTGCAGCTGAANGCTTTACTATTNTTACGACTCATGCANACAGCAAAAAAGTCACAGGCCCATCNTTACATGATTCGATCTGCATATGAGCACCGAATATTCCGCTGCTGACTTTACATCGTTGTTTAGCCTGTTCAACGAAATGGTCATAGAGNCGGCCTGCTTCAGCAGGCTGCATAGCGCTGGAAAAAGACGGTCGCAGGCCTTTGGTAGTACTGGCTGCCAGCGTAAACTGAGAAATCACCAGTAATTCGCCGGCNACCTCGATCACATTATGGTTCATGTGGCCGCTAGTATCAGAAAAGATCCGGTAGTNCAGNACCTTATGCAGCAGCCTTTTTGAAACGGCTTGGTCATCCTTTTTTTCGATACCCAGGAACACCAACACGCCTTTGTCTATACTGCCGATGATGGCCTGATCTACCCTAACCGANGCATAGCTCACCCTCTGGATCAGCGCCTTCATGGCTAAACCCCAAAATCTCGCTCAAAGCGATTTGCAGTAGTGCGGGTTGCCCTAATCAGAGCATCTATCAAAGCCGGTTCCGTNGCTGAATGACCTGCTTCGCGGACAATATACAACTGACTTTGAGGCCAGGCCTGATGTAGTAGATGCGCATTTTCAAAGGGACAAAATAAATCGAACCGGCCGTGAACAATAATGCCTGAAACATCTTTCAATCTCGGTGCATCTCGTAATATCTGATTTTCCGTTAAAAAGCATCCGTTGGAATAGTAGTGAGAACCAATATTGCACCGTGCTATTGAGCGATGGGCATCAGAAAAATGTTTAATTAAGCGCTGGTTAGGATGCAATGTGGTACATTGCGCTTCCCAAATCGACCAGGCCTTNGCCGCCGACATTCTGGCCAATTCATTATCGCCCTGCATCAATGCCTGGTAGGCGGNGCAAACCTGATCANGGTCATAACCAGCCAAAGGAGCGACGAAATCCTNCCAATGGTCAGGGCAGAACCGATTAGCGCCATCCTGATAAATCCAATCGATATCCTCCTGTCGGGCCAGGAATATGCCTCGCANAACCAGGCTAAGCACCCTGCCAGGATAAGCTTCTGTATACAGTAGGGCCAAAGTCGAACCCCAGCCGCCACCAAACAGCACCCACTTATCAATGCCCAGTTTAATCCTTATCTTTTCCATATCGGCCAGTAGNTCAGCTGGTTTATTCGCTGAAACTTCACCCGNTGGCAAAGAACGACCGGCACCTCGCTGATCAAAAAGAATAATGCGGTATTTATCCGGGCTNAAAAACCGACGACTATCGAACTCGCAACCCGAACCCGGCCCTGCATGCAGGAACAAAACCGGTATTCCGGCCTCATTGCCGCTCTCATCTACATACAGGTCATGGATATCATCAACTTTAAGCCGATGCCGAGCGTAAGGTTTTAATTCTGGATATAAAGGCAGCATAAAAAATCAGNCAGCTCTACTTCGAAAAGAACGCTTTCGTTCNTTTTCGGTTAACAACTTCTTTCTGATCCTGATNGAGTTCGGGGTCACCTCAACTAACTCATCATCATCTATAAATTCCACCGCCTGCTCAAGCGTATGTCTGACTGCCGCAGTCAGTACTATTGCTTCATCCGTACCCGATGCACGAACATTGGTTAACTGCTTTCCTTTGAGGGGGTTAACAGGCAGATCATTTCCTCTNGCATGTATACCTANAATCATACCTTCGTATATTGCTTCATTAGGTTCAATAAACAACCTACCTCTGGCCTGAAGATTAAACAATGCAAATCCCAGGCTCTTGCCACTAGCCATGGATATCAAAACACCGTTACGCCGCTGATTAAACTCATCTCCCAGTCTCTTGTCGTAATGAGCAAAGACACTGCTCATTATGCCATTGCCTGAGGTCAACGTCATAAACTCAGAGCGAAATCCTATCAAACCTCGGGTCGGTATCAGAAACTCCAAACGCACTCTTCCCTTGGAGTCAGGGACCATATTNGTCAGTGTTCCTTTCCGGCTACCTATAGCCTCCATAATCGCACCCTGATTGATCTGNTGCACATCAATCATCAGGTTCTCATACGGTTCAAGNATGATCCCATCAATCTCTTTTAAGATTACCTCGGGCCTGGATACACCTAATTCNTAACCTTCTCGCCGCATGGTTTCTATCAGTACAGCCAAGTGTAATTCGCCTCTGCCAGAAACAATAAATTTGTCTGCTGAATCGCCAGGGCTTACCTGCAAGGCNACGTTATATAGCAGTTCTAATTCCAAACGGTCCTTCAGGTTCCNACTGGTAACAAATTTACCTTCCCTNCCCGCAAAGGGAGAATTATTTACCTGGAAAGTCATCGAAAGGGTCGGTTCATCGACCCTAAGGGGAGGCATCCGGTCTGGGCTATCCACGGCGCAGATGGTATCAGATATTTTCAAGCCCTCAATACCCGTAACACAAACGATATCGCCTGCACTGGCGGCGTCAATTTCAATCCTATTGAGACCAGAAAANCCCATNACCTGCAGTATTTTAGCCTTCCTGGACCTACCACCTGCACCCACCACAATCACCGGACTGCCTTTGCTAACCGTTCCCCTGGTCACCCGACCCAAGCCTATTACGCCGACATAGCTGTTAAAATCTAGCGCACTGATTTGCATCTGCAGCGGGCCATCTGTTACCACGACCGGCGCCGGTACTTCCTCTGTGAGCACCTTCAGGAGATAGTCTAAATTCGGTTCAACTTTATCTGCTGNCGGACCAGAACTCCCCAGCATGGCTGAGCCAAAAACAACAGGGAAATCCAACTGATCCTCGGTAGCGCCCAGTTGATCAAACAGTTCGAAAACCTCATCAACAACCCAGTCAGGCCTGNCGCCCTCTCTATCTATTTTGTTCACCATCAATATAGGGTTCAAGCCACTTTCAAATGCTTTCCGAGTAACAAATCGAGTCTGTGGCATTGGCCCTTCAACGGCATCCACCAGNAACAGGACCGAATCCACCATAGACAGTATTCGCTCAACTTCCCCACCAAAATCCGCATGACCCGGCGTATCTACAATATTAATGGTAAAACCTTTCCAGTTTAGCGCTGTATTCTTTGCCAGAATGGTAATCCCGCGTTCNTTTTCCAGCTCGTTTGAGTCCATCAANCGCTCNCCCGAGTCATCTCCTCGTTGAAGAGCACCTGCTTGTGATAGTAACTTATCAACCAGCGTGGTCTTGCCATGATCAACATGNGCGATGATGGCAACATTTCTTAACTGACGGGTCATAATAATACCGGTAGTGGATCTAGCAATTTGAAGACGCGGATTATACCCCAAGCTTGCTCGGGTACTAGTCTGATAAGCCAAAAAGCATCATCTGATAGCANAATTAACCTATCTCCTGGNCTTTATGCCCCTCNCAGGGATGCAACCACGGTACTGAAACGGNATCCACACCCCTTACAGAATTTTCAGAAACCCTGAAATTACCCGNCAATTTACTCACAAAGCCAGTNAGAGAGACCAAGCGGCCTAGCCNGCCTGGTCATTCCATGNGTGGNCCGNTGNTTANCGTTAACTGATTATTTGCCNAGGCCAGAATTGATTCCATTCCAGGTCAAGCCGNACAATATCNGGGCAATTTACATCGACTCGCACCAATTTGGTTCGCAAAATCNACTNCTTCCGGCAAGAGNGCNTTAAAACCTTAATAAATCAGTCATCCANGGGCAGATTCTGTGGCATAATCCTTGCGTTATTGACGGCAGGCAGTGATNGCAATCGGAGTCCATCACGCTGCAGGCAATGATCAAGAGAAACAATAAGGAGATCCACNCAATTATGAAGGCTAAACTAGAATACATATGGCTGGATGGTTACCAGCCGACGCAGAGTCTACGCAGCAAAACGCTGGTCAGAGACAATTTTTCAGGAAAATTAGAAGAATGCCCAATGTGGTCATTCGATGGCAGTTCGACCGAACAGGCTGAGGGCAATGCCTCGGATTGTTTGCTTCAACCGGTCGCCATTGTTCCTGACCCGGACCGAAACAATGGCTATCTGGTCATGAACGAAGTTCTCAATGCTGATGGCACCCCCCATCTGTCTAACGGCAGGGCAACCATCGAGGATGATGACGATGATTTCTGGTTCGGTTTTGAGCAAGAGTACTTTTTATGGGATATCGATACTGAACTACCACCGGGCTTTCCCAGAGGTGGTTATCCAGGTCCTCAGGGACCTTACTACTGTAGTGTCGGTGCTGCCAATACTTTTGGCAGGGACTGNGTAGAGGAACACCTGGACCTTTGCCTGGAAGCTGGCATTAACGTCGAAGGNATTAATGCTGAAGTAGCNTCNGGACAGTGGGAATTTCAGGTNTTTGCTAAAAGCGCTAGATCAGCAGGAGATGAGACCTGGCTGGCACGATATCTGCTGGAGAGAACAGGCGAGAAATACGGCTATTCAATTAACTGGCACCCCAAACCTCTTGGAGCCACTGACTGGAATGGTTCAGGCATGCATGCTAATTTCTCCAACGGCGCAATGCGCGAANAAGGCAAAGAAGAGATTTTTACAGCAATCTGTGAAAATTTCGCCAAGCATATTGATCGCCACATCAGCGTCTATGGCGCCTACAACGATCAGCGCCTGACAGGCCTGCACGAAACCCAGTCTATCGATATGTTCAGCTACGGTGTNTCCGACCGGGGTGCCTCCATCAGGATTCCTATCAGCACGGTAACAGACGGCTGGAAGGGACGCNTGGAAGACCGCCGAACCTCTTCCAANGCTGATCCTTATAAAGTAGCAGCGGCAATAATCAAAACAACCAAGGAAGCTCTGGCATAACGCTTTCAGCCTCTCTGAGTTATGATGAAAAAGGGGACTTGTTCCCCTTTTTCATTCGCTTGCAACCTATCAGAGAATCNACATGATGAAATCAATAAGCGGGTCAATTCTCTGTANGCTGATGCTTATCAATGCACTANTGNTCGTGAGCAGCGATGTCCAGTCTGCTTCGTCCTATGCCATTATCGCATTCAAGGGACTTGTACAAGGTCAGCGGGTTCAGNCGANNGCGGGTAGCCTTGCATTGTCGGTGCACCTGCGACCGGCTCTCAGACCCGGTCACCAGCTACAGCTTTATATCAACGGCAAGCATCATTCGACTTTGGCAACCAGCGCGCCCTTCAGANTAACAGGAATNGAACGAGGCAATCAGACGCTGCAACTGAGGATATTTGACATCCGGTCAGGCAGCCTGGTTCAGGCAGGTGCGCCTGTACAGTTGGATGTTCGTCGTAATATCAATCCCAGCAATCGACGTAAAGCACCAAAATAGCGCATAATTCTGGATACCCAATAAAGAACCCCCTGGCAAAGCCCTATTTATATAAAAATTTTACTAANTATANGATTTGGTNCACTTTTTTTCTAGGGCTACATGAATGAAGCAATCAAATCGAAAACAGAATTGAATGCCATGTTTCTAAACCAGTCTATCCTGAACAACTTAAGCACNGCTATCCTGTCCCTGGATAAAGACCTGAACTTCTGCTTTATCAACCAGGCAGCGGAGAGTCTGCTGGACGTGTCTCTCAAACAAGTATCCGAAAAATCCATTTTTGAGGTATTACCCAGCTTTAAAAATATCGAAAATATCCTGCTCGATGCNCTGCAATCGAATCAGTTTTATACGCAACGAAGAGCTCAATTTGAGCTGCACAACAGCCAGGTAATAACCGTAGACCTCTCAGTTTCACCGGTATTCGAGGAACAGCAGTATAATTTGCTGGTTGAACTGACACCCCTNGACCGTTATCTGAAAATTAATCGAGAAGAAGCCTTCAGGGAGCAGCAGGAAGTGACCCGGCAAATGATTCGTGGCCTTGCACACGAGATCAAGAACCCGCTTGGAGGAATCAGAGGTTCAGCTCAGCTTCTTCAATCAGAGTTACCGACTCAGGAATTAAGGGAATATACTTCTATCATCATAGAAGAAACCGATAGGCTCAAAGCGCTGGTCGATAAATTGCTTGGCCCTAATGTCCCTTCGAAAATGCAGTTAACCAACATCCACGAAATCCTCGAAAAAGTCCGNCGCCTGATCGAAATAGAAGGCGGACCACAACTCACCTTTGTGCGAGATTATGATCCCAGCATTCCGGAAATCTACTTGGATCCTGATCTCATGCTTCAGGCGGTGCTCAACATCACTCGTAATGCCATGCAGAGCCTGGCGGTAACAACTCACCCTGAAATCACTTTCATAACCAGAACCGATAGGCAATTCACCATAGCCTCCATCAGGCATAAAAACGTGCTCAGGATCGATATCATTGACAATGGTCCAGGCATATTNCCTGAGCTGAGAGAACATCTATTTTTTCCTATGATCACGGGTAGACCTGATGGATCAGGCCTGGGTTTATCAGTTGCGCAGTCAATCATCCACCGGCATCAAGGCATNATTGAGGCCGAGAGCGAAACGGGGTTAACGCGCTTCACTTTGATCCTTCCCCTGGAGGTAGCCAAACCATGACGATAGAAAACAAAGTGTGGGTCGTTGATGACGAAAAATCCATACGCTGGGTACTTGATAAAGCCCTNGTCAAAGCCGGTATGCAAGTCACNTGTTTTGATAGTGCCGAAGCCTTACTAGAACGATTCCGCTTTGAACAACCCCAAGTTATTGTCANTGATATACGTATGCATGGCATGGATGGCCTCGAACTCCTCGACAGGATGAAATCNAGCCACCCGGACCTGCCGATCATTATCATGACTGCCCATTCAGATCTGGATAGTGCGGTATCGTCTATCCAGGGAGGNGCATTCGAATATATTCCCAAGCCATTTGAAGTCGATGAAGCCGTCTCTGTAGTCCAGAGAGCCCTTGCAGATATCGCAGAAAAACAGTTACCGCAATCTGTCGATNTAGCATCGGCCCAGCCCGAAATAATCGGTAAAGCACCCGCCATGCAGNAGGTATTCAGAGCCATCGGTCGCCTGTCCAAATCCAACGTTACCGTNTTAATTAACGGTGAATCCGGNACAGGAAAAGAACTNGTCGCCCATGCATTGCATCGTCACAGCCCCCGGAACAACAAACCCTTTATCCCATTGAACATGGCCGCGATCCCTCAGGATCTNATCGAATCGGAACTTTTTGGTCACGAAAAAGGCGCCTTCACTGGCGCAAATCAAGTGCGCAAGGGNCGTTTCGAACAGGCTGACGGTGGCACCTTGTTTCTGGACGAGATCGGAGATATGCCTGCCGAGACTCAAACCCGGCTACTCAGGGTTCTTTCGGATGGACAATACTATCGTGTAGGCGGGCATGTATCACTGTCCGCAAACGTNCGCATCATTGCTGCGACCCATCAGGATCTGGAAAAGCTGGTTGTTTCGAATCGCTTCAGGGAAGACTTATTCCATCGATTAAATGTCATCAGAATTCATATTCCCAGNCTGTCAGATCGAAAAGAGGATATACCGCTGCTGATGGATTATTTCCTGGNTCAGGCATCAATTGAGTTAGATGAAGAAGTCAAAGAAATCCTACCGCAAACGATGGACTATCTTTCTTCATTACCNTGGNTGGGTAATGTGAGACAACTTGAAAATTTCTGCCGCTGGATCACCGTAATGGCAACCGGCAGAGAAGTTCACATTCCTGACTTGCCAGCCGAACTACAAAATCAAAACCTGGATACTGAATCTGATAGCGAAACCAACTGGGATCTTCTGCTGAAGAAATGGGCTGACAAAAAACTNAAGACGACTCTGCCGGAGACCTCCAGCTTGATTCAGGANGCACTNCCCGTATTTGAAAAAACAATAATAGAAGCGGCNCTGCAACATACCGCTGGCAGGAAAAGAGATGCCTCATTANTACTGGGATGGGGGAGAAACACGCTCACCAGAAAGATGCAGGAGCTTGGCATGGACAATNAGGACTCAGGAGACTAAGTTAGGCTGGCACATTCAACCAACTACATCATGTTTAACATCGCCCTGTTTGAACCCGAGATCCCACCCAATACCGGCAACATCATGCGCCTGTGCGCAAACAGTGGATGTCATCTGCACCTGATAGAACCGCTCGGGTTTTCCCTGGAAGAAAAACAACTGCGTCGCGCAGCACTCGACTATCGAGATCTCGCCACCATCACCGTGCATCAGAATATCCNCCAGGCCATTGAANNNTCNCAGGCNAGCAGAGTCATNGCGGTTACNACCAAGGGCGAACTGAGCTATCAGGCACTGCACTACCAGCCTTCTGATCTGCTGATTCTAGGACCTGAAACGCGCGGCCTGCCCGTTGACCTATTGCATTCAGACCTAATAGACCACCGGATACGGATACCCATGATCGATGGCAGCCGCTCAATGAANCTTTCAAATGCTGCAGCAGTCATAATCTATGAAGCCTGGCGGCAGCACGATTTCCTCAATGGCTACTGAACGCTGGCTTCCTGTCTTTCCTGGGCCAGTTTTGCCTGCTCATATAATGCATCAAAGTTCACCGGCGCCAGCATCAATGGGGGGAAACTACCTCGTACAATCAANGCATCAATACACTCCCTTGCATATGGGAACAGGATATTTGGGCAGAAACTACCCAGGGTATGATTCAGAGCGTCCTCTTCGAGCCCATTNATNACAAAAATNCCAGCNTGTTGAACCTCCGCGAGATACAGGGTGTTTTCACTATCATCTTTTGCCGTCAAAGTNAGCGACAGAATAACCTCCCAGAGAGAATCTTCGATCATATTTTTTCGCGTATTAAGGTCCAGNTTCACAGATGGTTTCATCGTACCNCTGAAGCTATTTGGTGACGCGGGTGACTCGAAGGATACATCCTTCACATAGATCCTCTGCAGGGAAAACTGGGGCTTGGGGTTCTCTTCTGACTGAGATTCACTCATTANAAATTCTCCAAATATTCCTGTAGTTTGCCATTGTGTTCNAGTTGATAGAGTTCATCACAACCACCAACATGATTATCGCCTATCCAGATCTGAGGCACACTATACGATTTTGCCCTGACCANCATCTCTTGGCGTTTTTNCNCNGAANAATCCACTCGAGATNTCNTTAAANGAAACNNCTTTNGACTCAAGCANNNTTTTTGCCCTNATGCAGNAGGGNCAAAATNNNGTNGTGTAAATNGTTACNTNNGANTNGTTCTNCGNNNGANCNGCGTCACTTNACCACCGGCAGGTTNCTNGAAGTCCACTCCATCATGCCACCAGACAANCGACGGATATCCTGACAACCCAGGGCNATAAGTTTCTTACCNGCTGCACTNGANTTCTGNCCCATCTTNCANACCAGNACAATCGGCTTTTCCTTNAATTTNGANATTTCTCTGANNCTTTTNTCGAGGCTGGTAAAAGGAATNTTNANTGCGCCNGCAATATGACCATTAGAGAATTCACTCGAATCCCTGAGGTCAATTACCACAGCNTCATNNTTGTTGATCAATTGAATCAGCAACTGCGTGCCAATCGAGGCNCCGCCTTTTCTACCTTCCGTAAAAAAAAGCGCACCCACCAGAANCAGAAAGGTACCCACTANAAACGGGTGATTTGTTNCAAATTCTATAACTTTTTCAAACAAACCTGATATCTCACGTATTTTTAAGCACGCAAGTATACACTCTATCGCCTTGGCTTAAACCTTCTAACTTCATGGATTCTGCGAATACAGGTAGAATAGAGGTTCTGCAGAATTAAGCCTTTAGCTTTGCTTATGAAAAATCATGAAACCCATCTTCTNATCATACTCGACGGCTGGGGATACCGCGAAGATGCTGAGGACAATGCCATCGCCAGNGCGAANACCCCAGTATGGGATTCGCTATGGCAGGATGCACCNCGAACACTCATATCAGGCTCTGGCATAGCGGTAGGCCTTCCCCAAGGCCAGATGGGTAATTCGGAAGTCGGTCACATGACTCTTGGCGCTGGAAGGATAGTAGATCAGGACTTCACCCGGATCAACAAAGCGATTCAGGATGNGTCATTTNCCGACAATCCCGTGTTAACCAGCGCTTTTTCCAAGCTTGCCAACAATGGTAGCGCATTGCACCTGTTTGGTTTACTGTCACCTGGCGGTGTTCACAGCCATGAGGATCATTTCCAGGCAAGTATTAACCTGGCCCACTCCATGGGAGTGAAAAATATACTGGTACATGCGTTCCTGGATGGCCGCGACGTTCCCCCGAAATCTGCCCTAACGTCCCTGATCCAACTGCAACAACACCTGGAAGCACTTGACTGTGGACGTATCGCTTCTTTATGCGGACGTTTTTTTGCAATGGATCGTGACAACCGATGGGATCGAATCGAATCGGCNTACAANCTGATTAGCGCAGGCAGGACAGCACTGCAGTTTGATTCCCCGCAAGCAGCGCTACAGGCTGGTTACGCTCGAGGGGAAACAGACGAATTTATATCNCCCAGTGCAATAGTAGTANAGGGTGCTGCTGCCAGCATGGACAATGAGGATCAGGTTCTATTTCTGAACTTTCGATCAGACCGAGCCAGACAGTTAACGCGAGCCTTCGTAGACGAAGAATTCTCCGGATTTGAACGAACATACAGACCGCAACTTGCTGATTTCATGACCCTGACACGCTATGCAGATGATCTCGATANTACCTGCGTTTATGACTCCTACAAGNTACACAACAGTCTGGGTGAATACATTAGTAACAGAGGNCTATCCCAGTTGAGGATTGCCGAAACGGAAAAATACGCACACGTCACTTTTTTCTTTTCTGGTGGACAAGAAATGNCCTATGCCCGAGAAGACCGGTTATTGATNTCCTCCCCTGGGGTTCTCACTTATGATCTCCAACCCGAGATGAGTGCCCCTGAGGTCACTGACNGATTACTAGACTGTATCAAGGCAGATAAATACGATCTCATCATCTGTAATTTTGCTAATGGGGATATGGTGGGCCATACCGGTATCATGGCGGCCGCCATCAGGGCAGTGGAATGTNTCGATGATTGCCTGGGCANAATAATTGAAGCCACCAGAAGCAAAAACGCGCACTGCCTGATCACAGCNGATCATGGCAACGTGGAACAGATGCTTGATCATCACTCCGGNCAAGCCCACACTGCGCATACCTCAGAACAGGTACCATTGATTTACGTAGGACAAAAAAANCTGCACCTAGCTGAAAACGGCNGCCTCTGCGACGTTGCTCCCACATTACTNGACATCATGGATCTGCCCGTTCCCGACGAAATGACNGGAAGATCCCTGNTNTCAGGGTCAACNGAAAAGTTAACGGGTTAACAATGCGATGTTAGCAGGCTACTGCAAATTAATACTNAGGTTGTCGCTGATTCTGACAAGCGGGCTGGCCTGNCATCTGGCAGCACAGGAAACAAAGGAAGAAATTGTCCAGCGACTCGAACTGCTTGATGAGCAACTCAGTGAACTGGAGCACATCTATGAACAGGCTTCTCAGGANCGATCATTAGAGGAGCAGAGACTGGCAGAACTTGAAAACAAGGTTGCTATCAGCGTCNACAAACTCAGGAAAGCGGAAACNGCCTTGAGCCTGAGTCAAAAGCAGATCAACGAACTAATAGCTANGCNTGAAAACCTGACCGCCAGAAAAAAGCAGGAAGAANAAACAGTGGCCCAACACATCCAGGCAGCCCAGCGCATAGGACAGGATGGACCCNTTAAGCTGATTCTTAATCAGGAAGATCCCAGCGCNATTTCACGCATGTCACAATACTACAAGTATATGNCAGAGGCTCGCGTCAAACAGATCAAAAAATATCAGCANACNCTGCTGGCATTGCATGAAACAAANCAGAAGCTGATGGATAAGACAGTATCTCATGAGATCGCCAGAGCAAAACAGAAGAAGCAATCAGACCAACTGAANCAGGCCAAACTACAACGTCANCATATCCTTGATGGGGTGCTGCACATGCTCCAAGCAACCGANACCTCCAGGAAAAAATTAACCTTAGACCGAGACAACCTTGAGTTAGTCCTNAGAAGACTGGAAAACAGCTTGCTGGNCTTGCCGACACCAGATCAACTCCANTCCCTTTCANAACGCAAAGGGCAACTGGCAATGCCTTCACAAGGAACTATCAGCCAACATTTTGGCCAGGCNAGAATACAAGACAAAGTGTACTGGAAAGGNTTGNTAATCGACGCGCCCGAAGGGACCCCAGTGCGATCAATCCATTATGGNAGAGTCGTCTTTGCCGACTGGCTGAGGGGTTTCGGTTTACTTATCATTATCAATCATGGTGATGGTTTTATGAGCCTATANGGGCATAATCAGGTAATCTACCCGCAGTTGGGTGATTGGATTCTACCCGGTGAATCCATCGCTGAGNTNGGCAACAGTGGCGGTCTCAGACGTTCAGGGCTCTATTTTGAGATTCGTCAAGCCGGACTGCCAGTNGATCCTCTGCTCTGGTGCAAAAGACCCAGTNCAAAGAAAACAGCGGCCTGAACCCAGTGTAAAAGTAACAAGGTCCCAAATAGGAACAAAAATGAAATTCAGTCTATTTATGTTGATNGTCGCTTTAGTTGCGCCGGGCATGCANCTTCATGCACAGGATAATGCAGAACCATCCCCGCCTTCACGACTACCCCTTGAGGAACTGCGNATTTTTGCTGAAGCATTTGATCGTATCAGACAGGCNTACGTCGAGGAGATCGATGACCGAAAACTTCTAGAGAGTGCTATAAAAGGTCTGCTAACCCAACTCGATCCNCATTCGGCTTTTCTCGACGAATCATCATTCAGTGATCTGCAAGAAACCACCACCGGAAATTACGGCGGCCTGGGTATCGAGGTAGGNACAGAAAATGGCCTGATAAAAGTNATCTCTCCNATGGATGAAACACCGGCTTCAAGAGCTGGCATNCTTCCTGGCGATCTGATCATACAGATTGACNGAAAAGCCGTGAAAAGTATGGATGTAGGCGATGCCGTNGACAACATGCGCGGTGAACCAGGAAGCTCNGTTATGCTAATGATCATGCGAAAAGGCGAATCNGCTCCCNTGGAGAAGACGCTCATCAGAGAGATCATTAAAATNGCCAGTACTCGNCAAAGACTGCTAGANGNACAATATGGTTATATCAGGATNGCCCAATTTCAGGCGGGCACCGGGCCCGAAGTAAGCAAAGCTATTGATGAACTCAAGAAAAACGGCCCGATAAAAGGNCTGGTTTTAGATCTGAGAAATAATCCGGGCGGCGTACTGCAGGCTGCCGTACAGGTATCTGACCTGTTTCTTGAAAATGGTCTGATTGTTTACACCGAAGGTCGGATCGAAAACTCAGCCATGCAGTTTACGGCAACCCCTGGCGACAGGCTGGAGCATGTNCCNATGGTCGTACTGGTCAATGAAGGTTCTGCATCGGCATCGGAAATAGTGGCCGGTGCTCTGCANGANCATAGACGGGCAATCATTCTGGGTACAACAACCTTCGGCAAGGGTTCGGTCCAGACGGTACTGCCTTTAACTAACAAAAAAGCAATCAAACTNACCACAGCANTCTACTTCACGCCAAANGGCAGATCCATCCAGGCCGAAGGCATTGTCCCTGATATCTGGGTCGAAAGATCTACNATCACAAGAATAAAAAGCAATCCTTTCAGTGTTCAGGAGAAAGACCTCCCTGGTCATCTGCAGCAACCCNCTCAAGACGATGCCACGCAGGACACCGATGATACTTCCAACCGGGAACTGGCCAGTACAGACTTTCAGCTNAATGAGGCACTCATACTGCTAAAGGGGATTAATATACTGGCACCCTAATACAACCTGACTGGTACAGCAGATAAAGCGCTAGTTATTTTTTTCAGCAGCCGAGCAGGCCGCCATTGCCTCTGACAGATCAAGNGTACCCTCGTACANCGCACGACCGGTAATAACNCCTGTAATNCCACCTTCGACCANCGGTTTTTCAGCCAGCAATANCTGTATATCGCGGATATCTGTTACGCCACCCGATGCGATGATAGGNACAGAGACGCTGTNGGCCAGATCCTGCGTNGCGCGTATATTAAGACCGCCCATCATACCGTCCTTGCNNATATCCGTATAGATTATGCCTTCTATGCCATCACTCTGAAAAATAAATGCCAGGGCTCTTANATCAATATCNGTAACGTCCCGCCAGGCATTTTTAGCCAGCTTGCCCTGCAATGCATCCAGACCAACCCATATATGACCNGGNAACTGCCGACACATTGCACCCACAAACTCGGGTTCCTCAACCGCTTTTGTTCCTAACACCAGATAATCTACGCCCGCACTCAGATATTCATNAATAATCTTNCCTGAACGAATACCGCCCCCTAACTGGAGNGTTAATTGCGGATNGTTACATGCNATGTCTGCAATAACCTGCTTGTTGGCGGGCCGACCNTGGACAGCACCATCCAGGTCCACTAAATGTAGCCGAGTNGCTCCCTGCGACACCCAGTGGGCTGCCATCTGCACTGGATCATCACTGTACACGGTCGATTCAGAAAATCGACCCTGCCTTAAATTGACAACTTTGCCATCCTTCAAATCAATGGCCGGTATAATCTCCAAAACTTACAAGCTCCCTTTTGTCGATGGCAGCTTACCCACAATTCTCCCATCTNACTCAAGGGCGTTACGAAGCGCTCTGCCGAATGCTTTAAATACCGTCTCAATCTGGTGATGCGCATTGTCTCCCTTGAGATTGTCAATATGCAGTGTAACCAGTGAATGATTAACAAAGCCCTGAAAAAATTCATGAAANAAATCAACATCGAAACCACCCACTAAAGGCCGGCTAAATTCAATATCGTAGCTGAGGCCGGGCCTGCCNGACAGATCAATGACCACTCTGGACAAGGCTTCATCAAGGGGCACATAAGCATGACCATAGCGACGAATCCCCTTTTTATCACCCANNGCTTGCTTCAACGCCTGTCCCAGGGTAATACCNAGATCCTCTACTGTATGATGGGCATCTATATGCAAATCCCCAGTAGCAGAGATTTCTATATCGATTAAGCCATGCCGAGCTATCTGATCCATCATATGTTCCAGAAACGGTAACCCGGTATCGAATGAACTCTGGCCTGTCCCGTCCAGATTAATGGCAACGCGAATCTGGGTTTCCAGCGTGTCTCTATTNACTTCTGCGATTCTCATAATACGGTCCTGCATACAAAGCAGAATTATAACACTGCTCCATTAGGCAAATAACGATTATCGGTATTTGCTTTTATCCATTTTCGNAATTCTGGTTGAAACGATCCCCTTTGCTTGAGAATCCGAACCAAATCAATGACCGGACTGAGTCTGCCTGCTTCCCAGCCAGATAGTTGCCTTTCAGCCAGCGTAAAAAAAACAATAAGACGCCTGATGTCAGNGTCANNGANCACCTCGGCCTCTTTCCAGACTTCTCCTCCAGACTTCATCAGCCAGGAAACGTCCTTGATACTNNCAAGTTCGACCTGGCTATTAATATCAGTCAGATCCTGAGGAAGGCGCACCAGCAACTGCTCCAGCAGGGTGATGGAAAGCGATCTCTGTGCTGCTGGCTGCCAGGTTTTAACACTCATCATTTATATCCTTGCCTTATAACAACATCAATNGTATCGCGATGACNCAGGGACTAACCTNTCGCGGCGTTTTGGATGCTACCTCAACTGGCCCTGCTGTAATCAGGCTAATGNCCTCAGCTAATTGCAGCTATTCCAGCGGCAGGNGCACAGGNAAAAAACCATCCCGAAAGCCTCGGCCAAAATGGAGCGGGCGACGAGATTCGAACTCGCGACAGCCAGCTTGGGAAGCTGGGACTCTACCAACTGAGCTACACCCGCTGAAAATTTNTAACCATCCCTATTTTGGCATCAATCTCATCTGCTTGAGAAGCGATTTTAAAGATCTTTCGGATCAGTCGCTGATTAATAATAGAACAACTCCCACCACCAGAAACAACATACCAGTCCATTCCTGTCGGGTCGGTCTTTCCTTGAAGAAATAGTAAGAAATCAAAACTGAAATCAAGAATTCCACCTGACCCAGTGTCTTAACATAGGCNGCTCGCTCAAGCGTAAAAGCAGTGAACCAACCCACCGAACCAATAACACCGGTAATNCCAACAAACAAGCTGGGCTTCCAGTGATGNNCTATTAAACCAAGTTCCCGTTTATCNCTAACTATCACCAAAAGCAAACTCATGNCTGTCTGAATACACACCATAGCNGCCAAAGTCACCGCCGCCGCAATAACAGCTGATTCAAGTTGCAGGGACAAGCTAGCCATACGAATCAATAATGAAGTCAACGAGAAAGCNATGCTGGCGGCAATACCGTAAGCAGCTGATCGACTGAATAAGCCNCCCCATCGGCCTACACCCGTTAAGTTGACCAGTAACAAACCAATACANCAAATAATGATTGCCAGCCAGCCACTGGCAGATACCCAGTCAGAAAAAAAAGACACCCCCAGTAGTGCTGTGACCAGAATCTCGGCCCTTACATAAGTACTTCCTACAGCAAAATTGCGAAGTTTGAATAATCTGATTAACAGCACCGTTGCAACGATCTGCAGGGCCCCTGCCGCCAACACAGAAAACAGAAATGTAGGCCCAAGCCGGGGCAACTGAATTCCTTGTACCTGNANCNCGAGATACAGCAAGGCAAACGGCAGCCCGAACAGGTACCTCACCAGGGTTGCCCCCTCCGCTGAGATATCCGAAGTTAATTGTTTTTGTGCCGCTGTTCGAACAGACTGCAGCAGCGCGGCCATTAGCGTCCACAAGACCCAGGGTTCTAACAACTGNTCACCAGCTNCACCCGGCGCAGATTAGGGCTTATAAAACTAATCAGAATTCCGCCAATTACCATGAAAACCAAAAGGAACTCGNTGGTCAAGATAGGCCCTTGCCAGTGGTCCTGCTGCAACATTTTCGGCGTCAAGAATGACCAGGTGACTCTTATCAATAGCAGCATCATAGACATTGGTGACCAGGTAGCCCTCGCCTTCACTCGTCCCTCGGGCTACAAAAACAGGCTCAGAGGCAGCAAAATTCGGTCCTAAATCGAAGGTTTCAACACAACCCTTTTCATGGTCGACATGGCCAATAGCAGTAAACCCACCCGACCGTGAAGATTCAGCGCCCTGGCAGCCAAAGTAACCGTGCCGGTATTTCAACCCTGCGTAGCGTTCATCCAACCTTGGAAATTCGCAGACATTATCATGTAATTGTTCTACTTGATATTCATTGGTACTGGCTGCCAGATCAATTGTCCAGCGTTTCAATACTGCATTGGCTTTTGCGGGATCTGGTTTGCTGCCGTCAGCATGGGGAAATAACGGTGCCTCCCCATATTCGCAAACATCACAGATCAATCGATCACCGACCTGGTAAGCATTCATGGGATGGAAAACATAAGCAGCAGGACCTTCAAACCAGCGAATATTCGAGACCTCATCGCCTCGTTTTAGAACACCCAGGTAGGCGCCTTTTTCAGGTTCCCAGGCAAACGCAGGACCGCCGGCCATAGCCCTCTGTAAAGACCCAGTCAGTGGCATAATGGGGAACAGCACATAATCCCTGGTAACAAGAAAATCATGTACCATCGATGAATAAGGTGCATCAAAAAACTGGCTTTCCGTAAGCTCTCCATCCTTATCAACGACGTGATAGGACATCTTCTCCGACAGCAAACCGTCTATACCATAGCCGAAAAACAAAAGTTCTCCGGTTTCAGGATCAATTTTGGGATGGGCTGTCATGGGCCCTTTCAGTTTATGCTGGTAGTCATGGGTGCCAATAGAGTCCAGATTATCTGGATTCATTTCAAAAGGGGCATGACCTTCTTCGAGCGCCAGCAATCTGCCTGCATGCCAGATTATATTGGTATTGGCAATGCCATCCGTCTCTATACCGGCAACACTGGGGTCCGCATCCATAGGATTAAAAGCTGAAAACAGGCTTCGCCCTGCTTCTCGCTCTTTGTTCCATTTCACGGTCCTGGCCCAACGGTTACGATATGAGACCTTGCCATCTTCAATCTTAAACCCATGTACCATGCCATCCCCTGCGAACCAATGATGAGCCCCTCTCGGAGCAAATTGGGGGTTTGGGCCATTACGGTACAAAGTGCCTGTCAGATCCTCTGGCACTTCGCCTTCAATAATCAGATCTGCAGCATCACATTCCATTTGGATAGGGGCAAAACCACCTACAAGATTAGGGTGATTAGGAAACGGTTTAGCCATGGTCCTTCGCCTCGTTTTTTTTCAATTGTCGTTAGTGCAAAACAGTCGAGCCATCACCTGCTGAAACCAGCTTTTACGAGGCTGATCGATCACGCCGATAGATACTTGATGCCCTTTTACAAGGCCGCCAAAACCGCTTCTGCTGAACTTACTTCAAAAGCGCCGCCTTTTTCGAGATTGAGAACAGTTATTCTGCCGTCTTCAGCAATCAACGAATAACGGCTTGAACGGGTACCCAGGCCAAAACCCGAACCATCCATTTCCAAGCCCATGGCTTTGGTGAATTCACCATTACCATCTGCTGCCATGATGATTTCTTCNGCGTTCTGTCCTTGACTCCAGGCATTCATNACAAATGCATCGTTCACGGAAAGGCAGACAATAGCATCAACTCCCTGGGCCTTTATCTTNTCTGANTTGACGACATAGCCAGGCAAATGGGCNGCGCTACAGGTTGGTGTGAAAGCCCCGGGAACANCAAATAAAACCACTTTCTTGCCNGAACAAAGCTCACCCATATTCAAATCTTCAGGGCCTTTCTCACCCATTGTTTTTAATGTCACTTGCGGTATCTGATCGCCTATTGCTAAAGCCATAACTTACTCCAATTGATTTTCTACGAAACTGACTGCTAGCAAGTCTCCACCTATGNGTCTTCAAACTCAAGTATTTCCATGGAAATCTTTNAAGTGTTTGCCTGATTGGATCAGANACAACCTAGAATCTGTTAATGGCACGNCCGATACGNCGATCTAATCGCTTCTGAACTCCTTTGCATACCNGGAAATCACTTTCTGCAAGAAACTGAACTGCTAGTTGCAAGAAACCCACCCNNAAAAAATAATTCTTCCTGGCCTGNCACTTGCTGAAGACAGTATTAGCGCCACATAACCAGAGCCAATNGCAAGTAGCAACACNGCCTAAATAGCTAAGTACTGACCCCTGATTACGATTGACGGAAAGGTTGACCATTCTTACAAATCATGAAATTTCGCTCGGNNTCATCCTGAACAANGGCTTNATCCACCCCCCTGGGATACATNACGGCGCCATCGTGAGCAAATTGCANGATATACGCTTTCCGAACGTCATCGGTCAGGTTAGGTCCGGTTCTATGCGGGGTCAGCGANGAAAGAACCACGATATCTCCGATATCTGCCTCAACCGCTATTGCTCGTTCTTCAACATTATCAGCGNGTTTATCCAGGCATTCAAAACCCAGATCAGTCTGCCAGTGCTCCAGTGTTCCAGATCTATGAATACCCGGTATCACCCAGGGACAGCCGTTTTTTACTGTGGCCGGGGTAAGCGGTAGCCAACAAGTTAAATAGTCNTGTGGAGCGACAAAGGTATAGCCATTATCCTGGTGCCACGGAAACTCCAGATNCGTTTCCGGTTTCTTATAAACCGCCTGATCCCAGTACAGCCTGGCATCATTGCCCAAAAGATCAATGCACAGATCAGCAAATACGGGCAGGTGAACAAAATTTCGAACTGGCTCTGATTGCTTGACAANATGAGCGGTAAAAGTGATGTCATCNGCTCNGTTAATGAACATCTGGCCCTTATGATGTTCCCGTAACCAGGCATCTCGCGCAGATTCTATTGGATCNATTTCATTTCTTAGGGTNCTGATTTGGTCCTCGTCTATCACCGCTTTCAGCAAAAAACAACCCGTTTCATTCCATTGTCGAGCCTGCTCCGGGCTTATCCTCCTGAAAGGGCCGGACCGATCTTGCCACTGNAATTGCTCACTTCTCTGATCAAGTTTCATGGCTTCTACCCGNTTATTTNCGCTAATCCTGGCAATTGCGCGATAGCTTTAGCCAGCAATCTNTCTTTCTCGGTCACTCTGTTGCCCGCATCGTGGGTGGTCAGCCGGAGGTCAACANGGTTATAAACATTGCGCCAATCCGGGTGATGCTGCTGCTGTTCAGCAATAGNCGCAACGTCGGTCATAAAAGCAAAGGCTTCTTTGAAATCCTTAAACCTAAGGCTAAGTACTAAACTGTCATCCTTTTCCTGCCACATAGTGGTCCTCTCACCTTTTCTGACCTGCAGCCACCAATGATACCCGAAAGATACCCAATAACATGAAAGCACNTGNGTTAAATCTGAACTNAGAGATCATGGATGTTGCACTTTCTTTTACATACGGTAGTGTCGACCAAGAAACACATTAATTGAGNAACACCAGCATGGATATAGCCGATCTACCCAGACCAGAGTATCCAAGACCTATNCTAGTAAGGCCGGACTGGCTCAACCTCAATGGTCTTTGGGGNTTTTCNGCAGACCAGGAAGGCAACGGGTATAAGCAAAACTGGCCANCGCGGACAGACTGGCCAGATCAAATCAGGGTGCCATTTGCACCGGGTACCNGNGCCAGCGGCATTAACCTGGGCTTTGATGCCAACCGCGTCTGGTATCAACGGACGTTTCGTATTCCAGCCTGGTCCGGGTCTGAAACCATCCTGCACATCGGGGCCTGCGATTATCACACTAANGTTTTTATCAATGGCCACCAGGNCGGCGAACATCGCGGCGGTTACTCTCCTATTCGAATCAATATTACAGCCAGCCTGAAGCCATCGATCAACAACCTGGTGATCTGCGCCGAAGATTCCGGTTCATGGCAGCAACCGCGTGGTAAGCAGGCCGGAGATACTCGCTGGCCAATTGACTACGACCCCATCATCGGCATCTGGCAGACCGTCTGGCTGGAACCGGTCCAAAGGGATCACATAGTATCGATTGCGACTGAATACAATCTTAGCAAGCAACGTCTTAAACTAACCATCAACCTGGCCAACCAGGTCAATGGCACTATTCGCGTAAGACTATGTAATGACGGAGTCAATCATGCCGAGATAACCCAGGACTGTGCTGGAAGGACAGAGGTCAAAGCCGCCTTGACGATCAATGCCCCGCAACTCTGGTCCCCCGACTCACCCACCCTTTACGATTTATACATCGACCTAATATCAATAAAAGGTGATCAACTCGACAGTATTGCAAGCTATACCGGGTTGCGTGAGATTAGTATTCTGGATAGGAAACTTTGCCTCAACCAGCAACCCCTCTACATCAAGGGCGTGCTTGACCAGGGCTATTTCCCTGAAGGCTGGTATACACCGCTTGATGATGCCGCCCTAATACAGGACATCGAGCTGGTTCAGGCAATGGGTTTTAATCTGGTTCGCAAGCACCAGAAGGCTGAGGACCCTCGTTTTCTTTACTGGGCTGATCAGAAAGGTCTGCTGGTCTGGAGTGAGATGCCTTCGGGTCGAATTTTCAGCNCCGAGTTAATCGAACAGTTAACCAGCGAGTGGCTACAATTGATGCGCAGGGATCAGGCCCATCCCTGCATCATCTGCTGGGTGCCTTTTAATGAATCCTGGGGNGTCTGGCATCAGCGTGCTCGCTCNCAACANCGGGCATTTGTCGACGCGACCGTCGCCCTGACAAAAACCATGGACAGCACCAGGCCGGTCATCGGCAATGATGGCTGGGAATACAGTTCGGGAGATCTGTTTACGCTGCATCTGTATGANAGNCCNGCGNAAACNCTGAAAGCAAAATTGCGAGAANTAATATCGGACCCGCATGCCTTGTTATCNTCATCTGAACAGGCCCGGCCCGGCGCATTACCTGGGGCCGACCCTAGCAACCTGCCTGTACTACTGACCGAATGTGGTGGNATAGGTTACGTTGATGATGCTAACCGGGANGATCTGTTTGCCTACGGTGACATACCCGATTCAACCAGAGGACTGTCTGAGCAAATCCNGNCGCTCGTTGATGCTCTGGCTCAGGTCGATCAACTACANGGCTTTGTCTGGACCCAATTAACAGACATCCAGCAGGAAATTAATGGCTTGCTCTATTTTAACCGCTCGCCAAAACTNCCCCTGGACCAGATCAAAGCGATATTTGAAAGATCGGGAGACTACCAATGAACTGGCANCCCCTTCTGGAACTCGGCCAACAACAGTCCTATGCTCAGATCGCAATTTTTNAGCAGGGCAAACCGGTAATGGACTATTCCTGGTTAGATCAACCGGTGGACGTATTCGCAGTTCAAAAAGGNGTTCTCGCCATCCTCATTGGCNTCGCCGAAGAAAAGTACCTGCTGGAGGTCAGTGATCATATGAATCATCATATTGATCCTGNATGGACTAAATTATCGCCTTGGGACGAAGCCAAGCTCACCCTGGAAACCCTGATGAACATGACCACTGGCATGAATGACCGGCTCGAAGCGGACGGAGANATCGGCANGACCTGGCGCTATAACAATGTTGCTTACCAACAGTTAAAACGTATTTTAGAACGCCATACCGGTTTATCGCTTCAGCAACTCAGCCATGAATGGCTGTTACAACCACTGNACCTAAAAAANACCAGTTGGANGCTNAGGCCGGCTGCAACCGANCAGCCNGACGGTAACAGCGAGCAGATTTCAGGATTATGGAGTACCGCACATGATCTGGCTGAAATTGGCGAAGCGCTTAGAACCGATGTACTGGTACCTGCTTCTTTCAAAGAATCTCTCAGCCAATCAGGTTNTCAGACAAATCCAAGCTGGGGCCGACTATGGTGGAACAACAACGCCAAAACATACATGATCCCGGGCTCTGACCGTCAATTTCAGGGACCNNTGCTACCCATGGCACCGCAGGACCTGATAACGACCAAAGGCGCCGGCGGACATCAATTAACCATTGTGCCGAGCCTTGCNCTGGTGGTCGCAATAACCCGTATGCCCGGTGTTCACTCAGNNGTTAATTTTGATGCNCTGTTATGGAACACTCTACTGNAGGTCATCAATCCTGGGTGAAGGATGCCTTTATCAAGACATAGTGGTGTGTTAGCCTTTTTTTCATCTTCTCCTTGGAGCAACTAAATGGACTTGTCATTCGGCCCTGAATATTCCGTTTTCAGAGACAAGGTACGCACCTTTGTCAAAGAGCACAAAGACAATCAGCCTGCGCCTGGCGCCGCGCCAAAAAGTGCCGGAATACTGNACTGGCAGGCCCTGCTCATCGAGCAGGGTTATCATTCCCGAACCATACCAGAGGAATACGGCGGGTATGGCGCCGCACCCGACATTATCGAATCTAGAATTATTGCCGAAGAATTCGCCCGNGAACAAATGAATACCGGTCTGGGCGGACAGGGTATCAGCATGCTCACCCCTGTTCTTCTGGAAATGGGCACAGAACAACAGAAACAACAATTTATCAGGCCCTCAATTCGTGGTGAATTAGCCTGGTGCCAGGGATACTCTGAACCCGGGGCTGGTAGNGACCTGGCCAGCTTAACCACTAAAGCGGAGCTTGACGGAGATGAATGGGTCATCAATGGACAGAAAATTTGGACTAGTTCTGCGCATATTGCTGATTGGATTTTCTGCCTTGTCAGAAGCGAACCTGAGGCACCCAAACACCAGGGGATTTCCTTTCTGCTGTTTGAGATGAATACGCCGGGCATTGAAATTCGCCCACTGGTCGATATGACAGGTAATGCCAACTTTAACGAAGTCTTTTTTACCGATGTAAGGGTGCCCAAGCACCAGATTGTTGGCCAGCGAGGCCAGGGCTGGAAAGTAGCTAATGCAATCCTCGGACACGAAAGAGGCTCATTAGCCCCCCCCGATGCTGCAAACTCCAGGCTCAATGGTGTTATTCGGTTAATGCAGCAGGAAACCATCGATGGACAGCGAATCATCGACAATCCCGTATTTCGTGACCGGTTAATGAAACTGCAAGGCCAGGTCATGGCGATGCAGTACAACGATATGCGTTTGTTATCGTCACGCATTAACAAGAATCAGGACACTAAGCTGGCCGGCATGGTAGTCAAACTCATTGGAACCGAATTAAGGCACGAAATAGAAGGTCTGGCTATCGATGTAATGGGTGAGATCGGCCTCTCGTATGGTGACAACCCATACATCAGGGGAAATGGCTCCTGGCAGCACCAGTATATGTTCTATCTGGGGCTTATTATTGGCGGTGGTACCTCCCAGATCCAAAAGAATATTATTAGCGAAAGAGGCCTTGGCATGCCAAAAGAGCCAAAAATCGAAACAAAGCGGGGTGCCTAATGGAATTCGGATTATCTCAGGAACAAATCCTACTTCAGGATAGCATTAATCGCTACCTCGACGACCAGGCCAGCCTTGATGTTGTCCGTGACATTGCCGCTGGCGACACTGACGATAAAACCATCTGGTCAGGACTGGCGGAGATGGGCGTAGCGGGTCTTATGATACCTGAGGAGCACGGCGGCGTTGGCCTGGGTAGTATGGATGCCGTCATCGTGGCTGAATGCCTGGGTTACCATGTAACACCAAGCGCATTTCTCAGTAGCGCGGTGATAGCACCCAGCGTACTTTTATCTGCTGGTTACACTAACGACTTAGCAGACATTGCAGCAGGAACATTCCGCGTTGGCATTGCTTTTTCTGAAGCTGTAGGCGCACGAGAAAAAGCTGGGATCGTGGTCAGCGAATCTCACTTGAGCGGTAAATGCCTGTTTGTTCTGGATGCAAATGCCGATGCTTATCTCATCGCAACGTCTGAACAATCTATCTATTTGATTCGGGCAGATGCCGCTGGCGTTAAACGCAATCAACTCACGACCGTGGACAAAACCCAAACCATCTGCGAACTCATTCTGGAAGAAGTCAAGGCAGAGCTGATCAGTACTGATGCCAATATCTATCTCAAGGCCCTGGATACTGGACGGGTGATACAAGCCGCGGATACGCTGGGCGCAGCTCAATGCATGCTCGACCAGGCAGTAGCCTACGCAAACCAACGAGAACAATTCAACCGGGTTATCGCTTCATTTCAAGCTGTTAAACACATGTGTGCGGAAATGGCAGCTAACCTTGAACCCTGTCGCTCGATGATCTGGTATGCAGGGCATGCCCTGCAGGCAGTACCCAAAGAAGCACCCTTAATTGCCTGCCACGCAAAGGCTCATCTGGCCGAGGTGGGCCGTTTTGTAGCAAAAACCGCGACAGAAGTGCATGGCGGTATGGGCTTTACAGACCTTGTTGGTCTGCATTACTGGTTTAAACGAATCGGCTGCAACCGACAGTTATTAGGTTCGCCCGAGCGCTTACGCGAGGATGCAGCCAGGATTCAGTCTCTAAATTGAACCAATTGTTCGATGTTGATTAACCTATGATCATGGGTCAAAGCTAATTAAGGCGAATCGAGACATCCTTGAGACGAACGGGATTGAATAACGCCAGATTCATGGCTAATCTTGCTTCATGAAAAATTCAAGGGCGATAGCTTTGTACCCAGCTCTGCTGCTGGGATTGTTGGCGCTGCCAGTCAACCTCAAAGCCGGGCAAATACTCAGCCCCTGTAACCCCGACGAAAACACGCGCCTGCTACAAATAGAAGCTGACAGTTTATGCGCCCGACTAACGGTTCCAGAATCGAGACAAAGGCCGGGGCAACGCTCTATTGACCTCAGGGTCATTGTCCTGCCAGCAACAGGAAAAACAGTGCAAGCAGACCCCATCGTGCTGCTGGCGGGCGGTCCAGGACAAGCTGCTGCAGAACTTGGGCCTTACTTTTTTACGGTCTTCCCGGAACTGCGGAAAAAAAGAGACATCCTGCTGATTGACCAAAGAGGGACTGGAGAATCTAACTCAATGGCCTGCGAACAGGAACTCAAGCCCCTGCAGAATTTCGAATTATCCGGCGTTACCGCTACCGAATACTATATTGATGCATTAAAGCAGTGCTTGAATTCGCTTGATGCCGACCCGGCTCAATATACAACGCCTATTGCCATGGATGATCTAGAATATATCAGGGAAATCCTGGGCTACCCACAACTGAATCTGTTCGGTATTTCCTATGGAACCCGAGCCGCACTTGTTTATCTCAGGCGGCACCCGACCTCAGTACGCAGCATGATACTGGATGCTGTGGTGCCGATGGACATGCTGGTTCCTGAACACATAGCAACAGATGCAGAATCGGCTTTTGCTACCGTAATCGCCGACTGTCAAGCCCAGCCTGCTTGCGATCAGGCCTTTCCTGATATCATCAGCAAGCTGGAAACGGCCGTTAACCGACTGTCGAAGAACAAACAAAAAATAGCCCTTGTTCACCCCAAATCTGGAGAAACTTACCAGATTGAAGTTGATCCCTTGCTCATCAACCGAATCATTCGTGGCGCGATGTATGATAGAAATCTTCGCCAACTGTTACCGCTAGCCATAGATGAAGCCTCACAAGGAAGATTACAAGCCATTGCCACCATTGGCTTTTTACTCAATGGTGACAACGAAGTTGGCAACATCAGTCTGGGTATGCAAAATTCAGTTCTTTGTTCTGAGGACATGCAACGAGTCTCAACTCAATTGGATAGCCGACACTTTGATAACATCCTATTCAGCATGCTCAGGTCCGCCTGTCAGTTCTGGCCAAATAGCCCGGTTGCTGAAGATTTTTTCAACCCGGTCGTTTCGGATGCACCTGTTTTCCTGGCCTCAGGCGCCCTGGATCCTGTCACACCCCCAAAGTATGCAGAAAAAGCAAAACAGACGCTGACCAATGCCATTCATGTTGTAGTTCCTGGTGCCGCCCACGGGGCTACCAGGTTGGGCTGCATGCCAGATCTTCTGCGAGAATTTCTAGATGAACTCAACCCAAGGGATCTAGACACGGACTGTGCCACTGAGATTAAAACGCTCCCCTTCTTCACCAGCAACTCGGGACCTTTTCAGAGCCCTTCAATGAGCGATGAGACCAGCAGTGATTGAAATTGACAACATCAGTAAACGTTTCGGCGAGATTCAGGCTATCAAAGAAGTCTCTCTGCAAGCGCCTAACGGAAAAATCACCGGATTACTCGGCCCAAACGGCGCCGGGAAATCCACCGCGCTGAGAGTTCTATACGGGCTCCTGAAACCGGATGAAGGCAGTGCCAAAGTCGATGGCACCGATGTCTTTCATCAGCGACCAGAAGCACAACGCAAACTAGGCGTTCTACCCGATGCACATGGTCTGTATGGCCGGCTGTCTGCACGCGAGCATATTTCATACTTTGGCAGGTTACATGGCGTTGCTGAGAATGAACTGGAACAGCAGGCTGATGAACTCATTCGCCTGCTGGATATGCAAAGCATCGCTGATCGGCGCACCGAAGGTTTCTCTCAGGGTGAAAGGATGAAAGTCTGTCTAGCCAGGGCATTGATCCATCGACCGGGTAATGTTGTCCTCGATGAACCGACCAATGGCCTGGACGTCATGACCACCCGTAAGGTCAGAGAACTCATGCTTGAACTCAAGCAGAGAAACATAACCATACTTTTTTCCAGTCACCTGATGCATGAAGTCGCCCGACTCTGCGATGAAATCATAATTATCACCTCAGGCAAGGTAGTGGCTCAAGGTACCACTGCTGAAATTCGCAGCATCGCCGGAGAAGACAACCTTGAAGATGCATTTGTCAGATTATCCGAAGCAGATGGTCCCTGATGCATCCCGTTCAGGCAGTATTCCGGAAGGAATTAATCGATGGTTTTCGAGATAGAAGAGCATTGCTCACGGCATTTCTATTCCCAGCCTTGGCACCAATTCTAATCTACGGTCTGATTTATGCCATCATTGATATGTCCTCCGATGCTGAAAACCTAGAGGTCGCAGTTATCAATGCTGAATCAGCACCCGCCCTTATCCAGTACATGCAGGAAAAGGGCGTTGAAATTACAACTTTTACCGGTAATGCAGAGCAGGCCGTAAAGGACAAAAAGCAGGCGTTTATCCTCGAAATCCCCGGCGACTACCAGCAAAAGCTCAGGGATTTCAAAACCACCATTGTTCCCATTATTCATGATAGTTCTCGAAGCGACACCCGCGTTTCCCTACGTAGATTACGCGACCTTGTACGGGAGTATAATGGTCAATTATCAGCACTCAGACTTATTGCCAGGGGCGTCTCACCGTCAGTAATTCGGGGGGTGGTATCAGGCAATCAGGACATCGCCAGCGAAGAACAACGTCTGATAAGCCTTTTCAGTATGGTACCTTTATACATCATGCTTGCGGCCTTCATCGCCGGCATGGGCCTGGCTGTTGACAGCACCGCAGGAGAACGGGAGAGAAAAAGCCTTGAACCTTTGCTGGTCAATCCAGTACAGCGATTACACCTGATCCAGGGTAAATGGCTTGCTGCCAGTTTCTATGCGTCCATTGGTATGCTTTCTACGCTAGTGCTTTCCCTGATTGTTATGCTAAATGCCCCTCTTGAAGACATTGGCTTTATTTTTTCCATCAGTATCCAGCAGGTCATCATGTTAATCCTGGCAACCTTACCGCTGCCTTTCCTGGCAACCAGTCTGGAAATGCTGCTCGGTATTTTTGCCAAATCCTTCAAAGATGCTCAATCCTACATAGGGCTGGTAACATTACTGCCTACCCTGCCCTTCCTCATCGACACATTCAATCCAGTTACCACCCAGGACTGGATGTACGCCACACCGATCTTCGGCCAATATTTGCTGATGAACGAAGTGCTTGGGGCGGTTGAACTCAGCTGGCTGGCCTACGCCAGCTCAGGGGTCAGTTGCTTGCTGCTAAGTGTGTTACTGTGTTTTCTAACCAGTCGTTTACTTAGCAGAGAAGCCGTTATCACAGGTTGACACAGCCTTCATATCGGTCAGTTAATGGCAATTATGGAAAAACGTGCCCTATCGACGATCTACTTAAAGGGCAATCAACTGCAGCCTGCACTAACCCTTCCGATCTGCAATAAGCAAAGCTCGATTCCGCTTGCTTAGCTCACGTCAGCCGCTATCCTTACAGCAAAAGGAAGCTGAAGCCGACATGACCCTTTCCAGAACACAATCGAAAAATCCTGGACATCATCTACCTGTACCCGCACTTTCGGGAAAGCACGACAGCAGATACCAGCAGCGTCAGTTAAGGGCATTCCTGGCAACTTCAAGCCTGCCGCCAGGGCCGTTAACCTGCACCAGGGCCCGGTCCAAATGACCTATGACCAGGCATCTCCACCGGGAATTTATCGAACTCAAGTGACATTCCTGAACGCCTATGCGGTCGCTTCAGGATTCAACTACAGGAAATTCATGGTGGCATATGCGTATTGATAGCCAACAGTATTTTTGGTCTGCACAGTCCAGCTACATCAATTGGCAGGAAAACAGGCCAGCTATGCTCAGGCAACCCTATCTGCCCGAACATATCGCACCCCAGTTGATTGATAACGGATTTAATGGCTGCCTTTCTACCCAGGTGAGTTCGAGCAAAAATGAAATTGATTTCCTGTTGAACCAGCAATCAGNAAACNNTTTTGTCAAAGGCATTATCGGCATGACCCAGCCCGGCTTAGCAGCGCTTGATGCACACCTTGAACGCTACGGNCCGCACTTCGTCAGTATACANCACAGTTTGCGNAATACNCCCGCAAACCTGAATCTNCTGNACTNTCTGGCAGAAGATTTCGCCAAACTGGCGACAACCGGATTACCCATAGAACTTGCAGTAAAGGCANGCCAGTTACCCCAGTTCATTGACCTAATTGATCATTTTCAGANTCTCGTTTTCATCTTACAATCCNTGGCGGATCCTTTGATTCAGGGCCAATCAACCGANCCTAAAGCATTTAATGAATGGTCANGTTACTTAAAGAAAATTGGCCAGCGCGACAANGTCTGGTGTAAATTAGCAGGCTTAGTNACCCGAGCAGACTTCCGTGAGTGGAATGACTTTGAACTTCCAACCCAGNTATTTCTNCCGTCTGTTGATGTTGCCCTCNACGCTTTTGGCAGCCATCGGCTGCTGTTTGCCTCNGAGTGGCCTGTTCATACCANGGCTGCTACTTTTGACGAGGTCTGTGACCTCGCTNCAGCCTGCATCAGTACACTCAGCGAATCAGAGCAGGAGGCCGTGATGGGTCAAAACGCCATGCAGTGTTATGAGATAGAACTATCATGAATATAGGTTTACTACATCCAGGTGAAATGGGCGCCCCTATCGGTGCAGCCATGATTGCCAACGCTGAAGCCGTCATGTGGCTGCCCGCAGGCCGTAGTCAAGCGAGCCNGGAAAGAGCAGCACGAGCAAACCTGACTGCAGCCGANAGCTTGAACGCTCTGTGCCGTCGCTGTCAGGTTATCGTCAGCGTTTGTCCACCTCATGGCGCCGTCGATACAGCCAAAGCCGTCGTTAATTCAGGCTTCAGCGGCATTTACGTTGAAGCCAATGCAATCTCTCCNGAAAAAACGCTGCGCATCCAAGAGATGCTTCAAGACAAGGGTATCGGTATGGTCGATGGCGCCATCATTGGCGGCCCTGCCTGGCCGCAGGAAAGCAACAGCAAAGCCNATCCAAGTNCCCGCAGCCAGATCTACCTATCAGGACCAGAAGCGNACCAGATTATCGAAATATTTGNTGGGTCCAGTTTCGAAACGACTTGCCTGTCGCAAGCCGTAGGTGACGCGTCTGCTTTAAAAATGACTTTCGCAGCNTATACCAAAGGCAGTACTGCTTTACTGGCCGNCATTCTCAGTGTAGCCGAATACTACGGTGTGCGGGACGCCTTGCAGAGCCAGTGGGGGGANACCATGACCCGGCAAACCCACCACAGACTGATAACAAATTCATCTAAGGCCTGGCGGTTTTCAGGCGAAATGAAAGAAATTGCCAGCACTTTTAATAGCGCTGGCAACAGCGACGGCTTTCATTTAGCAGCAGCCGATACCTTNGATAAACTTCTGGCACACAAAGACTGGAAGCAAGCACCCAGCCTTAATGAAATACTCGACAGCCTGAAAAAATAATCAGCCAACAATAAACAGATCAACAGCTCATCACAAAGGAGGAACACAGCATGTCTCCAGCACTAGGGGTCCATGTGGGCCAACAGAATATGACCATGCCNGAAATGCGTAAACTCTGGAAAGATCTGGACGAAGCCNGGGTCGACTGGATTTCCGCCTGGGATCANTTTTACGAAGCACCACCGGCTAACGGGACTCAGGATCATTTTGAAGCACTAACCACGCTCGGTGCNCTGGCCGCCGACACGCAGCATGCCAGGTTAGGCTGNCTGGTTTTTTATGTCGGCTATCGAAATCCGGCCAGTCTAGCCAAAGCGGCAGCTACGCTTGATCATATTTCCCAAGGCCGGTTTGAGCTTGGCCTGGGCGCCGGATGGCACAGCCAGGAAGCGCGAGCTTACGGCTATGATTTCCCGTCAATCGGTACTCGCCTAGACATGCTTGAAGAAGCTGCAATCCTCATTCGTCAAATGCTTACCACGGATAGAAGCAGCTTCACTGGCAGGCATTTTACGACCGTTGATGCCGCCAATCAGCCGAAGCCCTTACAATCAAGAATGCCTATCTGGATCGGCGGCTTAGGTGAGAAAAAGACCNTNCGAATNGTCGCCCAGCACGCCGACGGCTGGAATGCTGCCTATGTCAGCCAAGAACAATTCAAGCAGCTGAACCAAACGCTAAATCAATGGTGTGTCAAACTAGACAGGGACCCGACCAGCATTAAACGTTCTGTCAATCTGAGCTTCAACCTTGCATTAACAGACAAGGATATCNAGCGAGAACAAACTCGCATTGATAGAGAATGGGGCCCTGCCGCCGACAGAATTACCTCAGGTGCGCTGCTCTGCAAACCTGAAGCAGCCATAGAAAAACTATTGGAATATCATCACCTGGGNGCNGACATGATCAATATTGCCATNAGAGCGCCTTACCANGAAGAAGCCCTCAGCGCTTATCTGGAACANGTCATTCCGGCAGTCAAGGCTGCTACGAGCTAGCTGCGTATCAATTCAAGCATCTCATTNACATTGGAGATTTTAACCCGTGGGCGGTTACTGGCATCGCCTGCGGCCAGCTCTGCCAGGTCAACTTTCTTCCAGTCCGCATAACTAACTAGATCCGGCTGCCTNCTCCTGACCAGNGCCTCAATAGCCGCCGGGTCTGTATCGGTTGGCTGAAAATGCTTGTTCATGGCNAGATCTGCAACCATCAGGCCGACTGTTTCCTGTGCGCAGGTCTTATTGGTNCCAATTACACCACTGGGGCCTCGCTTAATCCAACCTGCCGTATACATGCCAGGTACAGTGGAACCATCATTGTTGGTTATCGCGCCGCGATGGTTTGCTATAGTNCCCCAACTCTCATTAAACGGCACATCCGNTAAAGGCTTGCCTTTATAACCGACCGAGCGAAATACCAANCCAGCTGGGATNATCTCTTCAGCGGTTGTTGCCCTTGCTTTTAAAGCACCCTGATCATCCNTGTACAATTCATTNTTATTAATCTTGACCGCGTGTACCTGTCCTGCCTCGCCGATAAGCTCGGTCGGTGANACCAGAAATCGAATATAAAGCTGTCGTGGTTTGCGCTGATTTTCTCTGACAGCATACGCTTGCACAGCGGCTACATTCTTGAGNGTATTCTTATCTTGAGANGCATCCAGTAGCGNCTGACTGGCGACATCCAGCATCGCCTCTTCTGCCAATACGTTGACATCAGCCTCTTCAAATTCGCCCATTTCCTTAATTTCCGGCGGNGTAAATGCCGCTTGAGCAGGACCTCTTCGGCCAAGTATATAGACATTCCTGACCTTGCTCTGCTGCAACACACGCAAGGCATGGTCAGCCATATCGGTCGCGGCCAGTTCCGCATNGGTCTTGCAGAGAATGCGGGCCACATCCATGGCCACATTACCCATGCCCACAACCACCACATTTTCCTGAGTAAGATCAAACTGACGATCGGCAAAGTCGGGATGACCGTTGTACCAGGCTACGAATTCAGTGGCTGAATGACTNCCTTCGAGATGCTCGCCCGATATGCCCAGATTTCNGTCAAACGGACTACCGGTAGTAAATATCACCTGGTGGTAATGCCTTCTCAGGTCATCCAGATGAATATGTAACCCGTATTCCACGTTTCCGAAAAATCGAAACCCCGGGTACGCAGCGCTTTTTTCATAAGCTCGTGTGACTGACTTATCTTTNTGATGATCAGGCGCGACGCCGGCGCGAACCAATCCAAATGGCGTGGGTAGGCGATCGTACATGTCCNTCTCGACATGCANATCCTTTATTTTCATGAAATTGCTAACTGTATAGAACCCAGCTGGCCCTGATCCAATAATTGCGACCCTTAATGGATTCNANTCNCTGCCTACAACTGCCATGGAAACCCCCTTNCCTGTGATAAACCGAGGGTATCAGAATTAGCNTCGATGAGACAATCTATCCACTAATNCAGCGCCTAATAAAGCTAAAATAACTCGATCTATTGGAGACACCCAACTGGAAAGTTTAAGATAAATCNATTCGACTAGAAGATTGTTGCCGGAGATTCTGCCTTTGAAGAAAATNAGTATTATATCGGCTGCGCTACTGTTANCCNTNGTCTTACCATTTGCCCTGCTGTCCTCGTTGCTGGCAGACCCAGANAAATATCAGGAAGAAATTACNGATATTCTNGAGTCGGCAACCGACTACCAAATTCGCCTGGAAANCATTCAATGGCAGCTATGGCCTTCNTTCTCAATGTTGTTAAACGGCATTTCGATTGCTGCGAACGATAGCCAGCCCCCTTTTGNGAAAGTGTCCTCGCTATCATTGGAACTGGCTGTTTTACCGTTTCTAACTGACGGCAAACTCAACCTGAGCNATATCATTGCCGAGCAGGTGAACTTAAATCTCATTACAGATTCATCCGGCCAGGCAAACTGGGCTTTATCAAAAAGTNATCCAGGAAGCCAAACCAGCAAAACCANGAGCACGTCTTCCGTACAATGGAATTCAATCGCTGTACGCGACCTGACGGTTCACTATATGGATAAGCAGTCAAATCAGGATTTCCTACTGACAGCATCGATGATCGCTGCGCAATCTATGACAAGCGGCCNAGTTTCGGCCCACACGACNCANATTCTGTTAAAGGACAATNTAAAAGATACTCTNGTCAAAGCAGAACTCACCAGTTTGCTTNAATTCACCGAAGGCCCAGCCGAATTACGCTTCTCCCGGCTCAACGGCCAGATCGAAGTCGATTACCCAGCATCCCAACGCAGGGTAATTAATCTTGATCTTAATGGTTGGCTAATGGACGACTTTAACCGACTCCATCTGGANCTGAGTTCGATTGGTAGCAACGAAGGCCAGCTAAGCTTCAAAGGTTCCGTTGACAACCTCCAAACTAATCCCCAATTTGATCTAGNCGTTCNACTCCANGNCGCTNGCCTGAACAGCNCCACCAAACAAACAGAAAAATATACNGCNCNGACAGGNTATGNNCCNGAANTCNNANTTCAGGGNCNACTTACCGGNNACCCCGCCAGACTCACGCTNTCTGATCTCTCGGGTCATATAGACCAGCAACCGTTGACGGCCAATATACAGTGGATCAATGGCAANACCCCGAAACTGCATGCCAGCATCGAACTCAAGCAATGGGACCTGTCAAAGCAAACCCGATCAGAAACCGAAAGCCCCACCGCAGCTGNGACCCCGCTGGATGATTTTCAGATCCTGCCTGTTAACCTGCTTCGGGAATCCGACATCCTGCTGGCTGTTCGCGCCGATCAAATCAAACTGCCNGGTTATGCTCTGAAAGACTTGACAATCAGGNCAGGTAANCAGGATGACAACATGCTGGCCCAGGTAAGCTTNAACACGCTGGGTGGAAGCGTGAAGGCAAGCTTGAACTGTAATTACCAACAGCAACCTNANTCCCACCTGACCCTCAATCTGAACCAGATTGATCTGCCCAGCGTCANTGATAAACGTTCAATTAGCGGCTCACTTAACGCCAACGGCAACTATCAGTTTACNGGTAGCAGGCTCAGTAANCTGCAGACCAGCCTAACCGGTGCGACAACNGCCAAAATTNATCATGGCACNGTTAACNTCACCAGTNTGAAAAACCTAGCNACTGCAATTGNTCTTGTTACTGGAAAATCAANCCACATCAGTCACTGGCCGGATCAGGTCCCNTTCGATCGATTTGATATCCAACATCAATTCAGGGGAGGNACCGTATCCGAGCAGCAATTCACAGGCCAGATNGCTAACCTCAAANNTTCNGGCAAGGGTGGTTTTGACCTATTTAAAAACAANATCAACTACCAGTTACAGGTAANCCTGGATCCTTCCAATAAACCACCATTCCCGGTCTCNGGCCTGCTCACTGAGGTAGACTGGCCGATGCAATGTATAGGTTCATTGGACAACTCCATCACAACCTTATGTGAAGTGAATCAAAGCCTGCTGGGCGATATCATCTCGGCACTGGCGAAAAAAGAATTACGCCTCATNGGCAGGAAGAACCTGGAAAAACTACTGGATGATAATCAAGGGCCTCTCAAGAAAATCTTCAANAGTCTATTTAAAAGCGAATGAGTCATCTACCGGAGTTTGCCAATAATCTGCTCAGCTGGTTTGACCAACACGGCCGAAAAAATCTACCCTGGCAGNAGTNCACTGATCCCTATCCTGTCTGGGTCTCTGAAGTCATGCTACAGCAAACCCAGGTCGCTACGGTNATACCCTTTTACGAAAAATTCATGCTCGCCTTCCCGGANCCAAAAGCACTTGCCAGGGCTTCACTGGACGAGGTNTTACATCGNTGGACGGGCCTGGGTTACTATGCCAGAGCTAGAAACNTNCACAAAGCTGCCAATATCATCATTAACGATCTGAGTGGCGTTTTTCCTTCAGACCAGGCAGNCCTCATGCGTCTTCCCGGGATTGGCAGGTCTACTGCTGGTGCCATCGCAGCTATCTGTTTTAATCACCAGAGCGCCATTCTCGATGGAAACGTCAAAAGAGTATTGGCCCGATGTTTTGCCGTATCAGGATGGCCAGGGAAAAAATCCGTTTCCGACCGCCTNTGGGCCATAGCCGAAGCAAACACTCCCATTAATAGGGTAGCCGACTATACCCAGGCGATTATGGATCTGGGCGCAACCNTGTGTAACAAGNCACTGCCAGATTGCCACANGTGCCCGCTGCANCNATCCTGCATTGCCTTTCAAACAACCACAATTAATGAATTCCCAGGTAAAAAACCAGCGACTACTAGACCAACCAGAAGCACCTGNATGCTTATCCTTCGCAATACCAACGGCGCTATNATGCTGGAGCGCAGAGCCCTTAACGGTCTCTGGGGTGGTTTATTNAGTTTCCCCGAATGTGCTCGAAACGAACTACCAGATCACCTGGAAAATATTCAAGGCACNGTGACCTGGCTGCCCTCATTTAAGCACGGTTTTACCCATTTTGACCTGGATATCCAGCCTATCCTGGTTCAATTGAATGAGCCGTTCAGGCAACTCGAGGAATCTCAGACGCGCTGGGTCAGCANCCTGCAGGAAAATAAAATAGGTATGACAGGGCCAGCCACCCGATTATTAGCTGGATTACTTTAAAGCCCGTCTGCTGGATATCAGCCAGTTCGAACACCGCCTNTGCCATTGACGGCGGAAAGCGACTATTCTGGCCTGNCCATCAAGAACCAAGAACAATGCNGCNCTTTGCTGATTCNTGCGGGTTNAGCTGATAACNGNAGGACCACCTGACCTAACAGGTGNCAACCTGGGNCGGCGATAATCTGGCTTTTATAGAGCGTTTCAAAAACANANGAGCAAACCTGAATATCTGGTAATATGTCAGTCAAGCCGGNCTCCATCCTGCGCAATTATCGAGCTGNTGTTAAACTGCTAACAAGACTTCTTAAAAAGTGAACAAATCAATATGTCGCGTACTGTATTCTGTCAATTACTTAAAAAGGATTTACCCGGCCTAGCAGAAGCACCCTTCCCGGGCTCGCGAGGCNCAGCTATATTTGAGGCTTATTCGGCCCAGGCCTGGGCCCAGTGGCAATCGTTACAAACCATGCTCATCAATGAAAAACATCTCAGCATGCTCGACAAGAATCACCGTCGTTACCTTAACGAGCAAAGGGACCGCTACCTCGCCGGAGAGGATATTGACCAGGCAGAAGGCTACATCAGCCCCGATTGACCGACGCCTGNACCNTTGAAGCCACCAGCACGCTGCCAATTCACAACAGTAGCAGCGNCCCGGCAACCGGGCTTAGCCTTTCTCCCATCGAGGTTNATCGAAATGCCGCTGTTCAGACTAGTTATCGAATTTCGTNCTGTGGCTTACCNTACCACCAGAGTGGCTTGAGTTTCGCGCCACCCGTGACGGTTTCATTCAAATTACTTGCAGTGAATATCCTGCCGTTAATGACCACCCAGTGAATACGATCTGAATGNCGGATATTCTCTAAAGGGTCGGCNTCAAGCACCAGCAGGTCTGCCAGTTTACCCACCTCAATGGAACCCAACTCNTGATCCATACCAAGATAACGTGCTGGATTCACAGTAGCCAGGGAAAGCGCTTGCATGGGGGACATTCCGCCGCGAACAAAACTCCATAATTCCCAGTGAGTTGCAAGCCCTTCACGCTGCCCATGGGCGCCAGTATTTACGGTCACACCTGCCTCGAGCANCAGCTTTGCCGCCGCTGCCGAATCATCATCCCGNAAGTCTTCCTCTGGCGCCATAATTCGTCTTACCGATCTAGCCTGCAACTCAGTTGGCGGAACAAAATTGGCCAGCAGGTGATGCTTCCAGACCTCGGTATCCTGGTAATAGTAATCTTCCGAAGTCAGACCACCATAGGTCACCACCAGCGTTGGCGTATAACCCGTTGAAGACTGTTGCCAGAACTGGACAACGTCATCATAGATTTTTAACGTCGGTATATTGTGCTCCACGCCGGTCGATCCATCCGCTATGAGATTCATGTCCTGATGAAACAGGGAAGCACCCTCGGCGACCACCAGTAGNCCCTCACGACGGGCTGCTTCGATCACCTGTTGTCGCTGAGACCGCCGCGGATGATTATAGTTTTTGACGCTGATCGCACCCTGTGCTTTTAACCTGTTAACGTGCGCCAGGGCATCATCCAGGGAATCCACAGGCGCAAAGCCAGTGCTCTTAGCACCGTATATAACCTCNCCCGTCGAGAAGATGCGCGGCCCCAATATACGACCTGCCTTCTGATATTCCGCTGCAGCAAACACCTGATTCGCACGACTGGATGGGTTATGTACCGTGGTAACACCCAGTGCCAGGTGAGCTAGCAAAGACCAATTCTGTTGCGGAATAATCTGATCTCTGCCGTAGGGGCCGTGGGCATGGGCATCTATCATACCCGGCATAATAACTTTACCCGTGATATCCATCACACTGGCATGCTCTGGAATGGTAACCTCGTCAATACTGCCCACCTGCTGTANTAAATTTTCCCTTATCAAAACAACACCAGACTGGATTACTGAGCGGTCGGCATCCATGGTNATTATTTTTCCGCCGACCAGCGCCACTGTNCCAGACGGTTTTGCAAAATCTACGAATTGCGACAAATTTACGACGCTTGNCTGCNCCTCATCGTCAAACAGAAAGGATTCAACCGGTACGCTCTTATACTCTGGACCGATTGACCAGTTCAGGGTCTTGCCGTCTTTTGAGAAATTAACGTAATCAGCACCCCACTCGCTGACCTTCTTCACCGGCATACTNTGACTCGATGGCCCTACCCTGAATNACAATCCCTGAGCCGGCATAACGGTCAGGTACAGTTGAAAGTGTTCAATAAAGGCCAGATANCTGCCATTCGGGGATATCCGAAAATCTGTNGCAAACTCGCTACTGGCATGAGTCATGAGATCAAACCCNCCAGNATTCATTGAAATCAGGTTCGACTGTGCACTGNTATCACTGCCTCGTCCGGTCCCGGCCCAGGNCCGTTCCAGAGCATAAACTCGACCATCAGGACCATAATGGGGTTGCAATCCTTTTTGATTAACCTTGGTTTCAACAGAAGTGTCTAAAGCAAGTTGATAGATACCAGGGTTATCCCCCCAATCNGGNTGGGTCATATTGCTACCTGGCAGTCGCCGGTAAAGCAGTGTCTTATCATCGCTACTGATTGCCAGNTCAACGTAGTGGCCCGGGCGGTTACTGACCTCTCGGGATATCCCTGCNCTGCTGGAGACGACCCTGATTGAGNCCAACTGATCATCCTGCCATCGCAAAAAATAGATTTTCCTGCCNTCAGATGACCAGACAGGACTGTACTCATGGGNCTGGGTCTTATCTTTGGTTAAAGGCCTCGGCGCATCACCCTGATTTTTTAACCACAGGCGGCCCAGAGACTCAAATACTATTGATTCGCCGCTGGGTGAAGCTTGCGCAAATCGCACCATCTTTGTTGGGAACTGATCCGGTGCAACGGCAACNTGCACTTCAGGGGACGGAAAAATAGCACGCTCGTTATCAACCTGAAAAGGAATCAAAGCAACTTTGCCAGTCACCCTTTCTACCCGCCAGATCTGACCTTGTGACCAATATACCACGCTGCGACTATCCGGTGTCCACGCCATATTCGGGTAAAGCCCGTACACACCCCAGGTCTCCTGCATATCCGGGTCAAGATCANCNACCAGCATGATCTCTTCCTGACTCTGTAGNTTTTTTATGAATAGTCTTGATGCTGCCCTGACCCGCTTNACGTAGGCCANCCAGGCACCATCGGGCGANGGGGCAGATCTAACCGCGCCACCCGCGCCGCCAGCAACAACTTCGGTACTGCCATCGNCCAGATCGAGTCGCTTTATTTCGAACAAGGTACCATTGCTGTCTTCACGGTAGATGAAAGTATTACCCGGCGTTGCACTCTGGGTATAATACAAATGGCGNCCCTGGGCAGCGTAGGCAGGCTCACCCAGCTCTTTCTGATAATTCGGACTGGGCCTTTCAACCAACGGNGCTCCCTGTGCACCTTCTNCCCCCTTGACGTGATAAACCCAAACCTCTCCCGTGCCCAGCGACCGCGAAGTGGTGAAGTGCTTGCGGGCAGCAATATAATTNCCCTCTGGGTGCCAGGTAGGATTATTTAACAACCTGAAACTTTCAAAACTCACCTGTCGAAATGTCCCGCTGGCGAGATCCATGGTCCAAATATTATCGCCGCCATCCCGATCAGAAGTAAAAGCAATAGAATTCCCGTCAGGACTGAACCTCGGCTGGATGTCCCAGGAAATNCCTTCAATNATAGGAACCGCCTGGCCCCCNTTTANAGGNAGCAGATAAATATCGCCCAGTAGGTCAAACACGATCTGCCTGCCATCCGGTGACACATCCAGACTCATCCAGGTTCCAGTGGAAGAATGGATCTGTGCAGGCGAAGCAGTCGCCGAGTAATCAGGATCAGCGATGTCCCAAGCCGTAGATGGCTGCTGGACATCTTCTATTTCATCCGCTGTTAATGTCGATGTGATAGACATCGTATGAGGTTTCGGTTGGCCGGCTGAACTCATTCCAATATAGCCCAACAACAGCAGAAGCAGACCTCGGTGATGCCAGAGCTGACCTACTGAAGTTCTAACAATCCTGGTTAATGACACGCTCATCTCCCCTTTTAGCTGGGTGCTTCTAGCGGATTTCCCCGCGATCCCTTATGGTCTTGTTTTAGATTAAGTACTTAC
>NZUN01000112.1 GCA_002697205.1 Gammaproteobacteria bacterium
CACTGGCAAATGATGATGAAACCATGTATCGAACCATTTCCATGTATGCCGTGCGGCAACTGTTTCGCGCCGAGCAGGGGTTTGAAATAGAGTCTGACCTGAAAGGTCTTCTNGANATATATGGAGAAGTTGACAAAGTTAATATTGCCCTGAACGCNAGNCTCGAACAAGCTACNGCAAACAGCGCGACTTCAAATGCGATTGTTGTNCTGGGCAGTTTTGCTGCAGCACTACCTGGATTAATAGATAAATCTGTCGGAGAAATTAAGGCTTTGTTCAGGAGCGNTGACGAATAANCNGGTAAACAATAACGTGTAAAAATAANCTNNTAAAGAATAATTNNGTAAGAAAGTTAATCGAAAATTTTGCCAGGATTGAGGATACCGTTGGGGTCAAGGCTGCTTTTCATCCTTCGCATCAGNTCAATCTCGGTCTGACTTCTGACCAGATGCAGATAGGGTTTNTTTTCCAGGCCGACACCGTGTTCGGCTGAAACTGAGCCGGCAATTTCCCTGAGCGGTTCGTAGACTGCTGTCTCAATTAGCTTTCGTGCGTGAGCATCGCCATCACCGGCACTAATGGCAAAGTGCAGGTTGCCGTCTCCCATATGACCCAGGGTAAAATTCTGGTAGTGATCGAAGCTGTCTGCAAGTTTAGCGTTAACCGTCTGCACGTAGTCTTCCATACGGGATATGCGCAGGCTGACGTCAAATAAAATCACAGGCGNGAACTGAAATACNTGGGCCACATCATCGCGTAAGCCCCAGAGTTGTAGNCTTTGGGTTTCTGACTGAGCAATAACTGCATCGGCGATAAGTTCTTTTTCAAGGGCCTGTTCCAGNGCCAGNTGGCTTTGCTCCTGGCTTGCCCCCATGGCTTCAACCAGCACATAGTATTCATAGTCAAGGGATAAAGGNGCCTTATTTAGAGCGGGCGGTGTGGTTACCAGTTGGTAATAATTATNCCACATAACTTCAAACGCAGACAGGTTNCCGCTGAAAGCCTGGTCAATGTGTTTGAGNAACTGGCTGAGTTGGTCGAAGCTATTGATACCGACGATGAAGGTCGGGCGGTCGGTAACCTGTTCGCGACATCGCAGGACCGCACGCGTGACCACGCCCAAGGTACCCTCTGAGCCGATAAAGTACTGCTTAAGATCATAGCCAGCATTATTCTTGATCATCAGGTTCATCGAGCTGACTACTGTGCCGTCTGCCANCACAGCTTCGAGCCCGAGTATCATATCCCTGGTCATACCATAGCGAATGACTCTGTTGCCGCCTGCATTGGTTGCTATATTGCCACCNATGGTGCAGGAACCCCTGGANCCCAGGTCCAGNGGGAACATCAATCCCTGGCTATCGGCTGCTTCCTGGATAGTCTGCAGGGTGCAGCCTGCTTGCACGGTCATGGTTCTTTCAAGGGGGTGTACGGCTTCAATCTCGTTCATTAATACCATTGAAAGAACAACGTCATCGTTAGTNGTGATGGCACTCTCAACCAGCCCNGTAAGGCCGCCATGGGTCACAACGCTTTGCTGGAAATCGTTACAGATACGTAGCGTAATACTGACCTGCTGNGTGTTTCTGGGACGAATGAGGATTCGGGCATTAATCGTATCGGTTCTCCAGATTCCAGCCGANCGGGAGGTGACGTCGTCATCAAATAACACCATACCTTCAGGCAGGGCTTGCATTAGCGCCTGGGCGACGGGGCGANTGCGACTCTGTTGGGCAGTTGGNAATTTCACGTCTATGCGGCTCTTTCAAAAAGGGCTGCAATACCCTGGCCACCGCCAATGCACATGGTTTCAAGCGCATAGCGGCCCTGCCGGCGNTGCAGNTCAGCCAGCATGGTAGCTAATATGCGTCCGCCAGTAGCNCCTATGGGGTGACCCAGTGAAATACCGGAGCCGTTTACATTNAGTTTGTCAGNATCGTTCCAGCCCCAGCCTTTGAGTACGGCCAGTACCTGGCAGGCAAAGGCCTCATTGAGTTCCACAAGATCGATATCCTGCCAACTCAAACCCGTTCTGGCAAAGAGTTTATTGACTGCTGGTACCGGGCCAATACCCATGCTGGCCGGGTGGCAACCNGAAGCAGCCCAAGCAACAAAGTAGGCACTGGGTTCTAACTGAAGTTCACTGAGNTTGTCCTCGGCAACAATAAGGCAAGCTGCGGCAGCATCATTCTGCTGTGATGCGTTACCGGCGGTAANAATACCGTCTGCGAGAATGGGCTTGAGNTTGGCNAGCGAATCGATGGAGGTGTCGCCTCGAACACCTTCATCTTCGGCAAAAGCAAGGGGGTCGGTTTTGCGNTGGGGTACTGAAATACNAACGATTTCCTGGTCGAATTTCCCGTCCCGCCAGGCCTCTGCTGCTCTTTGTTGTGATCTGGCAGCGTAGCTATCGGCGTCCTGCCGACTGATCTGATACTCAGTCGCCAGATTCTCTGCAGTTTCGATCATGCCTGATATGTGACCGAATCGCGCCTCNGGTTGCGAGCGAACACGACCTCGTTCGAGCCTGTCGTACAGGGTAACCGGGCCACCGCGCTGGCCCTGGCGCATGGCCGTGGTGTAATATTCGACGTTGCTCATACTTTCTGCGCCACCGGCTATCACCACGTCTGCGGCACCTGTCTGAACCATCATCGCCGCATTGGCGATGGCCTGTACNCCGCTGCCGCAGCGTCGATCAACCTGGCTGCCGGCNACATGCAGCGGTAAGTTTGCAGCCAGGGCTGCCCAGCGNCCGATGCAGGGGGCCTCGCCACTGGGATAACCCTGGGCGAAAACAACATCTTCAATCCTGTCTGGATCTATACCGGTTCGGGTTACTAATTCGGCAATGACCGCTGCGGCTAGATCCTCGGCATTAAGTGGCCGAAGGCTGCCGAGAAAGCGACCAACGCCAGTTCTGATCGGNGAAACAATGGCGGCTCTACGCATACTGAAGTCCTTGAATTNAGCTTAAAATTTTCGNGNTTTCTTATTGTGATGCATTAAGAACGCTGACCTTACCTTCCCTGCGTTTATCTGCCGCTCCATCCAGGTAGTCTGATGATANGACAATAACATGCAGACCAGAGTTTTCACCTGCACGCTCCTGCACGGTGTAACCCCTGGCGTTGAGATCATCAGCAATGGCCTGACCCTGGGGNGTTGCTACCTCTACCCGAACTTTATCCCCTCGAGCGATGATATTAGGGTAGTCCACCGCTTGCTGTGCACTGAGTCCCCAGTCCAGTACAGCGATGATGGTCTTGGCTACATAAGCTGGAATGGAGTTNCCGCCGGGTGATCCCGTGACCATGNGCAGTTTATTTTCCCGGTCAAATACCATGGTCGGCGACATGGATGACCTGGGCCGTCGGTTAGGGGCAACCGCATTAGCCAGCCGGGTACCGTCTTCGGGTACCGCTTTGGCAAAATCGGTCATCTCGTTATTTAGNAGGAATCCTTCGGCCCAGCGCTGNGAACCAAATGCGCCTTCNATGGTCGCCGTCATCGAGACNGCGTTACCCTCGGCATCGATAATAGAAAGGTGGGTGGTTCCCGACATTTCCTGGGTGGTGTCNGCACTCCAGTGTGGAACCATNGCAANATCATCAAGGATCGCTGAGGGNTCACCGGGCGTGGGCGAGGCATCGGGGGCAAAACGTTGCCCGGCACGATGNTCNAGATAGGTTGGATTGAGTAAATCATCCAGTGGAATGGNAACCTCGTCTGGGTCGCCAAAATANTGATCTCGATCAGCATAGGCCAGTCGTTGGGCATCGACGAAGGCANCGANTTGTTCATCACTGCTTGAGTCTTCCGAGGTCAGGTGATCATAAAGATTAGCAATCATAATCTGTGCGCCGCCTGACGAAGGGGGTGAAGTCGTGCAGATTTTAAGGTGCCTGAATGGGCCACAGGTAACGGGGCGATCAACGGTATTGTAATTGGCCAGGTCCACCAGACTTAACGAACCACCATTAGGTTCAGCCTGGGCAGCAGTGACTATCGCCTGAGCTATACTGCCGGTATAAAATGCCTTCGAGCCTTCGCTGGCGATGCGCTTTAGTGTCTCAGCATAAGCCGGGTTTTTTAAGAGGTCACCAGCCTGGAGGGCTTGTCCTTCCGGATAAAAATAAGCCGNGGTGCCTGGATTGATGGCGAGCCTGCTTCGTTGCGCCATTCNGGGGAGGTAACNGGCCAGTCTTGGTGAAACCAGAAAGCCATTTTCGGCAAGCTCTATTGCAGTCTCGAAGAGCGCCTGCCAGGGCAGACTCCCCCCTGCCTGGTGTGCNGTTGCATACAGGGCCACTGTACCCGGGGTGCCCACAGNCTTGCCACTCTGCCAGGCTTCGATATAACCCATGACCTTGTTGTCTTTCATAAACATGTCAATTGAGGCTTGCGCAGGCGCAGTCTCCCTGCCATCAATGAAGTTAAGCTTGTTGGCTGCGCGGTCATAGCTGAGNATGAATGCACCGCCCCCNAANCCTGAACTTTGTGGTTCTACCAGTCCCAGCACGGTATGGGCGGCAATAGCTGCATCAATGGCACTGCCTCCTTTGGCCAGGATAGCAATAGCGGCATCCACGGCATGGGGATTCGCNGCAGTCACCATTGCACCGAGATTCCAGNCAGGTTCAGCTTCAAGAACACTGTTGCCNNCGTTCTCACTTGTTTCNGCGGCAGGATCACAGGCCGCGCAGGCCAATAAAATTATACTGCCCCATAATAACGNTGGTAATTTGTAAAACACGCNTGTGTCCTTTGTTAATCTAAGAAACTGATAGTAACCGAGTTGGCGGGTAAAGTTCATGCCGGCAGGNCCAGTAATTGANCGGTTTGACAATGTTATTTAGAGAATGTTATTTAGAGAATGTTATTTAGAGAATGTTAATTACAGGNTAGATGGCGNTAGCCACAGGCCGGCANAATATGAACATACAGACAGTTATGATGGAGTCGAAATGAAAAATCAGCAAATCATCATTGATCAATTGCCCACGGGTAAATTATCGGCGCAGCATTATCGNNTTCAGGATAGTGATATAGGTCATCCCGGGCCGGGTGAGACGCTGGTCAAGACAGAAGCCTTTTTGGTGGCAGCAGGTTCTCGTGCCGGTTTACAGGGCAGCGCCAGCTANGCAGGGGCACCTACCACGGGTATCGTTATGGGCGGTACCGGCGTTGGTATCGTGGTTGAATCATCAGATGCGGGGTTTGCTCCTGGCGACAAAGTTGTCTGCTCAACGGGCTGGCAGCGTTACTCGATGCANGCNGCCAGCGCACTACAGAANATTCCGANAGAGATCGATGCAATCCATTATCTGGGNCCGTTGGGAGTGAANGGNCTGACGGCTTATTTTGGATTGTTAAAGGTCGGTCAACCTGAAGCGGGTGAAACAGTAATGGTCTCAGCAGCAGCCGGTTCGGTNGGCCATCTGGTCGGNCAGATGGCCAAAATCAAGGGTTGCCAGGTCATTGGCATCGCNGGGCAGGATCACAAATGTAAGCTANTGGTCGATCAGCTCGGATTTGATGCAGCGGTGAATTATAAACAGGGNGATTATCGAAGTGCTCTGAAAGAGGCCACGCCCAATGGGGTGGACGTCTACTTTGACAANACGGGTGGCTTTGTTCTGGGTTCGGCCTTATTTCGTTTGAATGTGAATGGTCGTATCGTCTGTTGTGGGGTAGTGTCACAATATGACACTGATGCGCCTGAGCCTGGGCCGAAGGGTATTCCAGGGTTGCTCGTGAATAAGCGCATCCGGATGCAGGGTTTTCTTGTTTTTGATTACCTGGCNTTGTACGCAGCNGCCAGAAAGGANATTAGCGGCTGGTTAGACTCAGGCCAGCTCACCAGTCGGGTTGATGAAGTAAAAGGCCTTGACTCGGCACCAGCGGCATTTGTAGATCTTCTTGCCGGTGGTAATGTGGGAACCCGGGTTGTATTGGTAGAGTAATGCTGAGCTAAGCCCGTTTTACCCAGGAAATCCTGCCTTTTTCGAGTAGATCTGCCGAGGAATTGTAGAGTGCTTTGGAAACGTANGGGCGCACTTCTTTAGCCCTCTTTCGGCACAGCCGGGCCTTTATTTTTCTAGCTGCAAGCACATCATCATTGANTGTACCGGCATTGGCAATCAGGTCGATGACATGCAGGGCCAGTTGNGTCTCGCCAGTGGTTTCAAGGTGCTCGGCATACCCTGCGATGCTCTCGGATCCGCTCGCAGCCCGCATTACAGCATCACCTGCAGCNCCGCTATCAGCGGGATGNAGATCTGTCGGGTTCCTGCNCCACCAGCCATTTTCCTGCCGANACAGATCGCGCACAATATACTCCGGTGCACCATANCGTGCTTTAAGGTAATCCAGTTCCTGCAGNTCATCCGGGTATTTCATATCCTGGAGGANTTCGGCCTCTGACAGGCCCAGGTTCATCCTTGTCACGACCTGGTCACGAAACCAGCGCAGCAGGGCAGCCGTTTTGGTTAATCTNTTTTGAATGTCGGCTGGATCGGTAACGACCGGGCCAAATTCCTGTACCAGGGTGGTTGGCTTTAGCGCTGCCATCATATCCAGTGATTCTGCCCATCGCAGCGTAAATCGTTGACTGCGCAAGGGTGTGCCGATATTGGGTATGGTCGTNCCTGGAAAGGCTGCGCCTGCATAGAGAATCCCGTCGTCGGGTAACCACATGGCAATACANTCATCNGTTTCCGATGGGACATGCAGGAGCTCGATGCGTCTGCCCTTGGTTGGCAGGGAAATTCTGTCGTTAAAAGTCAGGTTTGGATCGACCAGGTTGAANCGAATGGGTAAACCCGGGAACTGCATTTTCGCAAGAATGGTTTGCAGGCCCAGAGTCTCCCGATANCTGNGGTAGCGCCGCTGACAGTTTACATGGGCAATGAGCAGGGGTGCTGTATCGTCACGGGCCTGATTGTGACTGAGCCAGTCGCTGGCGCCATCGTTATAGCCGAGATGACCGTGCGAATAGCAGATGGCTGTTACTGGCTTGTCGGTCTGGTCNCGTAGCANCTTAATCATGTTNGCGGACATTCTACCGCCACCGCCACAATCCATCAGNACCACTGAGTCGTCCGTTTCAACNGCCAGTGCGNTGCCCTGACCGGGCAGGATAAAGACGCCCTTNGTGATGANTTTGAAGCCTTCCGTGCCAGTCAGNATTTTTTTTGATTGTGTTTCAATTTCAGTCATGATTTTCTACTCCGGATTGAGGCTGTCAGGTTGGCTGCACTAACCAGGGCTTGCNCTGGTCTGTTACCGCGCTCATGAAATGGGGCTGGGTCGGTGCCATGCGGATGGACTGGTTAAATAATTCAAAGGTATTTTTAGACCTCATCTGGGGTATTGGGTGATGCCTTTGTCTTGCTTGCAGGGTTTGATTANTCAGCGNGGTTTTGCCCCGCCGCCGACTCGGATGATTTCACCACTGACCCAACTGGCTGCTTCGGATGCAAGGTAAACNCAGGCTGAACCAATATCTTCCGGCGTACCCAGCCTTCCCAATGGNATATTCCACTCAGTTAATAATTCATCCAACTGGGTCTCATCTTTATTTAATGCTTTCAGCATAATTTCCGTNGGTATGGCACCGGGAGCAACAGCNTTAACTCGAATGTGTGGAGCAAGTTCTGCCGAGAGGGTCCAGGTTANCGANTTAACGGCTGCTTTTGCNGCGCCATAATGAGCGCTACCGGGCACGGGACTGAATCCGGCGCCTGATGAGATATTGATAATTGAACCNTTTTCCATATGCGTGACAGCCGTCATACAGCCGACATAAACNGCNGTTAGGTTCAGGTCGATGGTCTTGTCCCACTCGCTTCTCGGAAGTTCGGTGAGNGGCATNCGCGCAGCGGAACCACCTGCATTATTGACCCAGGTAGTCAGCTTGCCAAAAGCCTCGATAGTTTTTGCGGCCAGNCGCTCAACGGCCTCGCTGTCGGTAACATCGGTGGTAACCGCGATGGCTTGCCCCCCTATTGACCTGACTTCTTCTGCAACACTTTCAATTTCTGCTGTTCGCCTCGCGGCGACCGCCACCTTTGCACCGGCTCGGGCAAAATCCAGTGCGATACCTTCACCAATACCNCGCCCGCCACCGGTTATCACTGCGACCTGACCTTGCANGTTAAATCGTTCAAATAAAGNGTTCATTCAGAATATTCCATGGTTGGGTTACTATTAGGCCACTATTGTAAAACATCGAGGCCATTAAATGGCGATTGTGCTGCAGAATGCTTCAGAATTTACCGTNGATCTGGCTAATCAATTATTAAAGGATGAACTGTCTGAAACNGTGTCCTCGGTGTCAGTTAAGCCCCTGGGAGAGGGGGTCGGTTTGATGTCCTCCATAGGGCGAGCAAAGCTGCAGATGTCCGGTGGNAGTCAGAAGAGCGTCATCGTCAAAGTTATCGCCCANACCGAAAACGTTGAGATATCAAAGAACCTGAATTTTTATGCTAATGAGATCAACTACTACCGACACCTGGCAAGCCTGAACCCGATCGCGAGTCCGCGNTGCCTGTTTGCCGATATCGATNCCCAGACGCAGGATTTCCTGCTGATTCTTGAAGATCTGGGTGATGATGCGGCCGGTGATCAATTACAGGATTGTTCAGACGAATTGTTGGAACTGGCATTCAGACAGGCAGGGCAGATGCACGGGACTTTCTGGGGCAAGACGGAAAATTATCCCTGGCTGAAGTACCAGAATAATCCTGAGTTAACTAAATTCAAGCAGCAGGTTATCTATCAGCCTGGAATCGAGCCAACCCTTAACAATTTCGGCGATTGCTTTAGCGGTAATCTGCCTGATGTGGTGACAGANATTGGTGAGCAGTTTGCTGTCCTGTTCGATCGTGCCATGAGCGGACCACAAACGATCGTTCATGGAGATTTCCGTGTTGATAACATGCTGTTGCCANTANTAAATGGCAAAGTCAGCATCGTTGGAGTGGATTGGCAAAACACCAGCGGCGGCAATGGGCCCCATGATATAGCCTATTTCTGTTCNCAGAGTTGCAGTAAGGATCTTGAGCTTGATGTGGAAATGCAGCANCTACGTGCCTACCATGANACGCTTCTGGAATATGGGGTTAAAGGCTATAGTTTTGATCACTGCCTGGAGGATTACCGGCTCAACCTTATGATTACCATGATTACACCGATCGCTATCTGTGGAACGCTTGACTCGGGTAACNANCGGGGCAAGGAACTGGGTAGAGTCGTTCTCAGCAGGTCTCTGGCAGCGTTAGANCGCATGGACTGTGGTGCTTTGCTGTCTTAACAATTANCATCGATTGAACAAGAACATGCCNGGTTTGTAGCAGCNGTGCCTACAGCNAGGCTGTAGCAAGNTGCTGTTTTATCGTAGCGGAGCTAGAGCCCAGAGGAGTTAAATATGATTAAAAGTGTTTTTTTACTAGGGTTGGTTTTCTGGTTCAGTGGCTGCAGTGAACAACAACCTGCTGAAAACGTGGCGGTCGAGGTTGTTGAGGCTCGCGATTATCAGACGCAGTTACAAACGTCTCTGTTGACCGCTCAGCGAGGAGATGTGATAACGATTCCAGCTGGAACTTTTGAATTTAATCGATCCCTTTCGCTTAACGTAGATGGTGTNACCATTCGTGGCGCGGGTATGGATCAGACCATTTTAAGCTTTAAGGGCCAAATCTCCGGCGCTGAAGGTCTGTTGGTCACGGCCAGTGATTTTATTATAGAGGACCTGGCTATTGAGGATGCGAAAGGCGATGCGCTGAAGATAAATGAAGGCAAGAATATCGTCGTCAGGAGAGTACGTACCGAATGGACTAATGGGCCTGACACCGCCAATGGCGCCTATGGTATCTACCCGGTGCAGACTGAAAACACTCTGATCGATGGCGTTGTCGCAATTGCTGCCTCAGATGCTGGCATCTATGTTGGCCAGTCCCGAAACGTTATCGTGAGNAATTCTCGNGCTGAATACAACGTCGCCGGTATTGAGATAGAGAACACCCAGGATGCCGATGTTTTCGATAATATTGCGACCCATAACACNGGCGGTATCCTGGTTTTTAATATGCCGAATCTNCCCCAGGAAGGNGNCCGAACACGTATATTCAGGAATCAGGTAATCGGTAATAATACGGCCAACTTCGCTTTAGCAGGCGGTGCTGTGGCAGGGTTGCCAGCAGGGTCNGGCATATCCGTAAATTCNAATGACGATGTTGAAATTTTTGACAATGATATCCGCGATAACAATACTGCCCATATTATAATCTCCAGCGTATTTTCCACGAATTATTCCAGGCGCGAGACTGCCAGCAGTTTTGACCCCTATCCCGAGCACATATTCATTCATGATAATCGTTATTCTGGTGGTGGANCTGCCCCTGGTACCAAGGCCCTGGCTGATCTGAAAGTGNCCATGTTCGGCCCAGAAGGNCATTTTCCCAATATCATCTGGGATGGGTTTTTNAATCCTGACACCGCGGTAGATGGATACCTGCCCCCGGCGCAGAATTTTTGTGTCGCCAACGAACCAGAAACCATGCTGTTGAACGTTGATGGTCCATCTGCTTATGCAAACCCCAGCGTGGAACAAGCTCGCTATCAATGNNCNCATGAGCCNCTTCAGGCGGTTGTTCTGGACCTGTANTTCAGTNGATCAGNGGCTTTGAGGGAATTGATGATTAAGTCAGCGATGCTATGGTTTACCGGTTTGATACTCTTGNTGCAGTTGGGTTGTACCGAGCAATCGGCGGTTAGCAGTCGATTTTTTGCTGACCAAAACCCCGTTAAGCTGTCGGCTTGGCGGCTCCTGCTACAAGAGCGNTCAGTGCTGCGGACAGCGGATGATGTTCAGCCCTATTTCCTGGCCAGCAGCCTTTTTACTGATTACGCGCAGAAACTGCGCACCNTCACGCTGCCGCAAGGGCATAGCNTAGCGGTGACAGCAGAAGGGAAAATGCAGTTTCCTTTCGGTACNATNATCAGTAAAACGTTCTATTACTCGAANTTGAAATCCAGTGCCGGTNCCATAGATGGATTTGTAAAGGTTGCTGAAAACTTCGATGGNGTATNTGAAAACAAGGCAGAACTGGATCTTGACCGAGTGTTTCTGGTGGAAACNCGATTGTTGGTAAGGCGCACNGACGGCTGGCATGCATTGCCTTATGTCTGGGATAAAGATCAGAAGGATGCAACCCTGCGCATCGCCGGTACCCTGCTGCCTGTAGAGCTTCAAACTGATGGNCAGGTANATTCATTTGTTTACGTNGTNCCCAANCAGAACCAGTGCGCCGGTTGTCANGCTCTGGATCACGCCAGTAAACAGCTTGAACCTATTGGNCCGCATGCNAGGCATNTCAACAGGCGCTATCCAGGATCAGCAGACAATCAGTTATCCCGGTGGCAGGTACGGGGTTGGCTCAGNGAGACAGCTTATCAGGCNGCGCTTGGCTACCCCAGAAACCNGGACTGGCAGGATGATTCTGTGCCCCTGGAAACCAGGGCCAGATCTTATCTGGATATCAATTGCGGACATTGCCATAGTAAAACCGGCCCGGCCGATACCTCCGGNTTATTCCTTGAAGCGTCGGTGACCGANCCGCTGCGCTGGGGGTTGTGTAAAGCACCGGTAGCAGCCGGGCAAGGGACTGGCGGGAATCAGTTTTCGGTGGTACCTGGNCAACCGGGCGCCTCTATTTTGGCTTATCGCATGACCAGCCTTGACCCAGGNGTCATGATGCCCGAACTGGGTAGAAGCTTAGTTCACCAGGAAGGTCTGAGCCTGATCCNGGACTGGATNCAAAGTATGCCCGGAGAATGTGNTTCCCACTCTGCCATCCAACGCAGCCTTGTTCAGNCGCACTGACTTCAAGGCCTGTTAGGNTTTGTCTGCGGCTAGCGCACTGCGGCCTGTTCCAGTATTGCCGGTATAAGCGCTTCCCAGCCGATTGCCATTAAATGCACACCGCAACAAAATGGCTTGATGTCGGCGACAATGGCTGCACTGATCTCAGNGCTTGTTGCTTTGACGCTTTTACTTTCGCTGATTCTGTTGATGATGCTTGCAGGTACATTAATGCCGGGTACGTTGCTGTTCATATAGGCAGCCATTTTANCTGACTTAACGGGAAGTATGCCTGCTATCAGAGGTAAATCGAAGCNGGCAACACGATTACAGAAACGCTCAAAGGCACTAACGTCAAAGATCGCCTGGGTCTGAAAAAAAGTTGCNCCATTATCGATTTTTTCTTTCAGTCGGTCGATTTCCTTGTCGAGGTTGTCAGCGCCTGGGTTGACNACCGCACCGATGTTGAAAACAGGCGCTTTGTTNAGTTTGTTACCGGTTGAGTCGATGCCAGCGTTTAGTTTGTTGGCTGCATCGAGCAATTCCAGNGTACTGAAATCAAACACCGGTTTGGCGTCTGGATGATCACCCAGGTGAGGCGGATCNCCTCCCATGCAGACCAGATTCTCCACGCCCAGACAGCCGGCACCGAGCATGTCAGATTGCAGGGCGATTCTATTACGATCTCGTGTGGTCATCTGCAGAATAGGATCCAGGCCGGCCTGGACGAGGGCCGATGCCGCGGCTAAAGGAGAAAGGCTCATTCTGGCNTTGTGAGAATCTGTGATATTGAAAGCGTCGANGTGGTTCTCGAGTGAGGCTGCTGTTGCCAGCAGAGCAGTCANGTCAGTACCTTTAGGGGGCGTCAGTTCNGTGGTGACAACAAATTCACCTTGTTTCAGTTTGCTTGAGAATTTCATCGCTGTTAATGGCCCCCGANTTGAATTCGATGCATTATGCGCGAGTAGGCGTGATTATTGGAAGAAAAAATTCATCCTGGGCATTNTNATTGGTGGTTTTTTATGTTTTTTTAATGNTTTTATTGCGTGTTTTTATTGTANGTTTTTTGATTTNTTTTCNATTGNTAATGCAGATANGCGAGCGCTTCCATAAGTGCCACCAGGTCCTGANCCAGNNNCAGGTTCAGNTTNAGNTTCAGGGGCCCGGTTAGTCTGCGGCCGTGTCTGCAGTTGGGGTAACNGCACAGGATAAATTGACCTGGCGGTTTCAGATGGATTTGTTTGTATGCGGTGTGCAGAATTNTTCTATAACGGATTATAATACAGCGCGCCAGGGGAGCCATTGCCATGATAAAGTTGCCGTGACTTAGAATTGGGATAATTGGGATAATTGGGATAATTTGGGTAATTTGGGTAAACAGATGATTATCATTGCNCGTACAGGAATATTATTATTGCTGCTGCTGGNCAGTTCGGTTGAAGGGGCATCGGTAGCAGATCAGATGCCNGGCCAATTCGATTCCCTGGGTCCCACNGTCCAGCAGCTTGAAAATGCCGANGGTCGACGANTCCACTATATTGATGATGGCGATGACCAGGGGGTGCCNGTGGTGTTCACAGGCGGCCTNGGAACGTCAGTCAGGGCCATTCGGCTGCTTGATTTTTTAAGAACCCTGCGCCAGCAGCTGGCCATCCGAATGATTACGGTTGAACGCAACGGGTTTGGTCAGACTGANTATTACCCGTCCCTGGATATGGCCAGTTATGCTGAGGATGTTGAGCTGGTGCTCGATCACCTGGGGATTGATAAATTCATATTGTTTGGTATCTCGGGTGGAGGGCCCTATACATCGAAAATCGCCTCGCGAAATAATGACCGCCTTATATCCATACACATGGCTGCAACCTCACCGCTGATTGGTCANGCTGACTGGTGTGAGGCTAGCGGGGGGATCAGTGCTTATCGGGATTTANTGGCTTATCCCATGCAGTTTTTTGGCTTTCCCAGCAGTAGTCCTATGCATCANGTAGAAGGATTCCAGGACACCGCTTTTGATGAAGCCGCCAGGGCGCATAACCTACGGGGCCAGGGCGCAGACCCCACGCCTCTGGATCATGAGNCNCTGCTTTATTGTAAACAGGGGGTTATCGACACCTCACANGTCGAAACCGATCTCTACGTCTACAAAGGCCTGGCNGATGCCCTGCTGAAATCAGAAGAAGACGATCAATGGCAGACCAGTTATCCCAAGGCGAAGGTGATNCTGCGTCAGTATCCAGGNGAAGGCCATGATGTGCAATACAGGCATCTGGATCAGGTTTTGCTGGATATGGCGGGCTATGGCCCTCAGATACTGGTCTGTAAAGCAGGTTCTAATAAACTGGTGNCGCCGTCTGAGATAAAACAGAGCCTGGCGGGTGGTGCCACTTTCGGTCTGTGTATCTGGNAGCAGTAGANTCGCTTTANCGGGNAGGCTGAATCAGTAGTATATTACGGCTCTCAATACGGAGGTAGNTGTGACGATAACGGTTCTAGATGGCGGGATGGGNGGTGAAATCCAGAAACGCATCAGCAATAGTGGCAAAGGTTTGTGGTCTGCCAGAGCGCTNATTGAAAANCCCCAGATCGTCGTCGATTTGCATCGCGAGTATATAGAGGCTGGCGCTCGCATGATCATTACNAATACCTATTCTACCATCCCGAGCTACCTGGCTAAGGAAAATCTGCAGACAGAGTATGTTCGGTTGACCCGCCTGGCGGGTAAGCTTGCAAGGCAGGCAGTAGACGCGGGCAGCGACAAGGNNTTAGTGGCAGGGTCNATACCACCTCTTTCAGAAAGCTACCGTCCCGATTTGGTGCCCGCAAAAGAGGTTGCNCTGCCTGTNTATCAGAATATGGTCGAAGCGCTGCAGCCATTTGTTGATNTGTATATTTGTGAGACCATGTCTTCAGCGGTGGAGGCAGAACTTGCCGCCAGCCAGGCAAAACGATGGGGTAATGGCAAGCCGGTGTACGTTTCATGGACGCTNNATGAAGCGCCTGGNANTGGATTACGCAGNGGTGAGAGTCTNGCCGAAGCGTTTAATAAGATTGCTTATCTGGATGTCGATGGCTATATGCTGAATTGTACCTGTCCGGAGGTCATCGAGANCGGCCTGATTGAGTTAGCTGAGTTGACCGCTAAGCCCCTGGGCTGTTATGCCAACCGNATGGGACGGGTTCCTGAAGGNTGGACCCTGGACAANGCCTTGGAGACAGGGCNTCGAAGNGANGTCACCACCGATTATTTCGTGGCTCAGAGTTTGCGTGCAGCAGNGGCTGGNGCAACNATTATTGGCGGTTGCTGTGGCATTGGNCCGGCCGATATTAAGGCGCTCAGCCGAGCGCTAACAGCGNTTAATCAGTAAGGATTGTTTTGCTGCTATTGATNGCCAGGCGGTTTTTGTTTGCCCTGATAACCCTCTGGGCTGTTTCTGTGGTGGTGTTTATTGCGGTGGAACTGTTNCCCGGTGATGCCTGCCAGGCTTTCCTGGGTCAGATGGCCCAGGGACAACGACTGGACAATTGCCGAAGCAAGCATCAGCTTGATCGTCCGGCGCCGGTAAGATACCTGAAATGGGCAGATGGACTCATGGCCGGCGATCTCGGTCAGAGTATAAAGCGGGATAAGCCGCTTGCTGATATTATCGGGTCGCGCTTTCGAAATACCGTAATTTTAGGACTTTCTGCCGCTNTNCTGGGAATCCCNCTGGCAATTCTACTTGGCGCAATTGCCGCCCTGTATAGAGACCGGCAAGCAGATTTATGGATATCCGGTATTGCCATTTTCTGTATGACNGTACCAGAATTCATCACNGGTACATTGCTTATATCGGTGTTCGGGGTCTGGCTTGGNTGGCTACCGGGGATCGTAATCATGCGAGCCGATGCGCCAGTNCTCGAAGTCCTGTCTAACATTGTGTTGCCAGTGATAACGTTGACNCTGGTAATGGTGGCTCACATCATGCGCATGGTCNGGACCAGCATGATCAATATACTCGCCTCGGATTTCGTGTTNATGGGCAGTCTCAAAGGACTTCCTCGCTGGCGNCTGGTGCTACNGCATGCTCTACCNAATGCGCTGCTGCCAGCNATTAACCTGATTGCTCTGAATATNGCNTGGCTGATGGGCGGCGTACTGGTCGTTGAAGTGGTTTTCAATTATCCGGGCATCGGTCGTCTCTCTGTGAATGCAATTTCCGATCGNGACTTTGCATTGGTACAGGCTATAGCCCTGCTGATGGCNTCGATCTATATCAGTCTTAACCTGTTTGCAGACCTGGTAACGTTACTNCTCAATCCAAGGCTGCGAAGCCAGCGAGCTACAGGTTGAATTNGCTGCATACATTGTTAACCGGGATTCTGGCTTCCCGTTCTGGAAAGTTTGGTCTGAGCATCGTCCTGTTCCATGTTCTGCTNGCGCTGGTTTCTCCCTGGTTGGTGCCATACCAGTTTGATAGCCAATCCGAAATCATCAATCACATTGGCCCTTCCTTACAGCATTGGGCGGGGCTTGATACCCTGGGCAGGGACGTGCTAACACGCACCATGCTGGGAGGAAGACAGGCAATTCTGGTCACTTTGCTTGCCACCTGCCTGGCGCTTACCTGGGGTGGTTTTTGTGGAATTATGGCGGGCTATAAGGGGGGGCGAACCGACGAGGTGATCATGCGTGGCATCGATATATTCCTGGCTATACCATTTATGATTTTTTTGCTTTTGGTAATCGCCACTTTTGGCAACGATCCTGTTGTTATGATTTTAACACTGGGCTTTTTCTATGGCATTGGCTTCGTCAGATTGGCACGAGCGGCAACCCTTGANGTGGTGGTCAAGGATTATGTATTAGCCGCAAAATCCCGAGGAGAAGGCACTTTCAGTATCCTGTTCAGGGAGATACTGCCTAATGTCCGGGATGTTCTGTTAGTGGAATCCGCTATGCGCTGGTCCTGGATGNTANTGGCCTTCAGNGCGCTGTCGTTTCTTGGCTTTGGTGTAACACCGCCCACGCCTGACTGGGGTTTGATGATAGCCAGCGCACGAATCTATATGGCTCTGGCTGCCTGGCCNGTATTGCTGCCGATGATTGCGCTGAGCTCACTGATCATTGGAATCAACCTGACAGCCGATGCTTTGGCTAAATCTCTTGGGCTTGATAGATCTACAAGGGTGCTGCTGTGAGCAGTTCGTTACTCAGTATCAATGGTTTATCCATTGGTTATAGCGATACGCAGAGCCGGCCGGTTGCGGTTGTATCTTCGGTGGATCTGTCGCTGGCCGCGGGAGAAACCCTGGGTTTGGTAGGTGAAAGTGGCTGCGGTAAAAGCACATTGTTGCTGGCCATTATGGGGTTTTATAAAGCGGGCCTGCACCGCTTGGGTGGTGATCTACAGTTTATGGGTGAAGACCCCGGGGTGATGCCAGCGGCGGATCTGCAGAAACTGCGAGGTGGGCGAATGGCCTTGATCCCGCAGAATGCAGGACAGTCATTGACACCAACAATGAAAATTGAAAATCAGTTGTTTGAGGCTTTACGCCTGCATTCAGATTTACCGTCAGGATTGTGGCGACAGCGGTGTTTCAGTCTGCTGGATCGGGTTCAACTGCCCGATCCGGGGGAACTACTCAAGCGTTATCCACACGAGTTATCAGGCGGACAGCAGCAGCGCATTGCTATTGCCATGGCATTGGCCAGTGAACCCGATTTACTGTTGCTAGACGAGCCTACCACGGGTCTGGATGTGACCACCCAGGTTCATGTTCTTGACCTGCTTCGGGAAATAACCGCTGAGACTCATACTGCCATGATCTACGTCAGCCATGATATCGGGGTGATCAGTGCTGTCTGTAATAAAATTGCCATTATGTATGCCGGTGAACTGGTTGAGCTGGGTGATAAAAACGATCTTATCGATAATCCGGCCCACCCCTATACGAAAGGCTTGCTGGATAGTATTCCAAGAATGCACCAGGATAGATTACCGGTGAGCCTGGAAGGCCTGCAACCCCAGCCCGGACAGCGGAATCTTGATAACCAGTGTGTTTTTGTTGAGCGTTGTAGCTATGCGAGACCGGTCTGTCAGGAGCACAAGCCAGACAGCTCGACAGTGTCGGCCAGACAGGTGAAATGCCATTTCGCCAGTGAAGCGCTGGGTTGGAAATCAGTTGAAGGCCGTGATCCGATTAACAAACCAACGAAATTCAGCCGGGTCGTATTGCGAGTTAAGGATTTGAGTGTGAGTTATGACCGGCCATCACTGAAACGCTGGTTTACAGGTGGTGAACCGAGTTTAGTGACCCAGGGTATTGAGTTTGAAATCAGGCGAGGAGAAATTCTTGGTCTGGTAGGCGAGTCTGGTAGTGGCAAAAGCACTTTGCTGAAAACCATTGCAGGATTACAGAAGCCTTTTGCTGGCAGCCTCATGCTCAATGACCAGTTTGACCTGCATCATTCGGTTGGCAGCAGAGACACTGATTGCCAACAGAAGATTCAGTTGGTATTTCAGAATCCGGATGCCTCGCTGAATCCAAGTCAGACCGTTGAGGTAATTCTGGCTCGACCTATTAAACTTTATTTTGGCAGTTCTGATGAGGCTATCAGGCAGCAGATAGATGAGATGCTGACACGGGTTAATCTACCCCTGGCGTACCGTACGCGTTATCCAGGGCAGTTATCAGGTGGTGAGAAACAGCGAATCGCCATTGCCCGTGCCCTGGTGGCTAAACCGGATTTAATTCTCTGTGATGAAATCACTTCGGCCCTGGATGTCTCTGTGCAAGCTTCCATCATTAAACTGCTGCTTCGGTTACGTCAGGAAAGTCAGCTGGCAATACTGTTTGTATCCCATGATCTTGCAGTTGTTGACGTCCTCGCGGATCAGGTCGTGGTTCTGGAGCAAGGCAGGATTAGAGAATCAGGACCCGTGTCCCGTGTGTTTTCAGACCCTGGCGACGCTTATACCCAGTCACTTCTTGCTTCAGTATTATGAGCGGTCTATGGATCGTAGCTCGAAGGTTTCATTCAGGGTTAACAATGGCTGGCTGAAACGGGGATCGTGAAAAGACCTCATGCACCAGGGGTGCAAAGTGTTGCAGGGATTCACTGTCATAGGCAGGGTCAAAAGAACATTGATCCAGTCGTTCGCAGAAATAAACGCAACTGTTGTACCACGGGTGTTGTTTATACTGATCTCGACCGTTCGGGTCTAGGTCCAGGTGATGAGCATAGTAGATCATCTGGAACAGGCCATGCATCTCCACTACCCAGGTGATTTCAGCTCGCACGTAGGGCCTGATGACGGCAGCAGCCAGCTGGGAGTGGTTTAACGGCGCCAGGCCATCACCAATGTCGTGCACCAGAGCAGCAACAATCCATTCTATGTCCATACCCTCTCGCTCAGCCCGGGTTGCAGTTTGCAAGGCATGTTCCAGACGATGAATTTTGTAGCCTTGCAGGCCGGTCTCAAGGGTTCGCAACTGACTTAAAATATTTTCGGGTAATGCATTGATCTGGTCACGCTCATACTCAGCCAGCATCCTGTAGTCAGCGCCGGATCCATCTGACATTTTTGAGAAGCTTACGGTGTTCATGGATTACCCCTGATTCAAATGATTTTGCTGATCCTATAATACTACTTTAATCCGATTTTCGCTGGGCCTGCACCGAGATAAGGGGTGTTGCCAGAACCAGGTTTTTCTGCCAGCGGGTTGAGAAGTCAGCAGTAAGTCGTTGTACCAGTGAGTTGTTATAGCCGACTAAGCGAGTGCACTATTTTCTCAGCGATTGATTGAAGGCTTGCCTGAAGCGAGTGACAATACGGCAATGAAAGCTATTTAGCGTGATTAGAAAAGGGAGAAGGCTCATCAAAGTAGGTTTTATAGGGTTAGGCAATGTGGGTGCAAAACTGGCGCAGTCGCTGTTAAGAAACGATGTGGATCTGATTGTTCATGACATCGATATTGATAAGGTCAAGCGATTCGTCGATGCTGGGGCTGGCCGCTGTGACGCGCCTGTGGAAATGATACAAGAGGTGGACGTGCTGATTACCTGTCTGCCATCGCCCAGTATCAGTGCCAGCGTGATGGAAGGTGAACAAGGGGTTTTAGAGGGTTTTTCTACTGGCAAGGTATGGCTGGAGATGAGCACAACCGATGAGGCGGAGGTCCGCCGGTTAGGTGCCAGCGTCATGCAACTCGGTGGAAGTGCGGCAGATTGCCCAGTATCCGGCGGCTGTCATCGGGCAGAAACGGGTAATATAGCCATTTTAGCCGGCTGTGAAAGGGCCACGTTTGAGCAGGTTCTGCCACTGCTGTCCATCATGGGCAGGGAGATCTTGCATACTGGCCCTTTGGGGTCGGCTTCAACTTTGAAAGTGTGTACAAATTACCTGGCAACGGCGAACCTGGTTTCGGTTTGCGAGGCACTGACCGTGTCCAAGGCAGCGGGAATAGACCTGGCGACGGCTTACCAGGCCATTCGAATATCCTCGGGCAATTCATTTGTCCACGAAACTGAAGGACAAGTTATCCTAAACGGTAGCCGAAACATTAATTTCACCATGGACCTCGTTCTTAAAGACCTGGGTTTGTTTCAGCAGATTGCCGATCGAAGTGGTGTGGATCTGGATTTATCACCCCTGTTACTGGAGATCTTCAGGGATGGTCAAGCGAGGTTTGGTCCGCGTGAGTGGTCGCCTAACATTATCCGCAGGCTTGAACAAGCGACCGGCCTGACGGTTACAGCTGCGGGGTTCCCGGCAGAAATAGTTGATGACGAAGATGAAATGGGTGGTGTCGAAGTCAGTCTTTTAAGGTCAGAGGGTTGACCTGGCGTTTTTGTTTTAAGGGGTTTTACTGACCTTGTACCAGGGTACGGCAAATTCCATGATCGGCTCCAGATCGTTGACTCTGCTGCTCATCACTCGGATATTCACATAATGAAATGGCATGAAACTACCACCTTTTTCAAATAGCATTTCCTGAGCCTGCCAGTAAACAGCGCGACGTTTGTCAAAATCAAGTTCGGATCTGGCCTGATCCAGTAGCGCATCATATTCTGGAACGTTCCAATAAGTATCATTCCAGCTGCCACCTGATCGGTACAGCTCATTAAGGTATTGATCGGCTGGTCTGTGTCCCCAGTAAGTGACGCAAGCAGATTTATTCATCCAGATATCACCGTAGTAACCATCCGCCGGGGCCAGTATGATATTTACTTTGACACCCACCTCGGACAACTGTTCCTGATAGACTTCAGCCATGCTGACGCCATTGGCAGATAGTGTCGAGGTGTAAAGGTCGAATTCCAGGCCATCAGCATACCCAGCCTCGGCTAATAACCGGCGCGCCAGTGCCTGGTCCTGGTCACAGGTACCTGGCCAGAGATAAGGATCGCCTGGCCAGACAGGATGGTCACAGGCGACTACTGCACCTCCATGACCGATAGCCGTATTGATGAATTTCTCTCTGTCAATAGCGATTCTAATCGCCTTCCTGACCCTGTGGTCATCGAACGGGGCGACATCGGTTCGAAAGGCAATCAGGTTCTTGTCACCGGTGGCGAATTTTTGTACCGAAAAACGATCATTGCCCCGAAATAATGCTTCCAGGCGGGGATTAACACGTTGCACAAGATCTATTTGGCCTGACATGAAGGCCTGCATCTGCGCATTGTTGTCAATAATTGCTATGACTTCTATGGCATCGAGTTGCGGTGGGCCTAGGAAGTAGTCTTTGTTGGCGACCAGCTCAGTGATTCCTTCAGGATCGAGTTTTGATATTATGAAAGGCCCGGTTCCAATTCCCTTGGAGCGAATGGCCTGGCCAATGCCGTGTGGAATGATACAGGCACGATAGTCCATGAGCAGGACCGGAAAATCAGCATGAGCAGATTTCAGATGGATGTCGATAGTATACTGATCAATGATCTCTACGTTGTTGATAATGCCAAGAGTAGAGATTAGTGGTGAATCGATTTTGGGATCCAGTAGATAAGTCAGCGAATAGGCAACGTCAGCGGCGTCAAAAGCAGAGCCATCGTGGAATGTTACCCCTTTTCGCAGTTTGAACCGCCAGATCGTGGCGCTGTCATTACTGGACCAGTGAGTAGCCAGGTCGGGTGATGGTGTATCGTGCGAGTCGGCTCTGACGAGGCGGCTGTAAAGAAAATAAATGGTAGGGCTGAACCTGTTTGGATCGTAGGGATTGAGGTTTTCAGCACCGCCGTATTCCATGGCATGGGCTATGCGAAAGGTTCCGCCTGCTTGAGCCATTAAAGTGAAACCGGACAGGATTAATATGAATGCAAAGTTTCGCAGCAAAAGTGGTGCTCTATAAAATTGTAAGCTAAGTGTAACATGCTCGATGATGGCTAATTGTGAGAGAACTGATGTTGATTGCGAAAAAAACTGGCTTGGTTTTTATGGATTGTTGGCTTAGTGACGGTTCAAGGGCTGGACGTTGCCGAAGACCTGAAGTTGGTAAAATCAGAACGGGTTGGCATGTCAAGCCAGCGCCTGGCCAGAGTCAACCGACTGGCGCAGCATTATATTGATGAGAACAGAGTCAGCGGGATTGTTACCCTGATAGCAAGGCATGGCTGGCCAGTGCAGTCTTCGATACTGGGTCAGTTGGCGTTGGATAATGATTCGCCCATGCGGATTGATACGTTATTTCGGATTTACTCCATGACCAAGGCCATGACGGCTGTTGGCGCGTTGATATTGTATGAGCAGGGCGAATTCCACCTGGATGACCCAGTGACAAAGTTTGTGCCTGAGTTGAGTGATATGAAGGTCTATGAAAATGGCGTGCTGGTTAACGCCAGGAGTCCGATAACAATTCATCAGCTTTTTATCCATATGGCAGGATTAAGCTAAGGATATGCACCGGATCACCCGGTCGGTGAAGTTATCGACCTGGTTAATCCAGGAACCAGTACCAGTTCTGTTGAATTCATCGAAAGATTGTCGCGGTCGCCATTGAGCTACCATCCCGGTGAGTCCTGGTAATATAGTTTTGCCACTGATGTATTGGGTGTGGTCGTGGAGAGAATTACCGGCCTATCCCTGGGTGACTTTCTCCGGACCAGGCCTTTGGAACCCTTTGGTATGCATGATACCCAGTTTGCTGTACCGCTCAGCAAGCGCCACCGTCTGGCATCCAGCCATCGCTGGGACGGAGCCAGTCAGGTATTGAAGTTGGTTGAGGATCCCGCTACTGATGCCGCCCCGTACCGGGTCAGTGGTTTTGATTCAGGGGGAGTGGGGTTGATTTCAACGGCACCCGATTATTTACGCTTTCTTGAAATGTTAAGAAAGGGTGGCAGTCATGGCGGTGAACGAATATTAAGCCCCAAACTGGTGAAGTATATGAGTCAGGATCATCTTCCTGCCGCTATTACTGAGCTGAACATTGGCCCAGATCATGACCGTAGTCTTGGTTTGGGTGGTTGCCATGATCCAGCTATTTTCATCCCCCTGGAAGCTAAGGGGTGACCTGTCGGTGGCCACTTACCAGGCGCTCACTGAAATCTACGAATAGTGCAGGGGCTCGGCTACACCGGTGTCAGCTCAGACGCAGACCTCGGGTGCAGCCTGACCTGGGATTGATCGATCCAATACGTTGCCGTGGTCAGGCGCTTTCCTGCTGGAACCCTTTCAGCATGCTGACGCACATGAGTAACAGTAGTAGCCCAAAGGGCAGGCCTATGGCGGTTGTCAGTGCCTGCAGGGATGCCATGCCGCCACCGAGCATGAGTGCTACTGCCACTAATCCAGTGGTGGAGCACCAGAATATTCGCTGCCTGATAGGCGCATCAACTTTTCCACCTGCCGTTAAAGTGTCAACGACCAGTGATCCAGAATCAGCTGAGGTTACGAAAAACAGGGCAATAAGAAAAACGCAGAGAGTGGATACGAAATTAGTGAACGGCAGGCCCTCTAGCATTTTGAACAGTGCCAGTTCTGGTGGTGCGTCGGCAACCCCTCGATAACCGAGGGTGATCATCTGTTCTAGCGCTGTACCGCCAAGGGTGGCCATCCATATAAGGCCGATGAGGGTGGGAATGATGAGTACCCAGATGACAAATTCGCGGACACTTCGACCGAAACTGATGCGGGCAATAAACATGCCGACAAAAGGAGACCAGGAGATCCACCAAGCCCAGTAAAAAGTTGTCCAGCCATGCAGGAACAGGTTGTCTTCCCGGTCAATCCAGTGGCTGAGCTGGGGCAGGTAATAAAGATAATCTCTCGTCACAGTACCCAGGTTGAGCAGGATGGTCAGGCTAGGCCCGGCCATAAAGACAAATACCAATAACAGGAATGCCAGGCCGAGATTGACTTCACTGAGGCGCTTCACACCCTTGTCGAGACCGGATATGACCGAGACTATGGCGATAGCGATAATGGTGATAATGAGGATGACCTTGGTACTGGTACTGGCATCGATACTGAAAAGGTAGGATAACCCGGCAGCGATTTGTTCAGATCCGATTCCCAGGGATGTGGCCAGTCCAAAGACCGTTGCCAGTACAGCGACAATATCAATGAGATGGCCGCAGGGTCCCCAGACAGCCTT
>NZUN01000113.1 GCA_002697205.1 Gammaproteobacteria bacterium
GTTGCTGTCTATACAGTATAACCAGTGGAGTTGCTGTCTATACAGTATAACCAGTGGAGTTGCTGTCTATACAGTATAACCAGTAAGGACAGTATCGGCAGGATCAGGTTTTTTCTAGTATATTTTTTAGTGCGTCACAGTTTTTGATACGCTCCTGGGAGGTTGTTCCGAGGAATCCGACATTGAGTGAAGTCACGCCGTGCTCCTTAAGTGATACAAGTTGATCTCGAACAAATTCTTCTGTACCGATTAGTGATGTCGCATCCAGGTAAGACTGAGGCACAGCCGCCTCAGCTTCTGATTTTCTTCCTTCCAGATAAAGATTTTGGATGGTTTCGGCTTCTTTTTCGTAACCATATTTTCTGAACACCTGATTATAGAAATTCTTATCCTTTGCGCCCATGCCACCGATGTAAAGGGCAATCCCTGGACGTGACATATCTCTGTATTGTTCCAGGTTTTTACCAATGGCGACGCCGCCCCCGGCATAAATATCAAGAGGGGGTCTACCAGGATCTCTGCGAGCAGTGCCTGCGCGCAGAGCTTGTCCCCAGACTTTATCGGCACCCTGAGCCATAAAAAAAGCAGGTAACCAGGCATCAGCGATTTCCGCTGTCATGGCGACGCTTTTTGTACCGAGTGTTGCCAGGGCAATTGGAATTTCTTCTCTATAAGGATGGTTGATGATTTTCAGGGGTTTACCCAAGCCTGTGCCCTGGTCTTTTGGCAGTGGTATCTGATACTTTTTACCCTGAAAATTCAACTTATCTTCTCTCAGCCAGACTTGCCTACAAACCTCGACAATTTCACGAATCCGGGTCATGGGTGCATCGTAGACAATGCCGTGAAAGCCTTCTATGACCTGGGGTCCGGAAGCACCTAGTCCCAGCATGAATCGACCGCTGGAAAGATCATCAAGGCCGGCGGCAGTCATGGCCATCAGCGTCGGTGTGCGGCTATAGATATTGAGGATTCCACTGGCAATGGTCAGCCTGTCTGTTTTAGCGGCCAGATAACCCATGGCACTGACAGCATCAAAAGAGTAGGCTTCTGGAACCCAGACGACATCAAGACCGGCTTTTTCCAGTTCGATTATTTCTTTGCTGGCACCACCAAAGCCGTGGGCGTAACTCATTAATGTGGATATTTTCATGCTATTAAATCCCTTGTGGCTATCAGTCCGTCCGGGCCATTGTCCTTTCAGCCCAGGCTTTGGGTAAGAAATAAGCCAGGCTTGCTGCCCTGGTAAGATAGTAAATCATGAGTGCAGCCCAAAGGCCATTGTTTGCAAAGGTATCGACTAAAACCCAACTGGCCATCAGAAAAACACCGAGAGAGAATATCATTGCCTGGCGCATTTCCCGAGTGAGCGCTGCGCCAATAAATACGCCGTCAAGGAGGTAGGATGATACCGAAATAACCGGCGCGACAATAATCCAGCCAGAAAATACATTAGCCGTGTTTACCACTTCTTCATTAGATGTCAGCAGGCTAAGGAAAATGTGGCAGGTGAAGCCGAATAACAGGCTAAGGGCAAAAGCAGAAGCAACGCCCAGTTCAAAAGTAATTCGAATGGTGTGCTTAGTTCGATAGGTATCCCGTGCCCCCACCGCCTGGCCTACCAGCGACTCCGCTGCCAGTGCAAAGCCATCCAGGAAAAATGCAGCAAATGTAACGAATTGCATCAAGAGCATATTTGCGGCCAGGATAGTATCTCCAGATCGCGCCCCCTGGTCGGTAAACCATGCAAATGCAAATATGAGGCAGAGTGTGCGAACCATGATGTCGCGGTTGATTCGCAGCATCCTTAGCAGGGGGCCGGTGGCAAGCAGTTCATGAAGCATGAGATCTGCGGTGATTTCTTTTATGGTCGGCCAGATAATGCCAATGCCGACCAGTACTGCGAAATATTCAGCCAGGACCGTCGCCAATGCCACGCCTTCCACATCCATGTGAAGGAATACTACCAGCAGGATATCCAGCAGGATATTTGACAAGTTCAAGATCAATTGCAGATACAAAACAGACCTGGAGTCCTGTTTTCCCAGAAGATACCCCATCATAGTCAATAGCAGGAGGTTGGCAGGGGCGCCCCAGATGCGAATGCTGAAATAACGTAGCGCGGCTTGTTCAACCAGATCGCTACCGCCGATTAAGGTGAAGCTGATGTTCGCTATGGGGGTTTGCAGTACCCACAGGCTGATGCCGATAAGCAGTGCCATTACGGCAGCCTGCAGAAAGGTGTGGACGGCACCTTTTCGTTCTTTGCGTCCCAGCGACTGCGCAACCAGAGCCGTGGTGCCCATTCTCAGAAATCCAAATCCCCAGAATAAAAAGCTAAACAGCATGGAACTGATGGCCACTGCACCAAGAAGTGCAGCATCTCCTATCTGACCGATTACCGCAGTGTCTACCAAACCCAGCAGGGGAGTAGACAGGTTTGCCAAAATAATTGGGCTGGCTAACAAAATTATTTTTCGGTAATTTTCTATCGAGTTGTTCAATTTTTTGAGCTACTGGTCTAAGTGTTGTTTGCTTGGTTCGATTTGATTGCGAGTCCGGCTGAGATGATCTGCCGGTATGGCCGCTGGCATGCTAACTTCCTGCCAGTAACCGGCAACTCTGCCTGATTCTGGAAACCGTTGTTATCCAGCACAGGATGGCAAATAGCGTGGCCAGGAAAACGAACCATTCAGGTAGGAGACACATCAAGATAAGGATTAGAATTGTTTCAAAACCTTCGGTCAGGCCGGAAAGATAATACAGAGATTTAGCGCCCTGNGCTTGCGTTGATANNCCTAATTTTTCTGCAAANACTGACATTGCCAGAAANCTGCTGCCGGTACCTACGAAGCTGAAGATGAGTAAGGCTGCACTGAGAGCGTTGCCAGGGTCAACCAGGGCAAAGGCAAATATCGTTGCAGAATAGAAAATGAAATCAAGCACTATGTCCAGGTAAGCGCCTACATTTGTCGGGCCGAGTATNCGTGCCAGCGCGCCATCCAGGCCATCAGCGACGCGATTTAAAACAACNGCCAGCAGCGCCAAGTCGTAGTACTGTATTGCTATCAGGGGCATNGCTGTCAAACCGATGAGAAAGCCGGTAANAGTGACCTGGTTTGCTTTGAGTCCCTTNCCGGCGAGTATCTTGGCAAGGCTGTTCAGGGGCGGATNAATCAGGGGGCGNAANTTGTGGTCAATCATATAGGTTTTACTCCAGCAATAGACCTATTATGACTTAGTTTCTTGATTGANTTCCATNNTTGAAGCGGGTTAACCTGCTTNTTNATGATCTNNNTTGAGCCATCGNTNTCTGAGTTAATCTGCTTGCCTGGGCNTNTTCGTTTTCCTGCTGAGNGGGCTCAAGATTGCATCTTTGTGCCTGATTTGTTTGCTGGTTTGGGTTAGTCGTTCAGGTCTGCCGCCAAGGTTCTNNATNGGCNTGCATGGAAGNGAGGCTATATTGAAGTNTNACCAGTATCAGTTCACACTCTGTTAATGNAATTACTCATTGGAAGCTATACTGTTGGGAGTGATTCAGAGGGTATTTATAGGGTTAATCTGGATCTGAGCCTCGGTANTCTGGCNCCGGCAACGCTTTCAAGNGCNGCTATCAATCCTTCNTTTTTGCTTAGNCACCCGCACCTTCCGATAGTCTATTGTGTTAATGAGATATCCGGCAGTGATGATGCAGGTCGAGTTTCCTGGTTTGAACTGAACCCAGATGGNTCCTGCGCCTTTGCCGGACAAGTGGCNTCGGGGGGCCAGGACCCGTGCCATCTTGCGATCAATAAGCAAGCCAATCTGCTGGCTGTTGCTAATTACACCAGCGGTTCTTTGTCGCTTNTNGCAGTNAATAGTGATGGCAGCCTGGATAAACNGCAGTACGTCCAGAGCCATGCAGACCGCTGGCTGGAAAGGANGAATCGTAAAGNCAGGAATCGNGNCCGTCAGCAGGCGGCACATGTGCATTCAACTTTATTCTCTGATGACGGACAAAGCCTGTTTATNNCAGACTTAGGTAGTGATGAGTGGCTGTGCCANAAAATCAGTGCACAAGGGCANCTNCATCCNCCGCTGATTGAGGTTCAGTTTGCAGGGGGGNCCGGGCCGAGACATTTCTGCTTATCTAACNGTGGTGAAATTGCNTATGTTGTGACCGAGTTATCTAATAGTTTGGCGACCATTAANCTGATGGCGGATGGCGCTGNGATTACGCACCAGCAAAGTTGCCTGGGTGATTTTANCGGCTTCAGTGANGCGGCCGAAGTGCAGTTGAGNCCAGATGGACGCTTTGTTTACGTGTCAAACCGAGGCGCTGACAGCATCGCAGTATTTTCTGNGGTTGAAGGCAAGCTTTCGCAATTGCAGGTGGTGTCTGCACATGGGCGGCACCCAAGGCACTTCTTGCTGGTTCCTGGCTATTTANTCNTTGCCAGTCGAGATGACAATCGCTTAATCCTGTTGAANCGGGANACNCAATCAGGTCGGTTAAGTTCCCTNCCAGTAGCGGAACTCGTGCTGCCGTGTCCTGTGCACATTTTAGCGCTNGACTAGCGATTCAGCNGATTCNTATNGGCGAACNCNATCGGNGAACACCGATCNGCAANGGCTGTTGAATGNGGCNGCATTGCTTTCATTGAGTCTGTCGCAAGGGTANTTCCCTGATTTTAGCAGGCTGGTAAGCATCATTNGGCNTGTTTTCNGTATTGCTTTCAGCANCCGNAACCTTAAGGTTAGTGCTAGCCTGAAANCTGCCCGATTNTGAATATCCAGCGGTTTTAGAGTCAGNTNGGCAGNATTCGGNGNGGTGCCAGGACGATNTCGATGNAATTCTTTATTTGCCCTTTTTTCACAGCTTNGTTATCTTCTTCTTTCAAGCGAGAGAGGGCTTGTTATGCAGCATCAATTNTCTACTTCAGATATTCAATTCAGGGATGAAGTGCGAGGGTTTTTGTCTCNGAANTTATCCCAGGCNGNCAGTGATTTAGTGCGTTATTCCNTGCCTGTCCCTAAAACGATTCAGAAAGACTGGACTCGAAAGCTTTTTAAGCAAGGCTGGGCAGCGCCCAATTGGCCGGTTGAATANGGAGGTACAGGCTGGACAATGGCGAGNCGGCAATTGTTCGAGGTAGAGATGAAAACNCACAATGCGCCNGAATTAGAAGGCTTTGGTTTTAATATGGTGGGGCCGGCGATAATCCGATATGGCAGCAAACAGCAGAAAGANTTTTTCCTGCCAAANATCCTCAATGCTGAGATCAACTGGTGCCAGGGNTATTCTGAGCCTCAATCGGGTTCTGACNTGGCATCTTTGCAGATGAGGGCAGCNCTGGAAGGTGACAGCTATTTAGTTAATGGNTCTAAAATATGGACTTCAGCAGCCGAGCANGCTGACTATATATTCGCTCTGGTGCGAACAGACCCGGCAGCCAAGAAACAGCTNGGGATCAGNTTCTTGCTGATCGATATGAATACGCCTGGGATTGAAGTTNGGCCTTTGCTTGCCTTTAATGGCAAACGACTTTGGAACCAGGTTTTTTTTAGCGATGTGCGGGTCCCTCGNCATAACCGTCTTGGTGATGAAAACCAAGGCTGGACAGTGGCCAAAAATTTGCTGGGTAATGAGCGGTTTATGGTNTCCAGGGTCGCTGAAAACAAACGTATTCTATCCAGGCTGCATGAATTGTTAGCCTCTNCTNAACAAGTTGACATCGTCCTCGAAGCTGNTTTTTTCAAGCGCCTGGNTGCGCTGGAAATTCGCCTGNGTGGGTTAGAAGCAATGGCATCAAGATTACTGGGTCGCTTTGATTCGGGTTTGAGTATCGGCGCTGAGCCATCCATGCTGAAACTNCTGGGCAGCCAATTGGTGCAGGAATTAGATCGTCTGCTGTATGAGGTGATCGCCTATTGTGGTTTGCCACTGGACTCAGTTTCAAGGCCAGATGATCCAGTACCGGTGTGCTCAGATTCTTCAGANATGATAGCCAGTGCCATGTTTCATCATCGCGGCTATACCATTGCGGGCGGCACCAGTGAGGTCCAGCATAATATTATTGCCAAGCAGGTATTGGGTCTCTAANGCTACACAAAACACAGGTGATTACCTTGCNTNTGTGGTTAGATTTGCCCTTTCGCNACCAGNTGCTAGTTTNGCTCGCCGGCCTTCTCGGACCAGTCACAGATAATGGATATGACACTCGCTGTGATTTTNTTTGCGGTAGGAANGTGCAGAAATTCGTTNGGGCCATGGGCATTGGACATGGGGCCCAGAACGCCTGTTACGACGAATTGAGCATCCGGTANCCTGCTTGNCAGCGCCTCCATAAATGGGATGCTGCCACCNCAACCCATGGACATAGCCGGTAAGCCAAAAAAAGCGTTGGAAGCNCGATGCAATGCAGCAGTCAGCTCTGGCTGTTNNGGAGGNGCCTGCCAGCCGGGATTGGGGAGATCAGCAACAAAGGTGATTCTGGCTGAATGAGGGGCNTGTGATTCCAGCAGGCTTGATAGTTTTTCAAGGGCTNGAGTCGCGTTGATNGTTGGTGGCAGGCGTAGTGCTAATTTAACTTTGGTGAATGCTCTGAGCACATTACCTGCTTTGNCCACNNCAGGAAGTCCATCCATACCAGTTATTTCGAGNGCAGAAAGCCAGGTATTGTTGAGTATTAATTCGGTNGGGTCNGTTGATATTGGTTGGGCGACCTGATCAAACAGGTGTGAGAATTGATCTTTGAGCACTNCTCCCGCCAGTTCGGCCTCTTTNCTGCGCTGGGCTGGTATCTGNTCCTGCAGGAAGTCCGGCGTGATCAATCCTGTCTGTTCGTCTTCAAGGCGCGAGATAACCTGGCGCAGTATACGAAAACTNGATGGTACGATGCCCCCCGCTGCGCCCGANTGTGCNGCCTGGTTGAGCACAGTAACGNTCAGTTCNCCGGTGATGATGCCNCGTAAGGANGTGGTAACCCANAGNTGCTGGTAATTACCGCAGGTAGAGTCTAANGCAAANACCAGGCTGGGCTTGCCAATCACNGGATCCAGGGCATNCATATAAGCAAGCAGGTCAGGNCTGCCACTTTCCTCCGAGCATTCTATTAGTATTACTATNCGAGGTAAGGGNCGGTTCAGNGTTAACAAGAGTTTTACAGCACAGATGGCCGCATAGACAGCGTAACCATCATCTGCGCCACCGCGGCCAAATAGCTTGTCCCCCCTGCGGACGGGNTTCCANGGGGCCAGANCTTCNTGCCAACCTGNGAATTCCGGTTGTTTGTCAAGATGCCCATACAGCAGGATAGTATCGTCTAATTGCCCTGGCAGTTCNGCTACCAGNGTCGGGGTTAGTCCAGGGATTTCGTGAANGGTAATTTCAAGGCCCTGAACATCTTGTTTATCGATCCAGNCTTTGACGTGGTTGACGGCTGCGTGCATGTAGCCGTTGTTGTGCCATTGCTTGTCAAAGGAAGGTGATAAGTTGGGGATAGCGATATAGTCGCACAGGCTGTCTATGATTCGTTCTTCCCAGAACTGCTCGGTTTNGGAAAGAAGCCAGTCGCTATCGATGCTAAGGTCACGCGGTTTCTGGCGCATTATTCTTCCCTGGCTGGTCGGGTGTCTTGCGTAGCAGGGGNGGCCGGCTCTATNGGATCAAACTCGCCTTCGAGNATGGTTGTAGAGGATCGCTGCTGAGTTGTTGAGNCCGCCNCGGGATTTTTACTGATGATATTGGGTATGATCCTGCTCAAAGCGTATTGTGCCAGTGCTTTCCTGATAGCGGGTATGAGAATCAGAAAGCCTACGCTGTCAGTAATTAGACCCGGTGTTAATAGCAATGCACCAGTCACGAGAAGCAGTAAACCCTCTATCACTTCGACCTGTGGAATTTCTCCTTTACTGAGTTTGTTTTGTCCCTTGATCAGTGTATTCAGGCCTGCACGTCTGACCAGGAACAAGCCAATTGCGGCCGTCCCGATGATGAGCAGAATTATATCAAAGGTGCTCAGATAGGCGCCCAGTTCAAGTAATATCAGGATCTCACAGATCGGTATCGCTAACAGGAAATAGAACAGGTGCTTCATGAATGGAATAATGAGCAGCGGGGCGGGGATAAGCAACCCATTTAGCCCGGTTTGCAGAAAAGATTCGTTTTGAGTGNTGTTTTGAGGGCCCACACACAGTTGAACGGATGTTATCATCACCTCGGTGACATAAGGACACAGCAATGAGTAAAGTGATGCTTCCGGGTACAGCAGGATTGCTGGAGGCCAGGCTGACACAAGGTAGCTGCGATGCTGGAACAGCGTTATGCTGTCATCCTCATCCNCTTTATGGTGGCAGCCTGGATGATCAGGTAGTGGCTATCCTGGCAGATGCCGTCAGCCAGTTTAGTAACGTCTGTATGCGCTTTAATTTCCGTGGTGTNGGAGACTCCCAGGGAAGCCATGATGCAGGNCAAGGGGAAACTGATGATGTAATCAGTGCCTGCAACTGGCTTGAACAGGAAGGTAATCCNGTATCCATTCTCGGTGGGTACTCCTTTGGTGCCAGTATGGCTTTAGCAGCATCAGCAGAGCTTGATGTGCAGACCTTGATCCTCATTGCGCCGCCGCTCCGCCAGGTGATGGTGCTCAGTGAAAGACAGAAGCAGTCAGATATCGTAGTNGTATTAGGTGATCAGGATTCGTATATGAATATTGATGCCNTCAGNAAGACTTTCGGATCAGAAAAAATAAGAATTATTGCGGGNGCTGATCATTTTTTCATGGATCACAAAGTGGAATTAACTCAGATACTGAAGGAATTTATGGATGGATCTTAAAGTGCTGCTTTATAAGGTGGAGGACAACATTGCTACGATTACGCTTAATCGACCTAAGCGCNTGAATGCCTGGACTGGACGCATGCATACTGAGTATAGATGGGCATTACTTCAGGCGGAACAGGACGGGGAAGTCAGAGCCATCATAGTGACAGGTTCGGGAGCGGGTTTCTGTGTCGGCGCCGATGCGAGGGCTCTGCAAGGCCATGTAGAAAAAGGCGGATATGACCCAGGCACACCNGATCCATTGGCGCTACCTGGGTTCGGTGTAAGGCCCGAGTTNGATGCAAGTTTTTCCTATCATTTTGGATTAACCAAACCAGTGGTGGCTATGATCAATGGGCCGGNGGCAGGNGTCGGCCTGGTACTTGCCTGCTACGCTGATATTCGCTTTGCGGTTCCGGGTGTGAAGCTAACTACGGCTCATGGTAAATTGAATCTTCCTGCTGAGTANGGTTTGTCCTGGTTGTTACCGCGGCTCATTGGCCTGACTCGAGCCAATGACCTGTTGTTGTCCTCGCGGAAGTTCAGNTCAGATGAAGCCCTGGAANTGGGACTGATTAATCGCTTAATCGACNCGGATNTGNTGATCCAAGAGACTCGAGCCTACGTGCTANATATGATTCATGAAAACTCACCTACATCGCTGAAGATGACCAAAAAACAGATTTATCATGATCAGCATCGCGATGTTGCGGCAGCTGTGACAGAAAGTGAACGATTGTTATCTGAGATGACCCAAATGAAGGATTATGGTGANGGTGTTGCCGCATTCCTGGAAAAACGAAAGCCTCAATGGATGGGAGAATAGCGATGAACAGTTTACAGACGACTTCCTCGTCACTNCAGAACGAGCCTTTTTACCTGCCGGTTGGAGATGAAGTAGCGCTTTTCCTTGCTGCCTATCAGCAGCGCCTACCGGTTCTTCTGAAAGGCCCNACAGGCTGTGGCAANACTCGATTTGTAGAATACATGACACATCGAATTTACCGNGGCCAGGATGCTGTTATGGATCGCCAGGCAGTTCAATATCCCCTGCAAACAGTTGCCTGTCACGAGGATCTGTCGGCAACGGATCTGGTAGGTCGATTCTTGCTGCAGGGAGATGAGACCGTCTGGCAGGATGGACCCTTAACCCGGGCTGTAAAAGAAGGTGCAATCTGCTATCTGGATGAAATTGTCGAAGCTCGCAAAGACTCAACCGTATTGATCCACTCGTTAACCGATCATCGTCGAATTCTGCCAGTAGAAAAACAGGGTTTAATCCTGGATGCTCATGCTAATTTCTTGTTGATTATTTCCTATAATCCGGGTTACCAGAATCTGTTAAAGGATTTGAAAACCAGCACAAGGCAACGTTTTATCGCGATTGATTTTGATTATCCCGGAGAATCTACCGAAGCCGATATCATTGCTCACGAAAGCGGGGTTGATATTAGCCTTGCAGCGTCTTTAGCAACGCTGGGTGCGCGTATACGAAACCTCAGACAGCATGGTTTTGATGAGGGTGTCAGTACCAGGTTATTGATCTATGCGGGCCAGCTTATCAGCCAGGGAGTAACGCCTGATCGGGCGTGTACTGTGGCGATCAGTCGTGCCGTATCGGATGATGTTGAAGTCCAAACCGCCATGCATGAAGTGGTCACTTCCATTTTTCCTGATTCTGGCAGCTAATCCTGTGGTTGAAGGAGCATCGGTTGGTCAGAGGCTGTTTTTAATAAACCGTCAGGCAGGCGAGATTTATGAGGAAGTCTCTGAGCTGTTGCCGTTGACCGATAACCAGATCACTATTTGGAGCGAACAGGCCTTGGTCCTGGCGCAATCAGGATGGCATGGCTGGGAAGCGGCTTGTGCATTTATGAGCACATCGGCTTTCCTGTTTGAGTCTTTGGGTTTTGATGGTTTGATGCAGCGCTGCGAATATGCCGTGTCGCTGTCAGAATTCAGCTCAGATCCAGCAATCAGTTATCTGCAAGGTATTCACCTGCTGTTAAAGGATCAGCAATGCAGTGAAAAAATGGCCTGCCTTGAAGCGCTGGGTCAGGACGTGAAATCGAGTCACCAGCATGCGAATCAGCTTCTGGCGAATTTTTTTACGGTAGCCTCACAATTAGCCCTGGCGGTGACAGCCCAGGCGTTCACAGCATGGTGCGAACTCGGCCGGATGAGCCTGTATAGAAACCGGCAGGCGTTTCTGATGTTCCTGAAAACTGAACTGGAGCCTCTGCCTTTGATTGACCTGCATGAGATGAGCCTCAGCTCGAAAGCTTCCTGGGCTGATTATCTGGATGAACTGCCCTTGCTGAGGAAAAATCTAAGCAACCAGGATTTATGTCAATGGCAAGCGGTGTTCAGTCACTTTGCTGGTTCAGCACAGGATCTAAAGCCATTGCTGCAGGCCTTGGTGGTGTCACCGCCAAGGGTGATCAGGGATGCCTTAATCCGCTTGCTGATGTATGAATTCACGGACACGACGATAGCGGCCTGTTTCCTTTCAAAATATGTTGATCTACCAGTTGATCAGCCCGATGTCATCAGAAACTGGATCAGTAAAGGTCATGACCTGTTTGCTGGTGAAAGAAAGCGCCTGGAAGCGTTTTTTAGTCTTGAATCCGCAGCAGCCACGGATTATCTGGAAGTTCTACGGGGCCAGGTTAATTTTGATAGTTGTAAGCGAATCTTGCAACTTTATGCCGAAGCCATGGCAGGTTTTCGATGGGCCATTCTCAGCGCTGAGGATGAACCTCAGGAACAAGGCGCGGACTATCGTTTTCAATCTGGTTTTGATGGTTTAACCATTATCCTGCCAGGTAAGGTAAATCAGTTCAGTAGCAAAGAAGCAAATTTCCTGTTTTATAAACATGCCGTTTTGCATCAACTGGGCTATCACCAGTGGGGGACGCTTAAGGCACTGCGGGAGATTGACCAGGCCATCTCAACTTATCCTCAGCCCAGGCTTGCGGCGGCCTTGTTTGCCAGGATTGAGGCAGCCCGAATCGATTGGCGCTGGCAGGCAGAATTTCCCGGTACGGCTCGGGGTTATGGGTTGCTAAAGCAATCTCTGGGAGAATCGCTGCGGACTGGATTGACCGGGCCACCGGATCTGTTTGAGCAGATGCTACTGACTACCCTGGATGAGCCAGCCGATGCCCGTGAACCTGAAAGTGCCTTTATGGTTCAACGGCTGGAATCCCTGCGTGATGCCTGCAGTACCGTCTTTGATACGCTGGCGGTGCTTGATGATCTCTATTCACTGCTCGCTGACAAGATGTCAACTGTCGTGGTCTCCGATATCGTTATGGATTATCGTCGCACTCTGGATATTGACGGCGCCCTGGTAAATCTTCCCTTGTTTGAAATAGAAGGCGCCGTACAGCTTACAGAAGGTGAAGATTTGCTTCAGCTTGCTATGAAGATAGACCCGGCTGGGCTCGAAATTGAGGAAATGAAGAGAGGTGATGTTGATCCTGAGCAGGGCATGATGATGACCGACCTGGATGAAAAGCCCGATATTGCCAGTAGTGATGAGGCCCAATCAGAGTCTGATAAAATGTCTGGTCTGCAAGAGGCCCTGGCGCAATTTTCCAGACGAAACAAGCCGGATAGGACTTACCTGTACGATGAGTGGGATTTTCTGATTGAGGATTATCGTCGCCGCTGGTGTAAGATTCGTGAGATAAAAGACTGCGAG
>NZUN01000114.1 GCA_002697205.1 Gammaproteobacteria bacterium
CATTAGGGGATATCGCGATTTCAGTAGTCAGACCCCATTCACTTGTGCCTGTGCGGCCTAGATTAAGCTCAAATCTGGCGCTTTGAGATATATTCCGGCCCATACTAGCTGCTCTGTTAGCGGAGGTCTGGCCTTGGTTTTCAGGGTCAAAGTCAAAAATATATGGAGATATGTAGAAAGCAAAGAGAGCTATGAGGCAAATAATGGGTAATCCCCCCAAGAGCAATGTTCTCTTTGAGAGAGGCGCTTGCGGCTGGGTTTTTCTTTCCTTTTCTTCTAATTCGCTAAGGTTTTCGTATTTTACATTTACGTCTGACGCCCATGCGATAAGGCAAGCAATTGGGAAGCCGACTAGCATCAGGAATAGAATGGTTTGTGCGACCCATGTTGGCGCTCCAATGGTTGGTAAAATTGCTTCTTGAGCTTGGAGCAAGAACCAGCTCAATGCAGCATAAGCAGCGGCAACCTTCGCAACATTGCGGTGTTTGAACCTCTTCCAAAAGTTGCTCATCTAAACCACTCCAACCTATTAGTTAGATTTTGAAGATATAGCAATAGACCACATTGTAGGAAGAACGGTCAAGTGCAGTAAATGCTGATTTTCTCTCAAGTTTAGGGCACCGTGCCGTCCTTATGTGATCGAGGATCTTTTGAATTACGACAGGATCGGTGATGTACCTAGGCGGTCCCCAGCTATGATAAGCAGGGTGCTGCCACAAAGAGCGCGTCGCACATCTCCAATGATTGTTAAGTGTTTAAAAAAACATTGAATCTCGCATTAAGTTTCCACTGATGGCATATGAAATGGAAGAGGTCTAGGAATGTCCGAATTTTCGCTTTTAGAAACCTCTAGAATAACCTTAACTTCTCGTGCGAAGTCGATAGCCATTATTTTGCTTCTGCTCATTTCCCAGTATTCTTGAATACCCTTATTCCCCAGCAGATGGTGAATGACTCACTCACTTTACCGCCCCGACTGTGTCAACCTTATCACCGCTGAATTTTGCAGATTCTAAAGTCGCCGCGCAAGCTGCAAATATCTCAAGAGCCAAAGATGTGAACCGTACTCGTTCGCCAGTTTAAAGATCAAGATAATTCGTAGTACCCTCAGTCCACGAGTCTTGCTTCCCACTGAATTACTCTATCAATAATATCGTTGAAAGAGTGGTGCATACCTGCAAGTGTGTTTGCTCGAACTTGCAGCGCCAAATACAGCAATGGGTCGACCGGCAGGCTCGGGCTTAACCTCGTGGACCTGGATGAGCCTATGTTCGCCGATGTAGAGCACCTCGAATCCTGCATTTGGGTTAACCGGATTGCGGGTGTTAAGGATGGGCACTGGGGAGCGTCTACAAGGGCGAACCGTTTTTCGGGCATGATATCGACTGGATGTGTTGTTGTGGCGGGCGCAGCAGGGCAGCTAGGAAAAAATTAGTGAATTAAGCCCGGCCTAACCCAGGGAAGTTCCAATAACGATTGCCCCCAGCGTGATCGATAGTGGTTAAGAGTGTTGCCAGCCGAATATTATTTGCTAAGTACTTCGAATCAAATCAATGATGACCTGTGATACCTGTTCCGGCGCGTTCTCCTGCACGAAATGCCCACCCCTTTTGATGGTGGTGTGTGGCAAACCCTTTGTGCCGGGTACGCGCCTGATGAATTGTTCTGCTGCGCCGGCAGTTACCGGATCGTTATCAGCAAAGGCACAAAGGAAAGGTTTCTCGAAGGTGTCGAAAAATTCCCAGGCTTTGCGCTGTGCTGTAAGCGACGGTGAAGTGGGTAAGGTGGGTACCTGACTCGGCATCGCGCGCGGACCCATTTTGAAACGGGCACTAGGGAAGGGTGCGTCATAGGCTTTGGCAAGTGAGCTTGGCATCGGCGAATGTATACCGGCGGCATGAAGCATGAATTTAAATGCCGTGACCAGGTTCGAGCGTTGTTCCATTGTCATGGACATCATGAAACCTATCGGCATGTCTTCGGTTTCCCAGCAGAACTTCTGCCAATAGGCGAACTTTGTTGCCTGATTGCCGGCCATCTGACTCAGCGCGCGTTGCATCTGGACTAGACTGGGTGTTGGCGAGTTCGCCCAGAAGTCTTCGACTTCTTTGACCACTTCAGCAGGCACATCCGGGCTATACGGCAGGCCGGTGTTGGCGATAACTACACGGTCAAACCTGTCTGCGTGATTGACCACCAGGCGCAGTCCAATCAGCCCGCCCCAGTCCTGGCCAAAAAATGTGATATTGGAAAAATTGTTCTTCTCTAGCCATTTTCCCATCCATTCGACCTGACGTTCATAGCTGTAATCTTCCCGCGCTGCGGGTTTGTCTGACTTGCCGTAGCCGGGCAGGTCAGGGGCGATAACACGCATGCCGGCAGCCGTAAGGTAAGGGATCATCTTTCGATACAGGTAACTCCACACGGGTTGGCCGTGCATACAAAGCACTAATGGGCCTTGTCTGGGTCCTTCATCCAAGTGGTGTATGCGTAGATCGCTGCCGTCCTCGGTTTGAACTACGGTGTAGTTTGGTGAAAAAGGATAGTCAGCGAGGTCAGCAAATCGGTCGTCTGGGGTTCTAAGTATTAACATGTCCGCTATGTCTCCTTATCAGGATGTTAAGTTCTTATCCTGAAAAAAATGAGATCCTTCGACCTCGGGGTTTTGGAATCCTGTGCGCATCGGGTAGCGCACAGATTCGATCCATTCGGGTTACGCTGCCATCGACGTATTCCCATACCATTTGATCACCGTCCCTATAGCGCCGCACCACGAGCGGGCCCCAGCCCAGCACATGGAAATCGAGCACGCCGTTATTCCAGGTCATACTCGCAGAGGTTCTCGGACAGAATTCCTGGTTGCCCAATGTGAACAGGACGCCGCCTTCAGTATCGTTGGAGTTGAGCCCGGCCGTGCTGTTGGGACCACTGTCGTGAATAAGACCGCTGCTGGTGACAATCGTGCGTGAGCCGCATTGCTCGACGCGTTCCACATGGCCGATATGGCCTGTTACGCCGATCCAGAGTCCACGAATGTCAGCGGCACCTTCGGGCAGCGGCTCAGTGCATTCCCGCAAAATTGGCAGAGGAAAGTGACCGTAACTGCATCCCGGAGTGTTGCCTTTGGCAATATCTGCTGCCATTTTTCCACTGCCATCGAGAACAGGTAATTGGCAGTAGTTTATTGTGCTGCCATCACCTTTGAGCGTTTCAGGATCAATCGTTAACGGTGGGCGTGGTGAAAAGAAGACAAAACAGAATACTGTAATCACCAGAACAGTCAGTGCTGCGACAGTGCGCAGGAGAACTTTAAACACGGTCGATTACCTTCTTGTTTTTGTTAATAAGCAATTTAAAATTTAAAGTTATCAGATTGCAGAAATTAATGTAAGGCATTATTATAAAGTAAATTCGGAAAGAGAATGCCAGTATGCCCCTGACCCAACCACTTCGCCTGAAAGGCGCGCCCGGATCACCCTATACCCGCAAGATGCTGGCTTACATGCGCTATCGCCATATCAGTTATGAATTGCTGATCGGCGATCACTCGATTCGGAAGATGGGATTGCCTACACCCAAGGTTGACCTTCTGCCAACCTTTTATCTGCCCAATGAGCAAGGTGAGGTAGAGGCCGTCGTTGATTCGACGCCGCTGATTCGACGCTTTGAGCAGGCTTTCACGGGTAGAGAAACCTTGCCCACTGATCCGGTGCTGGGATTCATCAACTACCTGGTCGAGGACTATGCCGACGAATGGCTGACTAAATCGATGTTCCACTATCGCTGGTATTACGATGCCGATATTAGAAAGGCAGGTGATATTCTGCCGCTCTGGCGAGGACTGCAGATGGATGATGAGCAGCATCGCAATGCAGCTGAGTTTGTTGCTAAAAGGCAGATTTCAAGACTCTATGTGGTTGGTTCTAATGATCTGACGGCGCCGGTCATAGAGGCCAGCTACCTTCGTTTTCTGGACATCATGAATAGACTGGTCATGCGACAGCCATATGTGTTTGGTGATCGACCCGCTTCAGCTGACTTCGGCATTTATGCGCAGCTGACCCAGTTGGCGAAGTTCGATCCAACACCTATGACAATCTGCCTGGAGCAGGCCCCCCGGGTATTCGCCTGGACAGATGTTGTCGATGATCTCAGTGGGCAGGCCTGCGAGCAAGACGGCTGGATTTCAAGGGGCGCGGTAAAAGAAATGCTGGGTGATCTGCTCGCCGAAATTGGCAGAGTTTATGTGCCGGCGCTGCTGGCCAATGCCAGAGCATTGCAGGCCGGCGAGCCGCAAATGGAAACTACAATTGACGGGAAACCCTGGCAGCAGCCGGCCTTTCCCTACCAGGGCCGTTGCCTGCAGTGGATCAAAGAGGAATATCAGAAGCTCAATGATGATGAGCAGCATCAGGTTAACGATATCCTGGCAGGTACAGGATGTGAATTGCTGTTATTGCCTTCCTAGCTTTGATTAACGCAGGGCAGGGTTAGACGCGGTACAGCGATTGCGCCGTGGAAAGCCTGGATTGACGGGTACACATTCTTGGAGAATGAATGGCGCTATCGGATGCGCACCAGGCAACTGCTCGAAAACCACTTTATCCGTATGTGGCAGAGATGTCAGTGGCGAGAGACAAAACCCGGACGGAAACCTTAGTACCAGGCGATGAGTATATCCACTGGCCTAAGTGAGGGACCGGCGGTAGACGGGCAGAGCATGGGACCTAAAAATAAAGCGACTGTTGGTGCCAGCAGTGACAGCAACATCAGACAAGCATTGGGTCGACATTTCAGCCGCGAAAGCGAAACAAGTTATTGATGTTGATTTCCTCAATGTCTTCCATTCAGCGGGGTCGGCCAGCTGCATTTGTCGATGTAATTCACTTTGTCTTGAATGCATAGCTGGTGCGATCANGGGTGCAGGTACATTTTCTACAGGACGATATTGTACAGGAAGATAGCGGGCCCGAACTCGCTACGATGATGNGTGANTTTATACAGGGCAAGGAAATGAAAGGATTCTAATATGATGTGGAAAATCTGGATACTGGTGCCGATAGNTTACGCGATATTTTCGTTTTGGTACTTCAATTGGCGTGGCCCNATAACANCTGAGGAAGTCGATGCTTTCATGGTGTCCTTNAATCAGATCNAAGGCAGTGAGCACACAGANGCNGAAATTTTCCGCGAGTTTCTTGAACAAGACGATGGAGGCGAGTTTGTCATGCTTAATCTCGTTCAGCTTCATCAGGCGAAGGTTGNCCACCCCCTATCNGGTGAAAAGATGAGCGCNNCGAAGTTGGTTGGAGAATATTTTGGCCCTTTTGCCTTGGCGCTGCTAAAGCGNGGCGGTCACCCCGTTTTCCAGGCAAGAACGGTGGGTGGTAATATCGACAGCTGGAATGCCGACAACAATGAGAGNTTTGGCNTGACTGGGATGATGCGTTACAAAAGCCGCAGGGACCTGGTCGAGCTGATTGTCGACCCAGGCTTTGCCGATGCGCACATCTATAAACTGGCTGCGATCGCGCGGACGATCTCCTACCCGACACGCATCATGATGAGCACGTCGATTCGCCCGCCTATTGCAGTGTTACTGGTGTTGGTTCTAATGGCCTCGGTTGCACAGAATGTCGCACTGGTATTGCNACTCTAGCCAGTCCGNTTGAATAGCTATTACAACCGGGTTAGCACCTGGCAGCGTTTCATCAACCGGCGCGCATTCTGGTCAAAATTATCGCGNCGATGTAACACCCGACGGTTNTCCCAGATGATCAGGTCAAAGGGCTGCCATTGTTGTTGCCAGACGTTTTCGGTTAGAGCTGCATAAGACCAGATTTCGTCCAGCAGTGCTTCGCTCTCCGCAAGTTCAAGCCCCGGCATGTAGGCCCATTCTCGGCGTCCCAGGTACAGCGCCTGCTTGCCAGTTTCAGGATGGGTGATAATAACGGGGTGCTTTGCGCCGGGCGCGTTCCGAGGGTCATCGAAGGGTGCAAAGCCGGGTCGAAGTTTGCCGATGCTTGTATGTGCGGCATTGTGCTTGATGGAAAAGTCTTTCAGGCGAGTCGCAAGCTCAACCGGGATCGCGGTAAGAGCAGCGTTCTGATCAGAAAAATAAGTATCGCCGCCTTCGTCTGGTATCTCGATACCAAGCAGGATACTGGCGGGAGGCGGGTTATCGACGTAGGTCATATCGGAATGCCAGCTGGCTTCCGCATTGCCGAGCCCGCCGATGGGTTTGCCGTCCTGGATGATGTTTGAGAGCTGGGTGACATAACGGTTTTTGATCTTGGCTCGTTCTGATTCCGGCAAGCGGCCCATCGGAATTTCTTCCAATGGACCAAATCGAGAGCTGAATGCCTGTAGCTCGTCTTCATTGATCTGTTGCCCAGGAATGCGGAGTACGCCGTAGGTGAGCCAGGCTTCATGAATTTGATCAAACTCGTCATTAGTGAATGACCTAATGTCGATGTCTGATATCTCGGCGACAAAGTTCTCTCTGATGGGGTCGATGTTCATGATAGATTCCGGTGGTTTGCGTCGTTCATGTTAAAACCTTTCTTGGAGCAATGATTCTGGCCATGTAGGACAGTTCAGTGTGGGCCAAAAACATGTCATTGAATTTGAGGAGCACAGTACCCAGGGTAGTCTCTTGCCAGAATAGGGTCTCAATCTGGTCCTGATTGTAGTGACCTGGTTGAGCAGTCAGGGCTTCGATATAGAAAACTTTGGCATCTTCTATGGCGCATTTGAACCAGTTGAGTTCAGCGACTGGTAGCGTTTCGTTGTCGAGCAGGTCGGCCAGTTTGCCAATGTTCTCAGCCATGGAAAAACCTGACACGCCGACTAGGGAGCGTCCGGCTCGTCTGCGTCTTCCCAGATCATACCAGGGTGTCAGGGTTTGCAATTCAGCAAGCAATGCTGCCTTCCAGGATTCGCTGTCTTTGGCTGGTTTGCTGAAGGACACAGGGCAGGCGGGTGCGTCACTAAGAGCTACCAGAGGGGCGTCTTCCGGGTAATCGGCGAGGACCGGGCCACTTGGTTTTGTTAATAGGTTGAGAGCAGCATCAATCACCTTATGTTGAAACCCGGCATCATCAGGTTTTCCGAGTGGGCGACCGAGCGGAAAGCTTACCCAGAGCGCACGGGGAGGCTGCATACTCATTGTGTTCTCTCGCACCAGGCTGATACCGGTGGTCATAAGGCCTGCCCATTCGAGGAAGTAGCTGAGCGCACACACGGCGCGCGTGCAATTGGGTCAGACAGGGGTCAGGAATACGGCGTCGACCTTGTCTTGTTTGAGGAGACCGGCAACCTGGGATGCGCTTTGCTTAAAGGCACCCGGATTCAGGCCTGCGCCCATAAAACTGTAGTGAACATCTGCCAGGGATCCGATCCTGCCTTCAGCTTCCAATTCGCGGAATCGATCAATAGGAAAGACCAGGTTCACGTCTTCGGTGAACCCGGTTTTGTCAAAGTTGACAGAACTGTGCGACATAACAAGGTTATTGGCATCTTCATTACCTGAAATCGGCCTGAAGGTTGAATCAATGAATTCAAAAGCAGGATCATCCCGAAAATGCAGGCCTGCCGTGGTGATAAGCGCTACGCGTAGTTCAGCTAGATCTTTCGTGAGATGGGTCCATGCTGGTGGTCCCAGAGGAGGCTGGGCTTTTGACAGTAGATGCTCGCGTTCGTAGTCGGGGAGATCGGTCAGTCTTACCATTGTCCAGTATATCCGTTTTGTAATGCTGATCCTGCGTTGCTTAAAGCCCTGCCGCAGTACCGGACATGAAAAGCAGACCAGGTGCTTCGCGTTGCTAGCACCAGCGGTGCGCAGGCAAGAAACAGGCGGCTCCACACGGTTGGTGCATGTCTTGATGTGTCAGTAATTCTGTCTGGTGTTGTAATGCCCATTGAATAATATTGCCGCAGTCGGGCTGAAGTCAAACTTGCAAAACCTGATGGCACTAGGTTGGGGCCCGGTTGCTCTGATGAGTTTGGAAACCGTCTGGCTGGCAGGTCTTACGCTGGCAGGGTTGTATATACTGGGTTGGGACAGAGCAGACCGGCAGAAAATAAAGAACGCTTTGTGAAAGCTAAGTGTTAACTGGGCACTGCAGCATAGCGTACCGATGGAATTATTGTCGATCAAACAGGTTGAACTAAAAGCCTTACAATCGTTACATCGAGTTTCGATCCTCGATCCTCTGCCGCTTCAAGGGTTTCTTCAATATGCGGCAGATACATTTACTGAGTATTTGAAGGCGATAGATCAGGGGACGTAAATAGGACCGGTCGTCCTTTGTGTCTTCTGGTGTATCTCCGTCATCGTTTGTTTCTGAATGAGCGGGGTCTTCCGGTAGATCAACTTGAATTTATTTGGTCGGTTTTAGCAGGTGCGGATATCATATCCAACAGACTTTAGGCAAAATTGCATCGCAAGAAGTTTAAAAAGAAGGACACAGACAATGAAAGATGAATTTGACGACATTGGTGGGCACATCAGCAAAGAAAACGACAATTACACAGTCAAGGATAACTATGTTGGTGAAAATCTTCTCCTCAGCAGTACTCATCTTTTCCCAGGCAAACAAACTGCCGGACACAAACATCTTTTACAAGATGAAATTTTCTTTTTTACGCAAGGTTCAGGTGAGATTTATCTGCGACATCCTGACGAAGGGCAGGGCGAACAAGAAGAGTTATACGAAGTAAATGCGCAAGATATCGTCACTGTGCAAGCAGGGGTCTTTCATCGCGTGCACAACAAAGGTAAAACCAAACTTAAATATCTTCGTGTAATGAACCGACCCTAAGATGAGAATAGGGCGTATAACCCGCATTTCCCGAAAACTGGTCAAGTATGCTAATTGCTGATACTCACTCAGATTTAAGGAAGTGTGGTGTGGTATTCATGTCATGGGTCAATGACTGTCATGATGCTGGGCAACTGGGCTTACACCCGGTAGGCATCAAACAGGAGACTTTTTTAACCTGCCCAACCTCAACCCATTGCGAATAGTTATTTTAGATAGTGTTTTCCGAGATTTCAAAAGTATCCTGATTGAGATTTTTTGCGAAAAGAAG
>NZUN01000115.1 GCA_002697205.1 Gammaproteobacteria bacterium
AATAACCATCTCATAGTCCTGAATGGACTTTCTGACCTCTTCGAGAAAGTAACTGGCATCATGGAGGTGCTTGCCACCAGAGTCCCATTGACGTGAAAACACCTCGTTCCCTGTGGAACAGGATCAGTATGAAGTTGGCAGGAAACAGGACGTAGGTAATTAAGCTACTGAATGCTTCCGGGAATGTTGAGATCGGAATTCCCGTTAGAAGTGTTATCAGTATGGCGACATAAAGGATTCGGCTGCGATTGAATGCAAGGGAAAGCAGCAGCAGAAAGGCCAGACAGAGATGTGGACCGTTCTGTTACACTCCAATGGGAATTTGAGTTAGTTTGTGGAGGTTGGTGAGGCATAGATAGATTCTACCGATGAGGGCACCGGGTATCAGCAAGGGTGATATCAAAATCAGGATGACCTGCCTGGGCATGTTGAGAACGAGACCGTAATCCTAGTCGCGTTAGGTTATCACATAGAGCATACCCGTAGCGGCTCCCCCACTGCTGAGAAATCTCGACCACCTTTTGCCAGATGAGATGGTCAATGCCATGGCCCAAAGTAGGGGTCAGTTGATACCGAACAGTTCAGCTATTTCAGATGATTACCGTTGTTTCCAAACGCTGGCATCAACGTCAGTCAGTCCGAATACCTGCCAGCCCGGCCTTAGTTCACCGGCGCTGTCTCTACTTAAACCCGATCCAGATGATGTGGACAGCGCCTGCTGGATGCCCCAGCGGGTTATAGTTTGGACGCCGGTCATGTCATTCATCTCGGCGAGGCTACAGAACCTGGCATCGGCTGTTTCTTCGCCATCGAACTGGGGTTCGCCTGATTCATAATGCAGGCGAAATATCATATATAGGTTATTTACTATGCCACCCGCCATGTGTCGGAAGCCTATGGCATCCCGCACCGTTGCGGTAATTGCTGATTCTTCAAACACCTCGCGCTCGACTGCCAGAGTCAGTGGTTCATTGTGTTCTGCATAACCACCTGGGAGCTGCCACATACCAGCGAAAGGTTCCTGCCCTCGTTGAACTAGCAGCGCCTTAATCAGGCCTGCTTGTTCGCGAAGTACCACACCGGCGCAGCCGATTGAAAAAATACCGTAATCGATGAAACCGCAATCGAGGTCCGGGCAGGCGATACGTTGCCTACCGCCGTCAAAGCGACGGTCCAGTTCGGTTGCACAGCGTGGACAATAAGTGATATTAGCGATGGTTTTCTCCTGTTACTGGTTAGTTGACTGTAGCTGCTTAGGACTTTGAGCAGATTGTGCCTGTTAAAACGATTAGCGCAACAGGTCTTGTTTTTCGACCCATTCAAAGGTATCACAGGAGAGCGTTGCAGACGTACCCATCAGTTTCATCACTTTGGTGGTTATTTGAAGATCCTTCCAGATTTTACCGTGGGGTACCAGGATAACTGGCATAAACACTAAGTAGCGATATCGGTGCAGGGGTGTTGTTCTGCTTATGGCTATTCATTTGCCTGGGCTGGAAAGTTACCCTTATGGGCAGGCTTATCGCATACTGATGGCGCAACGGTTGCGAGAGTGCCGTTAATGTAGGATTTAAGGATGTCACTTGCAGGCAGGATTTGAACCCAAACCCAGAGTTTTTTACGGCTGGACGATTGTATTCGTTGGCGCCATTTTAACTTTTCTTGGGACTGGTTTTTATTCCTATTCTCGGGGCGTTTTCCTGCCATCTCTGGCGCAGGAACTGGCCGATGGAAGCCGTTTCGCCATTGCTATGGGCTTTTCCATTGCCGCTGTGACCAGTGCGCTGCTGGCGCCGTTTTTAGGTAGGATCCTGGATAGTTTTTCACCGAAGAAAGTGATATTAATTGGCATCGTTATTGTTACGCTTTCCTACCTGCTGCTTTCTATCTGTCAGACCCTTTGGCAGTTCTATCTCATAGTAGGCATCGGTATGGGTGTGGGTATGAGTTGTATGGGAAATTTGGCCTGGCACCGAACCATTATTTCCTGGTTCGACCACTGGCGTGGTAGAGCCATCGCTCTGGGGGTTCTGGGTGCATCGCTGGCGGGGGTCATCATGCCGCCTCTGGTGACAGCACTGGTAGAGGAAATTGGCTGGCGGCCCAGTTTTATCATATTTGCCATTATCGTTATGACGTTGTTGACCCCCCTGGTGTATTACCTGCTCAAAGATCGCCCGGAGGAAATTGGTGAAGTGCGCGATGGCCATGCTTATCGAGCGAAACAGGCAGATATAACGTTAGCTTCAGAATCTGAAGATCGTCTCTGGCACTGGCAGGGCATGTTACGCTCCCCGGCTTTTTGGAGTATTGGTATGATGTTTGGTGCCATGGGCTGCGTTTATTCGGCTACTATGCTGCATCTATTTGGCCATTTAAGAGATATTGATTTATCTGCCAGTGAAGCTGCTTATGTATTATCGATTACGGCACTGTTCGCGGCCTTGGGCAAACCCATTGTGGGTTGGATGGCGGATGCACTCGGTGCCAGGATAACCATCTGGGTCGCTCTAATTGTTCATGTTATAGCCCTTTTGTTATTTGCTACCGGAGGTGGTTTTGTGATGTCTTTGATTACCGGCGCTATCTATGGCTTTGGTTATGCCGGAATGAGTCCACTGCGCAGTTTTTCGCTATCGGTGGCCATTGGAAATCGGTCTTTTGGGGCGGCTAATGGCATCCTGCGTCTGGTTGAATTACCTCTGGTAATATCGGCTTCACCTCTGGCTGGTTATATATACGACACAACAGGAAGCTATCGAATTGCTTTTTTCATTCTTGCAGCATTGATGCTGGTCTGTTGTATCGGACCTTTTTTTATTAAGGCAGGTGGCGCAAGGGAAAGGGCACTTAACCTGAGCAGTTCTTCAGCTTAACAGCGGATTGAAGTGGGTCAGGGCGTGAGCACCCTCAGTGCCATACCATCCATACCGGGGTCCGCGCCACCCTGTAAGCCGGTGGCGGTTGACTCGATGCCGTGCACGCCGGCAATGCCGAATGAAAGTGGTGAACGAATAACCTCATAACCTTCGTTTACCAGCAGCTCAACGCTGTATTGTGGAATGCGGTTCATGATGTCAATGACGTTGCTGGTCGCAGAAAATCGCGGCGCAGCGACGGCGTCGCTCATGGACATGCCGAAATCGATGACGTTAAGCAGGGCCTGCAGGACACCCATTGCTATCTGGGTGCCGCCGGGAGCGCCTAATACAATACGTGGTGTGCCCTTGTTAAAGACAATGGTCGGGCACAGTGAACTGAACCGGCTCTTGCCGGGAGCCACTGACCCGGTACGACCGGGACGCGGATCGAACACCCCCATGCAACCGTTATACATAAAGCCGAGGCCGTTGGTTATGACGCCTGAGGGCATTCCCAGGGAATGGGTCATGGTGAAGCAGTTACCGCGCGCATCGATAACGGCGACGTGGGTGGTATCTTTTGATTCCTGCTGAGCATTGAATCTTTCGACATGCATTTTTTCACCGGATTTGATGCGATCTGCTATAGCGCCAGCATATTGCTTGTCAATGAGCCTGCCGACCGGCACATCAACGAAAGCGGGATCTCCAACGTGGGCTTCCTTATCGGCTGTCGCTGCCTTCATCGCCTCAGACAGGGTTCGAATATAATTTGCAGAGTTGTGACCCAGGTTGGCAAGGTCAAAATTTTCCAGGATATTCATCATCTGCAGTAACATGATGCCACCTCCAGGAGGGCGGTTTGTAGCGATGTCCATACCCCGATAAGTACTTTGCATTGGCTGGTATTGTGTCGTCTTGTAGCTCTGCAGGTCTTCCAGGCTCAAAAGCCCGTCGTGCTCTGCCATATCACTGGCAATCTGCTCTGCAATTTCCCCCTGATAAAAGATATCGGGGCCGTGCCGGGCAATTCGTTCAAGGGTATCAGCCATATCTTTGTTAATGATTTTCTGGCCGATGTCCTTAAGGGACCCATCCGGCTGAAAGTACAGGTCTTTGCCGGCAGGTGAAAACCTGAGACGTTGATCAACCGCTACGCGGCCCAGACTGGCGCCGCTGGTCCACCAGGAATGCACGCGTGGTCTGATGATAAAGCCGTTGCGGGCAAACTCGATTGCCGGGGCACAGATATCCTGCCAGTCCCAGCTGCCATAGTTTTCCACTGCTTGCGCATAAGCCATGAGGCTACCGGGCGTGGTGATTGACTGATATCCCAGATCATTGATGTGATCACGCAGTACGTAGCCAAAACCGTCGCGTGTTTCACTGATCAGTCGATCGGCCCACATATCTTCGCTTGCGCTCAGCGGGGTCTTGCCATGGAAGTCGATACAGGTATGGACGTTTTTCCCGGGCAGGAAGATCTGGCAATTACCGAAACCGGCTATACCTGTCATCTGCGGGTCTACCACGCCCTGGACCAGTGCTGCGGCTATGGCCGCATCAATGGCATTGCCGCCTCTTTTTAAAATGCGAGCACCGGCTTCGGCCGCTTCCGGTTGTGGTGCGACGATCATGGATTCTGTCATGCCTGCTTATCCTGATAAGTTAGTTGGTAAAAGGTAGCATGGTTTATGACATAGCTGTCGTTAATGATTAGTCCAAGGGGCTATACTGGCAACTGTACTGAGGTAGGCTAAGCTAAACCCGTGCCTGGTCTATATTTCCCTGTCCAGGGCGTGAATGAGTTTGTTGACCTCCTCCATACTGGTGTAATGGACAAAACTCATCCGAAGTACTCCATGAGCAGGATCTTCATCCATAGCCTGAATGACTCGTACACCGTAAAAATCCCCCCCGGCAGCCATAATCCCCTGGTTTGCCAGCCGCGTTGCAATAGCTGCGGCTGGCTCGGGCAATGCGACTGTCACGGTTGGCGCGCGAATAGCAGCATCTGCCGGGCCCAACAGGCGAGCTTGATTGTGTGCCGAGAAATAATCGAGTAGTGGTTGCAGCAACTGCCGTTCATGATTGCGCATCAGGTCATGAACCACATCACCTCGGGTTACTGGGCTATCATGGCCGCTGGCGTGGTGCAGGTATAGCGCGTCAAAATAATCGATCATGCCTGCTGAGGCCGCAATCTGAGCATGATCCGGACCCGCTGGCGTGAAGTGTTTGTCCAGGTGACCGTCGTTGAAGTAATGCCCCTGATTAGGCAGTTTCTCAGCCAAATTGCGACGAATCACCATGATGCCCTGGTGGGGTCCATAGGTTTTGTAGGAAGAAAACAGATAAATATCGGCATTCAGTCGGGTCAGGTTGGGAAGGCCATGAGGGGCATAAGATACACCATCGACACAGGCGTGGGCGCCAGCTTCGTGGATGATCGAGACAATCTCAGCGACCGGATTAATCTCCGCAACAATATTGGAACAGTGCGGGAAGCAGACCAGCTTTACCGTCTGGTCCAGTAGATTGCTTAATTGCTCAATATCCAGGTGACCCGTTTTGGGGTCTACCTGCCATTCACGAATAGTGATACCGGCATCTGCCAGACGTCGCCAAGGGCCGGTATTGGCCTCATGATCCTGGTTTGTAACAATAATCACGTCACCCGGATTCAGGTATTGCCTGAATGCCTGCGCCAGCACATAGGTGTTCTGTGTGGTTGAAGGGCCGAAGCTGACTTCATCCTGTGCTACTCCCATCCAGGCCGCCAATTTCCTTCTTGCCTCGTCCATTTCTTCTCCTCCCAGGCGGGAAGGATCAGAGGGCCCGTAGGGTTGTACTTTTCGCTGGTGATAAAAACGAACCAGGCGATCGATTACCGGTTTGCAGGTATACGAGCCGCCTGCATTCTCGAAAAAGGCCTGGTTGTTCAAGGTGGGTTCTGAGAACGCAGGGAACTGCCCGCGAACGTAGTTAATATCTAATTGCAATTGAGTCTCTCCTGCGCGGCTGTTGGTTGTGATCTTTGGCAGTGATTGAGATGCTTAATCACAGGCATGAGTTCGATCAGGTCAAGGTCACGGCTTATTGTTAAGGGGTATTGATGTTTCATTTTTCACCAGAGATCAAAGTGGCCTGTTTCTATGAGCCGTGTTGCATCAGTTAGCTGAAGTCACTTTTTTATTACTCAACACAATGCCACTTGTTACCATGAACAGGGCCACAATAAACTCAATGGTAATCTGATCGTTGAAAATGACCCAGCCAAAGAACACGCCAAATAGCGGTGACAATAGACTAAATGATGCCATGTCGGAAGTGGGATAAACGGAAATGGCCCAGAACCAGAAAATAAAGCCAATAGAAACGATAAAAACAACCTGAAAGCTGAACACGGCGAGAATGATCGGAGTGAGATTGCGGATGGGATCTTCCAGCAGCGGTGCCAGAGCGGTCAGAATTATTCCTGATACAGCAAGCTGGTAAAGCAGCTGCATCTCCGGTGTGCTCACTGATATTCTGGTGGTTCTCGGCATCAAAGCAATCATGGCCCAGAAGATAGCTGCTATCAGGCACATCACATCACCCATCAGGGTTTCTGCCGAAGCTGACTCCAAATCATTGAAAAGGCAGAGCGTGATTCCAGCAATCGCTATCAGCAGGCCCATGATTCTGTAGCGATTGAGTTGTTCGCCCGCGATGAGAAAGTGTGCCCCCAGTGCAACCCAGAACGGTTGGGTGTAGAAGAACAGGGAAACGCGTGAGACTGTTGTGTAGTCCAGGGCAGTGAATAATAAGAAGAACTCTGCAGTAAATAGCAGGCCAATAGTCAGGCCTGGCAGTAAGCTACCATCTTTTATAGCTAATTTTCGTTTAAAAACCAGAGCAAACATGAGCACAATAAAAAATGCACAGACAGACCGTAGTCCTGCCTGGAAAATCGGCGAAAACCCGGCGTTAACCAATTTCACCAGGGCTTGATTCAGACCTAAGCTGGCGCTGAATATGGTCAGCATGATGATACCGGCATTGTCGACCCGGGTTTTACGTAGCGTCCCTGACCCTGCTGGGTTCCTGCTGGGCTCTAACGTGTCTGAAGTGCTTTGGTTGGACAAATTAAATTTTCACTTAGCTGCTGTTGGGCGTTTGTGTCCCCATGTGCTCGCCGCATTGTGATGTGCAACAGACCAGTTTTCATCGACAATACGTGCACCATAGCCATATTCAACATCAAAGCCGGACGGCGTCTGGGTATAGAAGGACACCATCTTGTCGTTGGTGTGACAACCCAGGGTAGTCGATAGCGTCAGTTCAAGGTTGTGGGCACGATCAAAAGCAAAACCCACGTCGTCGAGGCTTGCGGCCTGCAGCATGAAGTGATTCAGATGGTTACCAGCGGGATTGCTGACCAGCGCCAGCGTATGGTGTCTAGGATTGCAGTGCAGGAAAGTCAGCATCAGCTGGCCCCCCATTAAAATAGTATCGGTAAGCATAAAACCCAGGCCTTCGGTATAGAACTGATATTTTTCAGTTTCGTTCCCGGTGTACAACACGATATGACCAAAGCCTTGATCACCGGTAATAAAGCCGCTCACCCCTTCTGGTGATACAAACACCTGCTCGGAATTTTCAGTGGCTCCATAGTAGAGTTCGACTTGCAGGCCATCTGGATCAGTGGCCTTCATAAGGACCGCCACACCTCTTGATGCTGCCAGATTTTGGTCTGCTTCCACTTGATAGCCCAGGGTGGTCAGCTGGTGACAGATGGTGGCAAGGTCATTGCCATTTCGAACATCAAAGCCGACATAGGACAAGTCTTCTTTATCGCCTGGTTCAATAGCGATACGCCAGGCCTGGTCATCCATTTTGAAGCGTAGAGCATCATCATCTCCACTGACATTCATGAGGCCCAGAAACCCACAGCAGAAATCTTGCCAGGCGTGCAGGTGCTCAGATGTTATACCCATATAGCCAAGGCAATTTACGTTCATATTATTCTCCTGCTGAGGTTATTTCTGATTAATCAAGACCGAGTTTTTCTATTAATTGATCACTGCCCCTGACACGGGCAAACCCTCTGACTGCCATACCACCGTCATGATTAAGTATGCTGTTCGGGCTCTTTTGAAGGATGTTTTTTTTGTCATAGTCGGATTGGCCAGTGCTGCGTTATGTTAGATGATCATGTTTGCTCAGGCCTGGCAAGTAAAGCGGGGTAATTTCCTGGCTAAACCAAAAGCACAGAGTATGGGTTACGGATAAACAAAGCAGTGATTAATGGTGGTGTGCTAATCCAGGTGTGTGAGGGCCACGCTGTGTCTGACCGCGTAAATGGGGCGCTGCAATGATAGTGTCTCGTTCTGCTTGCTGCTTCTGAAACGCGCAGAGTCCAGCGAACCGGGTGTTGGTTTTGATAGATGATGCGGCCTTGCTGTTGGTGATAGTCTTAGCCACGTTGTATGGCGGAGGCGGTACTTCGGTAGACATCGTGTTGAAAGACCCAGTGAAGTGGGTTTTTGCCGGTAGTACGCCTGGCCACTTGATCTCTGATCCAGGCAGCTGGGCCTCTCAAGTGGAATAATCTGGCATTGGCCTGAGATCCCCGCTGGATGGCTCTAGTCCTGGTTAGCCGGAATCGGTAATAGTCTTCCAGTTTCTCCTCCAGACCTTTTCCCTGAGCTAGAACGGTTGCTAGAACTGCCGCGTCTTCGATGGCCATGGCGGCGCCCTGGGCCATGAATGGTAGCGTCGGGTGGCAGGCATCACCCAGTAAGGTTATGCATTGTGTGCCCCAGTATGGCAGTGGTGTTCTATCGAACAGGCCCCACTTGAATAACGTGTCTGGCCGGGCAAGATCGAGCAGCATCTGAATATCGGGGTGCCAGTTGTCGAAACTGGCTTTTAGTTCAGCTGGGTCACCGGGTTCCGTCCAGGATTCAATTTGCCATGTTGGTGTTTCAACAACGCAGACGCAATTCAGTATCGCTCCTGAACTGACATAGTAGTGAACAAAGTGCGCACCAGGTCCCCACCAGGCAGTTGCTTTAGGTTTTATCAAACCTGTTTTGATACGCTCTGAAGGCACCAGCATTCGCCAGGCAATATTCCCGGTAAATCGTGGCTCTTCTGGCCCTAACAGGTATTGTCGAACCATGGAGTGGATGCCATCAGCCCCGATCAACAGATCTGCNTTGAAATGTTGCTGCTGGGCCGACGTATTACTGATCGTTATGTTTACTTGAGCAGAACCCTGGTCAAGGTGCAACACACGAGAAGACAGATGAACTTCTATATTTTCCTGCCGGTCGACAGCCTCTGCCAGTATTGAAATCAGGTCTGCGCGATGAATATTAATGTAGGGGAAGCCATATTTTTGCGTGCAGGCATCACCCAAGGCAATTTCGTTAATTGTTTTGCCGTTTTGCCAGTGACGCGTTTCAATTCCGGTCGGTAGAAATGCCCTAGCTGCCAGCTGTTTGCTGAGGCCAAGCTGGTATAACACTCTGTTGCAGTTGGGGCTGAGCTGGATACCGGCACCGATATCAGCAAACTGCGTGGATTGTTCAAACAGGCGTATTTGATGCCCTTCCTGGGCCAGGGCCAGGGCCGCTGTCAGTCCACCTATACCGCCTCCGACAATGGTGATACTTAAAGGATTCATTTAAAAGCCAATCCTGTTCGTCGCAGATCTNTTAGACCGAATTCCTGGCGGCGCCATTTTTGTATCCTGGCCTCTGATGGATCCATCTGCAGTATTGAATCAGATTATCGGGTAAGTGTATGCCGACTGCCGTGGCCCAATCAAGGTTGACGGTGAGCAGGATATCNAGTTCGGAGAAGGTATCGCCCCAAATGAACCGGGGTGTTTCGGTATCCATTGAAATTGTTTTGATCATCCTGAGGAAGTAGGCCCTGGCTGAACTGACCGCTGTGNTCGACTCACCATAGATCTCAGGAAGNCCCTCATGGCGGCGAATAACATAGAGACTGGTTGCGTCTAGNTCCATCAGACAGAAGGCAGCAATTTCATCGTATCGGCACTGGCCTTCCTCCGTGCCTTGGTAGTCATCATAGTCAAGCACATCAAAAGACCTTCTTAGATGTTTCATGATGGCAAAGCTCTCGCTGAGCACNAGATCACCATGAACCAGTANCGGGATCTTCTGTTTTGGATTAAGCGACGTGTACTNAGATGTTTTTGTTTCTCCCGTTCGAGGACCTATAGCTTTAGTTTTGTAGGTCACACCGAGTTCGGCTAAAAGCCAGTGAACCCTTAGNGTACGGGTTGTGCCAACGCCCCAGACAAGTAATTCTTTTTGCTGTTCAGACATACCTGTTCCCNTAACCCTGGCTTGAATTAATTAAGCCCCTAGCGGTTTCTGTTGAGCCAGTATTACCCCCGTTCGATAATAATGCCAGCAGGCCCAGAGAATGACTACCAGNGTAGTCATAAGCGCGTAACGAAGACTGTCTATGCCAAATCTGGGTTGAAGCAGGTCGCTGAAAAAGCCCACCGAAAAAGGACCAATTCCCAGCCCAATAATGTTAGTTATGAATAGATTGATTGCTGCTGCTACCGAACGCATTTCAACCGGGGTTTGGTTCTGGATCAGGGCAAACCCGGGTCCTACATAGACGGTTCCCAGGGCTGCGGGCAATGCGTAGGCCCATAGGGCGCTGCTGGCATTCGATGCTGTAAAAGCTANATAGAGAAAAGGCAGNCCTGNCAGGCTGACGATCGCTACCATCCAGGGTAGCCACTGCTGGCCGAGTCGACTGGACAGATAGTCTGCAGCCCGTCCACCCAGGTATATGCCCAGGGCTCCGCCAATACCAATGATCAGAGCGAGATAGGATCCTGTTTCACCCGTGCCAAGCTCGTGGATACGGACCAGATATATGGGCACCCAGATAATCGAGGCATAGCCGGTAAATGAAATCAGTGCGCNAGCCAGAATGATATTTCGCAGTGCAGCATTGTGAAATAAGAACCTGGCAACGGACCAGAAANCGGGNGGAGCGGGTTTCTTGGTCAGGGCTTCAGAATAGCCTCGGGGCGGTTCGCGAACCGTTAATCTCACTAATATTGCCAGTAGAATCCCTGGCAGGCCAACCACCACGAAAGCGGTNCGCCAGCCGTACCATTCATTGATCCAGCCTCCGATTAAAAACCCGATCAGAATGCCCCAGTTAATCCCGGTACCGAAGATAGCCATAGCAGTTGCACGCTGTTCTGGCGGATACAGATCAGCAATAATCGAGTGCGATGGCGGGTTGGAACCNGCTTCACCAACGCCAACGCCAATNCGCATCAGAAGTAGTTGCAGGAAGTTACTTGCGGCGCCACATAGTGCTGTCATCAGACTCCACAGGAAGACAGAAAAAGAAATAAGGTTTCTTCGGTTATGTCTGTCTGCCCACATCGCCATCGGCATACCCAGGGTGGCATAAAATACAGCGAACATGATACCCGTCAGCAGGCCGAGCTGGGTGTCGGAGATTAACAGCGATTCCTTGATGGGTTGGCCCAGGATGCCCATGATCTGCCGGTCGACATGGCTTGAGGTNAATACCAGCACGAGAACAAAAAGGGTGTAGTTGCGTTGCTTGTTGGATATTTCATTATTCATAGTAGACGGTTTAGCTTGGNACTCCGNANTCGCGCTTTAGAGGTGGTCTATNGCCTAATTTTCAAGCAGAGATTATCATAACGAAGAAGGAGCGCACGATACGTTTTTCGTTTAGTTAACAGAAGTCTCAGGACATCTCGCTTTTGAGCGCGTATGCCTGGGTCAAAAANCCCAGNGGCCGGACGCTCTGGCATAAATTGCCGATGTTGCGTGATGTTACGTAAAGAGGAGGTTATCAAATGCAGTTAGGACCAACCAATAGAACAGTTTTCCAGAATGCCTGGGTTGTCAGTGATCTTGAATCGGCCTGTATGAAGTGGGTCAATCAGATGGGTATAGGGCCTTTTTTTGTTTCCAATTANGANNANGCCTTTNCCGAGGTAACCTATCGAAACCAGCCNGCCGAGTTATCCATGCGGGTGGCNCTTGCACAGGCTGGACCTGTTCAGATTGAATTGATTGAACCCTTGACNCAGCAGTGTGCCTATCGAGATGTGGTGTCTGCTGGCCAGTCTGGTTTTCATCACATGTGTGTGTGGAGTGAAGATTTTGAGGCAGACCAGGCCTATTTTGAGGAGCTTGGATACGTTGCTGCCAATACCGGAAGGTCAGGGATAACGCAGTTTGCTTACTTCGATACACGCGCGTTNATGGGCTGCATGCTTGAGTTGGTAACGCGANACGCCGCCATTGAAACCCGGTTTGCAGAGATTGCCGCAGCGGCTGTAAACTGGGATGGAAGTGATCCCATTCGTGCCTGATAAAATTAATTGCTGTAAAATTAATTGCTGTAAAATTAATTGCTGTAAAAATAGTTGATGGTTAAACGACAGTAATAACCCAAAGAGGACAAAATACATGCAAGTCTTAGATTACAGGTCCCGTTACCTGCTTTCGGCCGGGCAACTAGAAAAGCTGCGGGCCCAGGGTCATGTCAAGGTGTTCGACTGTGCGACGCATTTAGTACCAGATCCGGATAAGGGTTATGCCGTGAAGTCAGGTAGATCAGACTATGAAAAATCTCACATACCAGGNGCGCAATTCATAGATTTGCAGGAGGAATTATCGGACCAGGCTTCGCCCTACCGGTTCACGATGCCTTCGGCAGATGAATTTGCTCAGCTGGTTGCTTCAAAAGGGCTTTCAAACGCAGATACGGCNGTNNTCTACGCCAGTAATCATCCTATGTGGGCTTGCCGGCTGTGGTGGATGTTTCGAGTATTNGGTCATGACAGGGTAAAGGTTCTCGATGGCGGCCTTTCCGGGTGGCTCGGNCAGGGCTATGAGGTGAGTTCCCAGNGCAGCGTTGCATCAGCCGGAAGTTATAGTGTCCANGANAGTGCTGCCAGGGTTGCTCAGGCGGAAGATATTCTTGATGGNCTGGCCCAGGGAAATGCCTGTGTATTGAATGCGTTGAGTGAAAAACAGCATCGCGGTGAAGGCCCCCATTATGGCAGGCCTGGTAGGATCACGGGCAGTAAGAGTGCTTCCTGGGACAAGTTTCTAGACAGAGATCAGACCTTTCTAGNNAACNCTGAACTCGAGAACGTGTTAGCTGACGTGGGTGCGCTGCAGGCCGAAAAAGTCATTACCTATTGTGGTGGAGGTATTGCAGCATCGATACCTTTATTTGCAATGGCGCTGCTGGGTAAGGAGGAACAAGTCAGCTTGTATGATAACAGCCTGTCTGAGTGGGCTAATAATGCGGATCTGCCCATGACCAGCGATCTATAACTGTAGTTAATAAACGCTGTTTACGAGGCGCCCAGGGATAGTAGATTATCAACGCATTGGTAGAGCGCTTCGAGATACTCAATATCGGCCTGCGAGAGTTTTAAATCAACCGCCGCCGCCAGCTCAGAGAGTTGCTGGGCTGTAGACACGCCCACTACGGGTGCGACTACACCGGGTTTCTGCAGTAGCCAAGCCAGGGCAACCTGAGCAGAAGAGGCATTGTGCTGCTCAGCAATCTCAGCACATCTCTCGGCGATTTGAAAATCCATTTCGCCACGGTACAGACTGGCGGTACGAAGCCTGTCTGCGCCTTTTGAGCGATTGGTGGAACCTGATTGGAGGCTGCCACGATAGGCCCCAGTGAGAATACCACGCGCCAGTGGTGACCAGGGGGTTACACCGACTCCGGATTGATTGCAGTAGGGTAGCATTTCTCGTTCTTCTTCTCTGTAAATAAGATTCAGATGATTTTGCATGGATATAAATTGAGTCCAGCCATGTCGCTGAGCGGTTAATTGCAGCTCGGCAAATTGCCAGGCAAACATGGAAGACGCGCCAAGGTAGATGGTTTTGCCGGCTTTGACGATATCGTTCAGCGCTTCGAGCGTTTCTTCAATGGGGACTTGTGCCTGACCTGGAATGCCATGCGGATGCCGGTGAATGATAAGCTGGTCTACGTAGTCCAGTCCAAGTCTGTCAAGGCTGGCGTTGACGCTCTCGATTATATGCTTTCTGGATAGCCCGCCCTGGTTGGCAGCTTTACCCATGGGCATGGATACCTTGGTTGTGAGCACATATTCATCACGGCGGAAGGTTTCTCTGAGTAATTGCCCCACCACTTCCTCAGAGGCGCCTATGCCATAGATATTGGCACAATCGAAGTAGTTGACGCCCAAATCCCTGGCTAACTCGAAAACAGGCCTGGCGGCGTCAAGGTCCAGCGTCCAGTCGCCTTGATGGCCTCTACCCGGAATCCCAAAATTCATGGTCCCTAAACATAGTCGAGAAACCATCAGACCTGAGGATGAACCAAGTTGCGCTGTTTGCATTGGATTTTCCTGTGATGAGGTTTTTTTCATCATACTAGGGTAGACCGATATTGACGAGCGTACCGGGCTAAAGTATTGATTATCGACTCTGGGCTACATTACCGAGCCGCTTTCGACAGGCGAGTAGAGGTAAGTTGGTCGCACGGGGGCAGTAGGTGCGATGTCAGGAGCAATGTTCTTTCGCGACTCCTGTGACCACCTTTCCTGTGCTACTGTTAAGCTGTTTCTACAAAACGCCGTGGCCAAACTGGTCCGAGTTGACGCTATGAGGAGATCAGGTGACCGAGCAAATTCCCGAGGATGATAAGACTGGACCTAAACCACTGACCAAGCTGGTTTTGGCCTCCTATTCTGCGCCGGCTACACCTTTAGCCCTTGTCGGTCTACCCATGGCGGTTTATCTGCCAGCGATATATGCGGATCCAGATGGTTTTGGACTGGCTCTGGGAATGGTTGGCATTATTCTGACCCTGTCACGCTTTACCGACGTTGTTACTGATCCAATCATCGGATTCTTATCAGACCGGCTGAAGACTCGCTGGGGAAGGCGCAAGCCGTTTGTCCTGGTTGGTACACCCATCTATGCTGCTGGAATCTGGTTGTTGTTTGTTCCTCCCATTGATTTTACTGAAGTCACTTGGCTGGGTTTTGAGTTTAGTACGGGTTATCCCTATCTATTTTGTATGGTAGCACTCACCTATCTGGGTTCGACAATTAAAGATCTGCCCTACATGGCATGGGGCGCCGAGCTATCCAGAAACTATAACGAAAGAACTCTGGTGACTTCGTGGAGAGAAGGCTTTGCTGTTACCGGGGCATTGATTTCAGCCTTTACGCCCGCTCTTATATTGTTTGCTGGTTACACCAAGCCAACCGATGCGGTTTATTTCCTGTCTGTCGCCATGTGCATAATCATGCCTATTGTCGTTTTGAATGCGTTATTGGTGGTGCCGGAGTATCCAGTGGTCATTACCGCCAAGAAGATACCCTTAAGAGACAGCCTGAAGTTGGTTTTTGCGAATAAGCCTTATGTCATGCTAGTGGTGATATTTGTCTTTTCCACCACCGGTGCCGCTATGACAAATAGTCTGAGCTTCTTTTTCGTCAAGCATCTGCTGCTAGCAGGTGATTTGTATGGTCTTTACCTGGCACCCTATTTTGTATCCCAGATTGTGGCAATACCATTGTGGTTTGCGTTGTCCAGGAGAATCGGTAAACACAGAGCAACCATGGCGGCCATTGGCTGGTATGCNNNCTGGTCCTGNTTTATACCNNTGNTNGCNATNGCNCCNGCAGCCTGGTTTACGNNNTTTGGTATNCCCGANATGCTTTCTTTNNTGCCAGNNCAGCAGCANCAGNCNGTGNTNGACNGGTTTGNTGGNATGGATACCGGNAAGTTCNTGTTTTTTGTTCTGATCATGTGCCTGAAAGGTTCTGCAATCGGNGCNNTGGCNGCNCTTCCNGCNGCNATGGCNGCTGACGTGGTGGATGTTGATACCTTAACCACNGGAGANCAGNGAGCAGGGGCGTATTTTTCTATTTGGAGTATGACNCGGAAAGCATCCTATGCNGTAGGAATCACGGTGGGGACAGGTTCTGCTGTGTTCTTTGGGTTTGACTCCCTGGCTGACCCTNTGGATACNACAAATACCACNCAATCCTTGGTNATGCTGGCCTGCCTGTATTCAGTTATTCCAGCTATGTTTAAATTTGCGGCTATGCCTTTNTTATGGAAATACCCCTTAACNGAAGAAAAACTCGCAGAAATACAAGCAGGGATTAGNCAGTCTCAACNGNGCAGTTCCAGCTCAAATGGAGTCTCAGCTGATGCGTGATGAATCAGCGNGTCATAACTATCAATCACCCGGTCAGCCAGAAGTNGATCNTCCTGATTCAGATAAGGACTATTGATGCAAACTACCTTCATGCCGGCTGCCCNTGCTGCGATGAGTCCTGAAGGTGAATCTTCGAATACCAGACACTGGCAGGGGTCAACCCCTAGCTGCNTGGCGCAGGCTAAAAAGATATCAGGCGAGGGTTTACTCTGGGCAATNTCATCGCCGCAGACAATGACTTGAAATAGTGATTGCCAGTNCTTTTTTGACAATTTCACCTCCATNAGATGACGNGATGAACTGGTGGCGATACCTATTGTTAAACCCTTGATCGACNCCAGACTTCGCAGGTAAGGTTCNGCGCCNGGTATAGGCTCTGCGTCAGGGAATAGTTCGCTCAAAACGAGNTGTCGACGTCTTAGAAATTCTGTCGGTGTCATGGGCAGGCCGTAATGATCGACAGTCATTTTCGCNGAAANAGTGGCCTGCCTACCAATGATGGTGCGCTTAAAGTCCATTGTGAAGGTCTTGGCAAACGGGTCCATGACACTTTGAGTCGCTATGCTGTAGAGAGGTTCTGTGTCNAGNAGGGTTCCATCAAGGTCAAAGATGATAGCTGCTGGTCTGAACAATGCTGTCATGATAAATTTAGCNCCAGTAAGAATTCNNCTGTTAGAGATTCCATCAACTCGNGGGGTATTATTNGCTTATGTTGTTGGATGGNCTCTACNGCTTGTTCGGATAANNTCATNGCGGANAACAAAAGTGCTGGAGNCAGANTCAGTGGCTGTGCTCGATCTACCATGATACGGGTGAGTAGGTATGCCATGGCATCATATTTTGAAAGTTTTTTNNGGGGCATGGTTTTACNGAAGTCGAGAGCGTTATGTNTGTCAAAAGAATAACATTAAATNCAGGGATAATTTTTGGAAAATTGCGGTCTATAGGGGGCACNGCAAGCTCAAGCNAGATTAGCCATTGANATTATTGCAGGGTNTAAAATAAAGGGAGTTAGCATCGNCGAGNTCTANAGTTAGTAGTCTGGAATTAGCAGGCCTGAAATTATNAGCAAGGGTGTCTGAGTGGTGCGCCACGATAATCCCTCAGTTCTTTAAACGCATCACCCANGTTTTCTGGCTGAGGGTGTTGTGATTTTTTATGTAATNGGAGATCAGAAAAAGTGATAAGAGTGAGTAACTTAGAAAAACGGTTTGGTCCGGTGGCNGCTGTTCGGGACATTTCCTTTGAAGTTCAGGCAGGTGAGGTTCTGGGCTTTTTAGGACCGAATGGAGCGGGTAAATCGACCACCATGAAAATGCTAACGGGGTTTATAAAGCCCACATCGGGTGAAATAGAAGTGTGTGGGGCTGATGTCCTGCTNGAGCCAAAAAAAGCACAACGCAGCATAGGCTACTTGCCNGAAGGCGCTCCCTGTTATGAGGAGATGACACCNAGGCGGTTTTTAAGNTTNATAGCCGAAATAAGAGGCTTTCGCGGTGTTCAGTTAGACTATTGCGTTGANGAGGTAGTATCAAAACTGTCTCTTCAGGAGGTGCTGGACCAGAAAATAGAAACACTGTCAAAAGGCTTCAAGCGACGGGTAGGNCTNGCTCAGGCTATATTGCATGACCCCGAAGTGCTGATTCTAGACGAACCGACTGATGGCCTTGATCCGAATCAAAAGCATCATGTAAGNGAAATGATTAGCGGTCTCTCTGAGACNAAAATAGTCATCATTTCGACTCATATTCTTGAAGAAGTNTCTGCCGTCTGTTCAAGGGCNATTATCATTGCCGACGGNAGAGTCGTGCTGGATGGTACGCCGGATTCGNTGGAAGCAAGATCGAGATACTACCNGTCGGTTGTGATTGCCCTGGATCAAAGCCGGCAAGCTGACCTTAAGACAGCCCTTACAGGGCTTGCTGAAGTTGCGACGGTGGAGAATGATNCCCGTGGCAGGTTGATTGTATTTCCNGNTCAACAGGACAATCAATTGCTAAGCGTTGTAAACCAGCTATTGCAGCAGGGGTCCTGGCAGGTCGATATGATTTATCAGCAACAGGGTCAGNTAGACGAAGTGTTCAGGGCTGTGACAGGGGGTGACACCCATGNATAATCTGTTAATCCTATATAAACGGGAATTCCAAAGTTATTTTTCAACGCCGTTGGCCTATGTNTTTATACTGGTTTTTCTGGTGCTGTCCGGGGTGTTCACTTTTTATCTGGGCAATTTCTATGAACGGGGNCAGGCTGATCTGGCTCCCTTCTTCAATTTCCATCCCTGGNTGTACTTGTTTCTGGTGCCAGCAGTCTCTATGAGGCTGTGGGCGGAGGAACGGAAATCTGGTTCAATCGAGCTGCTGTTAACTTTACCGGTTAGCCAGTTCAATGCTGTTGCCGGGAAGTTCCTGGCAGCCTGGTCGTTTACCGGTATTTCTCTGATTGGCACCTTTCCGTTGTGGATTACGGTTAATTATCTGGGTGANCCTGATAATGGNGTTATTTTNGCAAGTTATATTGGCAGTTGGTTCATGGCGGGTGGCTTTCTGGCGATCGGATCCTGTACCTCTGCGCTCAGTAAGAGCCAGATTATNGCGTTTATTACCTGTGGTTGTATTTGCTTGCTTTTTGTTCTTGCTGGNTTCCCTCTGGTACTTGCAGCATTTCAGTCCTGGCTACCGCAAGTATTGCTGGATACCATTGCCAGCTTGAGTTTTTTAACCCATTTTACTGCGATTTCGAAGGGTGTACTGTCGCTTCAGGACTTTCTCTATTTCGTATCCATGATTTTATTATGGTTGCTGTTGACCTCAGCAGTGATCGATGCGAAGCAAGCGGATTAAGAGGAAAAACCTGTGAAAAAATATCTAAATNCAGTTTCCAGTGTCGTNTNTATCCTGTGCGGCTTTCTCGTGTTNAGTGTTTTTAATAACACTTTTTTCCATAATGTACGGTTGGACTTAACTGAAAATAAACTGTTCACCCTGGCTGAAGGCAGCCGGGAAATTGTGGCGGCNCTGGANGAACCGATCCATCTGTATTTTTTCTTTTCGGAGAAGGCAAGCGCTGATCTGACCTCACTACGAACNTATGCAGATCGAGTAGCTTCANTGTTGGAGGAATATGCGCTGCTCAGCANTGGGAAGATCCAACTGNGCCGGGTGAACCCTGANCCTTTTTCGGAACAGGAAGACCAGGCNGCGGCTTTTGGCCTTCAGGCTATACCGGTTTCAGCCAGTGGAGATGAACTTTATTTTGGTTTAGCGGGCACCAANGCGNTGGATCAGGTTGAAATCATCAGCTTTTTTCAACCGGATAAGGAGGAATTNCTGGAATATGAGGTCAGTAAAATGATCTATGGCCTGAACACAACAGGAAAACCCAGAGTTGGACTGCTGTCGTCATTACCGGTGCGTAGCAGCGTCGACCCGAATACCTTTCAGCCTTCCCCGGGCTGGGTNGCNACTAGTCAGTTGGATTCCTTTTTNGAAGTNATTGAAATTGAAGCTACGGCTGANNCTTTGCAGGAAGATCTGGAACTGTTGATTNTGTTGCACCCGAAGAACCTGACNGAAGCGATGCAGCATTCCATAGACCAATACCTGATGAAAGGGGGTAAGTTGCTTGCNTTTATCGATCCGCTGGCAGAGATGGATCGGCCAGCCCAGGCTAATCCGATGATGCCGGTGCTACCCCAGGGTCAATCATCAGATTTGAACTGGCTGACGCAAGCCTGGGGTGTCACGCTTCGATCATCGGTNGTACTGGGTGATTCGCAAAATGCTNTGACCGTAAGTAGTGCTTCTGGCATGCCGGTCAGGCATNTGGCAATACTAGGATTGGGNCCGGCTGCATTACNAGCAGATGATGTCATCACCGCTGGTCTGGAGAGCCTGAATTTCTCTACAGCNGGTATTCTGGATATCGACCNATCCAAGGATGTGGTAGTGACACCGCTGATAATGTCCAGNGAGTTTTCGGGNCCTCTGGATGCTGTCCAGTTTCAATTCCTNAGAGATCCCTCTGATTTACAAAAAAGTCTGAATNTAACAGGCCAGGNTTATCCAATNGCTGTNCGNTTCAGTGGACCTGCGCGATCATCGTTTGCTGTTGAAGCTGAAGCTGTTGAGCAGGATGACAGTACAGNCTCGGTTGGTCATACAGATGANCTCAATTTTATTCTGGTTGCNGACACNGACGTTCTTTCTGATCGTTTGTGGGTGCAGGTGCAGAANTTCTTTGGCCAGGAGATTGCCTCGCCCTGGGCAGATAATGGTGATTTTCTGGTCAATGCTGTGGATAATCTGGGTGGTAGTGCTGCNTTGATCAGTGTTCGTAGCCGAGGGCGGTTTACCCGCCCGTTTGAGGCNGTGCAGAATATCCGCAGACAGGCGGAAGCAAAATACCTTNANAGCGCNGANGCCTTGCAGNTGCGNCTGACTGAAACNGAAAGGAAACTGAGCGAATTACAGTCATCGAAAGTAAATGACATGAGNNTGAGCCTGTCTCCTGAAGAAGAAAGTGCCTTACTGCAGTTTCAGGAAGAAAAACTGGTGATTCGTAAACAACTNCGCGACGTTCGGCACCAACTGGATAAGGATATTGAACAGCTTGGCACAACNCTGAAATTCCTCAATATAGCGTTANTGCCGATTTTACTGACCCTGCTGCTGCTTGGCATTAACCTCATGCGGGCCAGAGNAGAGGAGATTAGCTCATGACCGGGCGTAGACTATGGCTCGGTTCTCTTATTCTCGGCNTCATGCTGNTCGCTGTCTGGCAGCATTATCAGACGACTGGATCTCNGCCAGNGGCACTGNCNCTGTTTCCCGAGTTATCTNCCCATCTTGCCGGACTCAGCTCGATACAGGTGCAATCTCAAGCTGACAAGGTGACNTTATTGCGTCAGGAAGATGGCTGGGTAGTCGCTGAGCGCGACCACTATCGAGCAGATTTTTCTAAGATTAATTCGCTCGCGGAANCCCTGGCCAAGGNCAGGCTCGTTGAAAGGAAGACTGCAAAACCAGCCAATCACGCCATCCTGGGGCTGGCNGGACTGTCCACACAGANCAGTCATGCTAGAAGAGTCAGNGGNGTNAGNGGAGACTNTGAATTTTCAATTCTGGTTGGNAATANATCTGACCTGCGAGAGGCAAACTTTGTTCGCCGGGAGTCAGAAGACCAGGTCTGGCTAACTGATGTGGTTNTGGACCCTGATAGCGAAGCTCAGATGTGGTTGGATGCAACGATTATCAATGTNGAGGAAAGTCTTATTTTGNAGGTGGAATTTTTTAGCGCTCAGGGCGAAAGCACGTTACGAGCATTCAAGGCCGAAGCNGCAGAGAACTGGCAGCTTGCCGGTGCTCATNAGGGATTACCCTTGAAATACTCAACCATTGTTAACGCCTTGGGGCGGGCNCTGACCAATGTACGCCTNGTCGATGTGGCTGTGCATGACCCGGTTCGATGGAAGGATAAGCGCGCTGTGACATTTGGANTGGCCGAGCAGCGAGTGGTTGCTGTTTCAGTAGCCGATATCCAGGAANAATACTGGCTCAGGGTAGAGGACAGTGATGGCTTGCCCGATCAGGCAAGATGGGATTACCGGGTNGAGCGTTATGTCTTTGACGAGTTCGCTAAAACAGCAGNAGACTTTCTTCAAGAAGCCGATGAATTGGTACAGGACTGAGGTATTAAGATGTATGAATTTCTTAACATAGATCGTAACGGCCCGGTTGTAACGGTGACCCTGAATCGACCTGAAGNGCTTAATGCCCTNAANAGAGAAATCATGAGTNAAATCGAAGCGGTTTCGAGATCATTTCTGCAGGACGANGCACTGGTCGTTGTTTTTAAGGGAGCAGGCAGACATTTCAGTGCAGGNGCAGATCTNAAACAGGTTGCCGAGCGGGATGTTCCCCTGGTCCAGCGAAGGCGAGATGCTGCGCTTGGGTCAAGAATGATNAAGGCTATTCAGGCGATACCACAGGTCACTATAGCGGCGATTCAAGGTGCAGCCCTGGGCGGCGGCGCCTGTATACCCACGGCCTGNGATTTCCGGATTGGTGCGGATGATTGCTATTGTGGTTATCCGGAAGTGAATCTNGGAATGAACCTGATGTGGCATGCTGTGCCGCTTTGTGTGCAGNTAGTGGGTACTGCCAGGGCAAAACNAATGATAATGCTGGGNGAAAAAATCCCTGCCGATACTTTGTATAACTGGGGATTTTTGGATGAACTGGTGACCAGGGAGGAATTACCGTCAGCCACGATTGCTATGGCAAAGCGTTATGCTGATCAGCCACCAGTGGCAGTNCAGATGATTAAGCAGAGCATCAATCAGTATTGCAGTGCGTTAGATAGTGCGGTTATGCATATGGATGCAGACCAGAATTTGTTGACCGCCGGCACCGAAGATCGGCGCGAGGGAGTCAACGCTTTCTTTGAGGGTCGAAAGGCCCGTTATACTGGTGATTAAGTTAATTAAGCCAACAGGNCTGAGGGGTCAGTCTCCNGTGTCGAGAATAGCNAGGNCCTGACCTTCCTGGATCTGGTCTCCTTCGCTAACCAGTATCTCTTTTATGATGCCTTTCTCGGGGGATTCAACNGGAATTTCCATCTTCATGGATTCCAATATCAGGATCACATCTTCTTCTTCTGTTGCGGTACCTGCTGCAGCTTCAATTTTCCAGACNTTACCAGTAATTTCTGATTCTATTGTTACGAGGGCCATTGGTAATACTCTTATTGGTCAAACATGATAACGTGTCGGGCTTCCTGGCCGGTTTTGAGTGCTTCGAGNGCGAGGTTTATATCTGCCAGTTTNATGTGTTTAGATATCATCTCATCAAGATGCAGCTTGCCGGCAAGATAAAANTCAACGAATCTTGGCATGTCGACACGGAATCGGTTAGAGCCCATATTTGAGCCCTGGATTTTTTTCTCTGCCAGGAAATCAACGCCGTGAAGCTCGACCATGGTGCCCACCGGGATCATNCCGATGACAGTTGCAGTGCCGCCACTGCATAGCATTTGGAAAGCCTGTTCGGCGGTTGCTTTCAGGCCAATGGCTTCAAAGGTATAGTCACAACCACCCTGGGTCATCTCTATGACCTCGCCAACGGCGTTGCCTGAACTNGCATTGATGGTGTGGGTTGCTCCCACAGCCTTGGCTAANTCCAGTTTGGAATCGACCATATCGACCGCAATAATCTGTCCCGCACCCGCGATTGCTGCGCCATTAATGGCCGCTAAACCGACNCCGCCGCAACCGATGACAGCGACTTTCGAGCCGGGTTCGACCGCGGCCGTATGAAATACTGCGCCGACGCCTGTGGTGGTGNAGCAGCCGATGAGTGCAGCGCGGTCCATGGGCATGTCTTCCCTGACCTTAACCAGTGCATGTTCATGAATCAGCATCAGCTCAGCAAAAGAAGATAGGTTTAGAAACTGATGCACTGTTTCTCCCTGTATGCTCAGNCTGCTTTGTTCGCTNGCTGCTCTGGATACTTCAGGGCTGGCACANAGAGACAAATGGCCGGTCAGACATTTATTGCAATGGCCACAGAAGGCGGAAAGGCAGGTAATGACGTGATCACCTTTCTTAACATAGGTTACATCACTGCCGACTTGTTCAACAATGCCNGCACTTTCGTGGCCCAATATGGTGGGCATCGGGTAGGGATAGGACCCATCTAGAAAGTGCAGGTCGCTGTGGCACACACCNGCNGCCACAGGNCTGACGAGGACTTCTCGAGGACCTGGCTTGGAAACCTGTACTTCTTCTATTTCCAGGGGTTTGTTTGCTTCTCTTAAAACGGCTGCTTTCATTGTCTTTGTCTCCNACAGGGTATAATTCAGGTTTGATAGTGTGCAAAACTACCACGTTTCGCCAATGATTTACTATGCTCGATGAAAAACAACTAAGAGACGAAATCGAATATTCTGCGGTCATAGCACTCGGNAGCAATCTGCATGACCCCAGGGCACAGNTTNACAAAGCAATCGGGCTGCTCAGGTCCGAATACCCTGCTTGTTTTTGTGCATCATCGGTTTACCGCACAGCACCGGTAAAAATGCGAGANGCTTCTGNGGATTTTGCCAATGCGGTGGTNACATTTAAGACGACCCGCAGCCCACAGCAATTGCTGACCCAACTGCGNGCCATGGAGCGAGATGCAGGGCGCCCCTGGCAGCATGGNCCTAATGAAGCCAGAATTCTGGATCTTGATATTATTGCCTATGGTGACCTGATGGTGAATCAGGAGAATCTTTCGATTCCACATCCCAGGGCGCATCAGCGGCAATTTGTCATGGTACCCCTGCNGGAAATCTGTCCNGATTTNAGATTCCCCGGNATGGACCAGTCTTTGCCGGCGTTAGTGAATCAAGCGCCAGNATTGCGGCTCGAAAAATGGNGCTAGAGAATATTNGAAGTATGATTTTCCCAGTAAGGCGCTTTTAATTCTGCTTTGTANAGTTTGCCGTTGGGGTGTCTGGGTAGNTCNGTCATGAAACTGATTGATTTAGGGCATTTAAGGTGGGAGAGGTTTTCTCTGCAGTAAGCAATCAGTTCTTGTTCNAATGNACAGGNCTGGTAATTTTGGTGTGCAGGTTGGACNACTGCTTTGACTTCTTCGCCGTATTCGNCATTAGGAATGCCGAATACGGCTGCATCCATGACTTGGGCATGGCTNAGGAGAACGTCTTCANTTTCCTGGGGATAGATATTGACNCCGCCNGAAATAATCATGAAAGATTTTCTATCCTTCAGATAGAGATAGCCATCAGTATCCACATAGCCCATATCGCCNAGNGTNGACCAGCCATACCGGTTTTTTGCTTTAGTNGTTTTNTCNGGGTCCTTGAAATAGTTGAAATCGGTGCCATTGGCGAAATAGACAACACCAANCTGCCCNACAGGAACGATCNAACCCTCATCATCAAGGATACGTAACTCGCCATGGATGGGTTTGCCGACACTACCTTTATGTGCGAGCCATTCAGCNGAATTGATAGCGGTNGAACCGTTGGCTTCGGTACCTGAATAATATTCGTACAGNATCGGNCCCCACCAGNTAATCATTTTTTCCTTGATGTGGATNGGGCAGGGTGCAGCAGCATGGATANCAAAGCGTAAACTGCTGGTTTCATANGANTGCCGAATAGCTTCCGGAAGCGCCAGCAGGCGCACAAACATCGTNGGNACCCATTGGCTGTGGGTGATTTTTTCTTCCTGGATGAGACGTAAGGCGTCCTCTGCTGAGAATTTTTCCATGATGGTTGAAGTGCCNCCCAGCCTTGANACCATCAGGTTGTATCGTAGCGGTGCGGAATGATATAGGGGTGCTGTTGACAGGTAGCGGACAGTATCATCGACCTGGTGGAGCTGGATTCTCTTTTTAGTGAGCTCTGTGACAGTACCCGGTGGGTTCATGGCAAGGTCGAAACGGACGCCTTTGGGCTTTCCGGTGGTGCCCGAGGAGTAAACCATTTCTGAGCCTTCAACTTCGTCCGNGACAGGGTCNGTGGATAACCCTNTTATTTCTGTTTGCCAGTGGGCGTACCGACCCGNGTCCAGGGTGATTACTTTAAGCTGAGCCGGNAGTTGTAACTGTATCNTGTCCAGAATGGTTTGCTTGGTTATCAACAGTTTGGCATCTGAGTTGTCNAGAATGTAGTTGATCTCNCTGTTTTGAAANAGCGTGCTGATNGGCGTGTAGTACANGCCTGAGCGCTGNGCAGCCCAGCAGATGGTCATGTAGTGAAGGTCATTGTCGAGCAGGATGGCGATGCCGTCGCAGATTTGCAGCTGCCACTTTCTAAACAGATGTGCGGTCTGATTCGATAGTTGATCCAATTGTCGATAGGTTACNGATTCGCCTGTNCCGGCAAGTTTGAAAGCTATTTTTTCAGGTCGCAGTTTATGGTGAATTCCGGGGTGCAGGGGATGGTACCTCTTNCAGNGACTAATCCTTACCGCNNTTTGGCGTGAAGGCAGACATTGGGAAGGGTGATACATTGCCTTTGGCTTCNGTAATTTTNCCAACNCCTTCTTTGGTTACTTCATCAATGCGCACGACTGAATGTAGGGGTAGGTAGCTGCGAGTCACNCCNTCGAATTCTGCTTTGAGTTTTTCTTCGCTTGGGTCAACCAGTAATTGTGTTCTTTCGCCGAAAACCAGTTCTTCTATTTCAATGAAACCATACAGNTCTGACTGGTAAATCTGNCGGGCATAAACTTCAAAAATCTGCCCTTGATTAAAGAAAATGANTTTGTATGTTGGAGTNTTTGACATATAGGTTGCTCAGTGTAGGACGCCNTNGCGCCAAATATAGACGAAAGCAAGGGAGTTATTCCCCTGACAAGTCAATATCAGGGCTGATTATACGGAATTCAAGCCTGCGATGCGATTGCTCTGGACTAGATTATTNCCAGGCGATGCTGTCAGCCAGNAATATCTCTAGGCGAATGCGCCGGTGCAGAATATAATAGCCGTCCGTTTTTTAACTAAAAGCTGTGAGTCTGTGCCNGAACCCAAGGTATTTATAAAAACGCACGGTTGCCAGATGAATGAGTATGATTCATCTAAAATAGCCGACCTGCTGAAAATGTCCCAGGGCTATCAGTTGACAGAACATGAGAGCGAGGCGGACCTGTTNCTCTTGAATACCTGCTCCATTCGTGAAAAAGCCCAGGAGAAAGTTTTCCATCAACTAGGGCGTTGGAGAAAGCTGAAAGAAGCTAATCCTGATCTTGTAATAGGTGTGGGTGGCTGCGTTGCCAGNCAGGAAGGTAAGGCGATCAATAGCAGGGCACCNTATGTAGATGTAATTTTTGGNCCCCAGACCTTGCATCGACTACCGGCNATGCTGAGCGAACTCAAGCAGACAGGTACNAGTCTGATTGACATCAGTTTTCCGTCAATAGAGAAATTTGATTCGTTGCCTGAGCCTTCGGTGAAGGGGCCGTCNGCTTTTGTTTCAGTNATGGAAGGCTGTAGTAAATATTGTACGTTCTGCGTAGTTCCTTATACACGGGGTGAAGAAGTGAGCAGGCCGTTGCCTGATGTACTTAAAGAGATTCTCCAGCTGGCCGCNAAAGGTGTCAGAGAAGTTAATTTGCTGGGACAGAATGTTAATGCCTACCGAAGTGTGCTCGACTCAGGNGGTACTGCAGATCTTGCTTACCTGATTAGTGTCGTTGTTAAGATAGAAGGCATCGATCGGGTCCGATATACGACCTCTCATCCAGTAGAGTTTTCGGACAGCCTGATCGATTTGTATGATGAAGTGCCGNAATTAGTTAGTCATCTGCATTTACCTGTGCAGAGTGGATCGGACAGGATACTTGCNAGGATGAAACGGGGACACACGATACTCGAATATAAATCGAAGATAAGACGATTAAGNGCGATCAGGCCGGAGTTGAGTCTTTCCTCAGATTTCATAATTGGTTTTCCCGGAGAGACAGACGATGATTTCTCNCAAACAATGCAACTGATNGATGACANTGGATTTGATCACTCCTTCAGTTTTNTTTATAGCGCCCGTCCAGGAACCCCTGCAGCAGATTTGAAAGATGAAACGCCNCTGGAGGTCAAGAAACAGCGNCTTGCTGTTCTGCAGGGTAGAATAAGCCAGCAGGCCACGCGCATCAGTGAGGCTATGATAGGNTCTACTCAACGTATCCTNGTTTNAGGCGTTTCNCGAAAGGATCCAGGTCAACTGCAGGGCAGAACCGAAAATAACNGAGTGGTTAATTTTTCTGANCTGGACAAATGTCATATAGGNACCTTTGTAGATGTTGAAATTTTTGAAGCATTGCCCAATTCGCTCAGGGGTANGTTAGTGTGAGCGTTTTAGTGCTTTTTTTTTGGTCTAAGGACCAGTACTCTAGTCTTTTGATCTAACAGCATAATATGAATTTGGAATTATCTCCGTACCAACTGACCCTGGAACCAGACGATAGTCGGCAGTTAGTGGACCTATGTGGTCCTTTAGATGCCAATTTGCGACAGATTGAAAAGCGTCTTGGCGTGACAATTCATAATCGTGGAAATGAATTTGAACTTTTTGGTGATCAAGAAACAGTCTGTGCTGCAGGAGAATTGCTCTCGCATCTGTATCGGGAAGTTTGCAGTGGAACGCGGATGACGGCAGATACAGTGCATTTGTTTTTACAAGAATCTGGTGTCGAAGCCCTATCCATGGGCGTAGATGACAAAAACGATATCATTNAGACGAGNCGCAAAGACATAAGGCCCAGAGGGCGTAATCAGATTGCTTATGGGCGTGCTATTCGCAACCATGATATAAGNTTTGGCATAGGCCCGGCGGGTACTGGAAAAACGTTTCTTGCAGTGGCCAGCGCTGTGGAAGCTTTTGAGCAAGAGCGCATTGGTCGCATTNTGCTGGTACGACCTGCTGTAGAAGCCGGGGAAAAACTCGGATTCNTGCCGGGTGANCTGAGCCAGAAAATAGATCCGTATCTTAGACCGCTCTACGATGCCCTGTATGAATTATTCGGCTTTGAGAAAGTTGAAAANTTAATCGAAAAGGGCTTTATTGAAATTGCCCCNCTGGCTTATATGCGCGGCCGAACCTTAAANGATTCTTTTATCATTCTTGATGAAAGCCAGAATACAACAATAGAGCAAATGAANATGTTCCTGACTCGAATTGGGTTTGGTTCTACGGTTGTAATTACCGGCGATATTACCCAGGTTGATTTACCATCACACANCAAGAGTGGTTTGAAGCATGTGATGAGCGTGCTGGGCCAGGTTAAAGGCTTGTCCTTTACCAGGTTCACAGCAAAAGATGTGGTAAGACATCCNNTGGTGCAAAGAATTGTTGAGGCCTATGACTTGCATGAAGAGCAGATATCTTCTGGCAATCCTTCGGACAGCTAACATCTGAATATGGATAAATATCTCATTGAGATGCAACAGGTAGGGCTTTGCCAGGGGCTTTTTGACCCNGAGTTGGCGAGGCCATGGTTTGAGCGCAGCCTTGAGCGCTTAGGCCAGCCGTCCTGCGAGTGCTGTATCCGGTTTGTGGAAAAGCAGGAGATCCAGCAACTGAATTTGCGTTATCGGCAACAAGATAAATTGACTAATGTATTGGCTTTTGCTCAAAATTCTGTTGATGAGTGCGGTCGTATTGTGTTGGGTGACGTNGTTATTTGTCCTGCAGTTTTGGCGGCTGAAGCACAGACCCAGGAAAAAGAGCTATTGCAGCATTTTGCCCATCTGGTAATTCATGGAATACTGCATTTAAAAGGCTTTGATCATATTGCCGAGTGCGAGGCAAAAGAAATGGAGCGGTTGGAGGTCATGTTGCTGGAAGCGCTTGGTATCAGGAATCCTTACCATGAGGACTCATTATGAGTGAAGGTGATTCGAGTAGTGATGNCAGTCGAAGCTGGTTAGAGAGACTTTCTCTGGCCCTGACGGGTGAGCCAGGTTCCAGGCCTGAACTGCTGGAACTTTTGCGTGCTTCCAAAGAAAGGGGGCTGCTTGACGCTGAGGCATTGAGTATTATCGAAGGGGCGTTGACGGTGTCTGACATGAAAGCNCGNGAGATAATGGTGCCCAGGGCGCAGGTGGTGTTTTTGAGAAGTGATCAGACTACCAGCGAAATCCTGTCTCAGGTCATTGAATCCGGACACTCGCGGTTTCCNGTGGTGGGTGATAACACGGATGAAGTACTGGGTATTCTGCTGGCAAAAGATCTGTTGTTTCTTGCTCATCCTGACAGTTCGGAGAAGTTTAGCCTTCGTAATCTGTTAAGGCCGAGTTCCGGTATTCCGGAAAGCAAGCGGTTGGATGTGCTACTCAAAGAATTTCGCTCGAACAGGAATCACCTGGCCGTAGTCTATGATGAATATGGTGGNATGAGCGGCATCATCACCATCGAGGATGTACTTGAACANATTGTCGGTGATATAACCGATGAGTTCGATTACGATGAAGATGACTTTATCAAACCGCACTCTGATGGAACTTATACTGTAAAAGCATTGACGACCATCGATGATTTCAATGACTTTTTTGGCAGTAGTTTTAGTGAAGATGAATTCGATACCATTGGTGGGTTGATGATAAACAGGATTGGGCGGTTACCGACCAGGCACGATAATATTGTAATGGACGGTTTTTCTTTCAGTGTTTTGAATGCAGATAACCGCAGGATTCACCTGTTACAGGTTGCCCGCCGCAGTCTGGACTAATTAAACCTATGAAGGGATTGCCNATCTTAACGGGCATCTGGGCCAGGCTTGGCCTGGCCTTATTTTCNGGCATGCTCATGCCACTGAGTTTCGCGCCTTTTGACGTGTGGCCATCTGGTATCGCCTCCATTGCTCTGCTGCTCATAGCGATCNATGAAGGTACGATAAAACAGGTGGTTCTGTGTCACTACGTATTTGCNGTGGCCCTGTTCGCCGTGGGCACATCCTGGCTTTACGTNAGTATTTACACTTTTGGNGGCGCATCAATCGGTCTGGCAGTGATTCTGGTTATGCTCNTTGTCATTTTCTGGTCCCTTAGTTTCCTGCCACAGGCATGGCTGTATGCTCGTTTTATACGGCAGTGGCGTTTTCAGGTGGTACTGGGGTTTCCGATAATCTGGGTCCTGGGAGAATGGTTGAGAGGNTGGTTGTTAACGGGGTTTCCATGGTTTTATCTGGGTTACAGCCATCTTCACAGCCCATTGGCTTCTTTTGCCCCTGTTGCCGGCGTGCTCGCTGTTAGCTTCGCGGCGTGCCTGCTCGCTAGTTTGCTGTTTAGTTTCCTGGTGAAGCGGCAGAAGCGATTCGCGNTCCTNGGCATGGCAGTCATCTTGTTGGCTGTGGGTGNCGCTGAGCTGGAATTCGTAACGNCAGGCAATTCCATCCAGGTGGCCGCGGTTCAGGGAAATATNGACCAGCACAGCAAGTGGCAGAGAAATATGGCNATGCCCATTGTCAATCACTACAGCAAATTGACTGAACCGGTCTGGGGCGCTGATCTCATCGTTTGGCCTGAAGCAGCCATTACCTTGCTGCGCGGTGATGCGCATTGGNTGCTTGCCCAGNTTAAGGCNCTTTCAGAAGCATGGGGCAGCACGNTGCTGACGGGTATTCCGGATCTCAATCAGGATGGNAGNTACTTAAATAGCGCCGTTGTTGTTGGTGAAACACCCGGCCAGTATATTAAGCAGCAGCTCNTTCCCTTTGGAGAATATGTTCCTTTTGAGGACTACTTACGTGGCCTNATTACANTATTTGATNTACCCATGTCGCGGAACGTAGCAGGCGGATCAGAACAAAAGCCGCTTATGGCAGGCGACATCAGATTATCNGTGTCTATCTGTTATGACGTTGTTTTTCCGGAGCTGGTTCGCGGTAATGTCAGTGATCCCGGGCTGATGGTGACCATCAGTAATGATACCTGGTTTGGTAACTCCTNTGGCCCTGATCAGCATATGCAGATTGCCAGTATGAGGGCCCTTGAAAATGGCCGGTACCTGCTCAGGGTGACCAACAATGGNATAACAGCTCTGGTTGATTACAAGGGTCAGATCGTTCAGCAGTTGCAAAGAGATANNGCGGCGGTATTGTCTGCTGAGGTGCCNATTATGCNTGGNCTGACACCTTACCACCAATATGGCCAGGCGCCTTTTCTAATCGCTCTGGGTTTGCTGCTTACCGGTCTGTGGTTGTCCTCAAGACAGGAGAATCACCGGAAGCCATAGCTGCATCTAATAGGCTTCAGGTACAATGCAGATTTGCGGCACTCTCAGGGATCCNATGCAACACGAAAAAGCGATTACCCCATATTCTCCTAGCCAGTTAGAACGTCAGGTCCAAAAGACCTGGCAGGATAGTGGNGCNTTTGTCGTCGATGAGCAGAGCGANAAGCCGAAATTTTATTGNCTGGCCATGTTTCCCTACCCNAGCGGGCAGTTACATATGGGCCATGTAAGAACCTATACGCTGGGTGATGTGATTGGTAGATTCCAACGTTTAAATGGCAAGCATGTATTACAGCCCATGGGCTGGGATGCNTTTGGCCTGCCGGCTGAGAACGCCGCTATCAANAATAAAGTAGCGCCTGCNCAGTGGACGCTGGGGAATATAGCGCAGATGAAACGGCAGATGCAGAGTTTGGGTCTGTCTTATGATTGGTCACGGGAATTTGCAACCTGNAACCCTGAGTATTATCGCTGGGAACAGTGGTTCTTCACCAAAATGTTCAGCAAAGGTCTGGTNTATAAAAAAGCGGCCNGGGTGAACTGGGACCCGGTGGACCAGACAGTGCTTGCTAATGAACAGGTTGTCGATGGCAAGGGNTGGCGTTCAGGGGCGGTGGTAGAGCGGCGTGAACTTTCCCAGTGGTTCATAAAAATCACCCAGTATGCCGAAGAGCTGCTCAANGAATTGGATCGTCTGCCAGGCTGGCCGGACAAAATAAAGACCATGCAGAGAAACTGGATTGGTCGATCGGAAGGCGTTGAAATACATTTTACGCTGAGCGACGCCGATGCGGTGTCGGTCTATACCACTCGCCCGGACACGTTGATGGGGGTGACCTATCTGGCTGTTGCAGCACAACATCCGNTGGCCCTTGAAGCTGCCAGCAAGGATCCTGATCTGCAGGACTTTCTGGAAGAGTGTAATCAGGTGAAAGTNGCAGAAGCTGATATGGCCAAGCTTGAAAAGAAAGGGATGAATACAGGCTACTATGCCACGCATCCTCTNACGGGTGAACCTGTCCCAATCTGGGTCGCAAATTTTGTATTAATGGAGTATGGCTCCGGCGCGGTTATGTCTGTACCAGGACATGACCAGAGAGACTGGGAGTTTGCCACTAAATACAATTTGCCGATTNAGCAGGTCATAGAATCGATGAGCGNAGACCCGGTTGATCTCAGAGTTGCTGCTTTTACTGCAAAAGGTAGTCTTGTTAACTCTGGTCAGTTTAATGGACTGGGATTCAGTGAGGGTTTCTCTGCAATTGCCAAAGCCNTGGAAGAAAAAGGCTTGGGCAGTAAACAGGTCAATTTCAGGTTGCGTGACTGGGGCGTTTCAAGGCAGCGATACTGGGGTTGTCCCATACCCATTATTCATTGTNAAAAATGTGGCGCGGTACCGGTACCCGAAGATCAGTTGCCAGTTGAATTGCCGAGGGATATNGTTTTTGAAGGTGTTGGCTCNCCCATCAAGAAAATGCCGGAATGGTATCAGGTGGCTTGTCCTGAATGTGGTCGCGATGCGGTCAGGGAAACGGATACTTTTGATACTTTCATGGAGTCTTCCTGGTATCACGCCAGATTCATGTCCAGTGATANCGATAGTGCCATGGTTGATGACAGGGCAAAGTACTGGCGTCAGGTTGATCATTATGTAGGCGGTGAGGAACATGCCATTCTTCACCTTTTGTACGCGCGGTTTTTTCATAAGGTCATGCGTGATGAAGNCATGCTGGTTNCCAATGAACCCTTTGAAAAGCTACTGGCGCTGGGTATGGTGCTACAGGACGGCAGTAAAATGTCNAAGTCTTCCGGAGATGCCGGAGATCCNAAAATTTTNCTGGAAAGCTTCGGTGCCGATGCTGTTCGTATGGCTATGATGTTTGCGGCACCGCCNGAACAGAGTTTTGAGTGGGCAGAAAATGGCGTTGAAGCGGCGCATCGATGGCTGAGAGCTCGACTATGGTTAACCATCGAGCAACATTGNCAGACCGCTGAAATAGCCGATCTNGAGGTTGCTAAGCTGAGCGACAGTCAACGTGAATTACGTCGTTTAACGCATGAGACACTGGCGAAAGCCAGGGACGATTATGATCGCAGGCTGGCCTTTAACACCGTTATTGCAGCCGTTATGACGCTGATGAACAGTGTTATTAAATTTTCCGATAGATCCGACCAGGGGCTTGCTGTTAAACATGAAGCGTTGCAGGTTGCCGTTCTGGTCATGTCGCCAATCACCCCTCACATTTGTCATGTTTTATGGAAAAAATTGACCTCGGAGGATATTGAGTCNGCNTNCTGGATCGAGACAGATGAGGCAGCGCTGGAGAAATCGACTATTGAACTGGTTATCCAGATCAATGGTAAATTAAGAGCCAGGCTCACTGTTCCCGCTGGCCTAGATGATGCCTCNGCGCAGTCAGCAGCAACAGAACATGAAACAATCAAAAGACTGCTCGNAGGCATGAATCTGCGCAGGGTGATTCATGTGCCTGACAAATTGATTAACTTTGTTGTNAGCCAATGAGTGGATAGGTTAGGGGAAAGTCAAATGGTGCTACGCTTTACCGCTCTGATGCTTTGTATGCTGGTGTCTGGCTGTGGTTTTCAGTTGCGCGGAANTNAGGCAGATTCGACTCTGGACNTGCCTGTATATTTGAAGGTAGAAGGNGTTGCCGNTGAGTCCAGGCGTGACCTCAGAGCGTTGTTAAGCAGCACAGGATTAAAGTTTGTTGAACCTTCNCAGGCCCGATTCATGCTGGTTGTTGGTCACGAAAAATTGAATAAGTGGCCGATTGCGAATTCTTTTACTTTAAATAGTAGCGATTATGAGTTTGTTCTGGAACTTCAGTTCAGGCTCGAGAGTATCAGCACAGNTGACGTTCTTGNAGATGATGTAGTGACCGCATCCGCACTTTTTGAATCTGATAGATCCAATTTGCTNGCAAGTCGACGCGAAGAAGCANTANTTTTGTCAGAAACAAGAATACAGGCAGTACAGCGGCTGGTAGAGCGGATACGGGTATCTATTTCTAATCATAGAAAGGAAAACCCACNGGGTCNGGTTAGGGAAACTAAGTAACATAGGCACATTATGAAGCCAGTGAATTGAAAGTTTATCCTGAAAAGCTGGGGCAGGCGCTCTCAGGCGGGTTGTCGTCGATTTATATTGTCAGTGGTGATGAACCGCTGCTTGTTCAGGAATGCTGCGACAGTATTCGCTTGGCAGCCCGGGAGGCAGGTTATTCAGAGCGGGAAATATTTCATGTGGANACAGGGTTTGACTGGCAGGAGTTTATCTATAGCGCCAATNGCCTGTCTTTGTTTGCAGATCAGAAGCTTTTGGAATTGCGCATGTCAGGTGCCAAACCGGGTAANGAGGGAGCACGTTGCNTTAAGGAATATGCTTCCGCGCCGGCTTCTACCAANNTACTGTTGTTGAGCTTGCCNCGCCTGGATCAGGCAACNCAAAAATCTCAATGGTTTAAAGCGCTGGAAAAAGCCGGCGTGTTTATTCAGGTTTGGCCCGTTGCCAGCAAGGATCTACCTCGGTGGATTGATACCAGGTTTAAAAAAGCAGGTCTGCAGGCTAGCCGTGATGCAGTCTTGTCTATGGCTGCGCGAGTCGAAGGTAATTTGCTGGCAGCCGCNCAGGAAATTGATCGCATTAAATTAATTTCCCAGAGTCCGAGAGTAGAAGTTGATGNCGTTGAAGAAGGTGTTGCCAATAGTGCTCGGTTCGATGTGTTTCAGCTGCTGGATGCAGCACTGATGGGAAAAGCGAGTCGATGCTTGAAGATTNCTGATAGCTTGCGGAATGAAGGAGCCGAAATACTCTACCTGAGTGCCATGCTTGCCAGGGAAGTTCGCAGTTTGGTTAACATGGCGGAGATCATGCAGCACAGCTCGGTTGAAGCTGCNCTACAACAGGGCCGGGTATGGCACAAACGTAAGCCAATGGTGACGGCTTGTTTGCAGCGCCACGATTTAGCTGCATTGCTGAAGTTGCAGTTAAATGTCAATTCGATTGANCCGCTGGTAAAGGGAGTCCAGGCCGGCGACCCGTGGGATGCNTTAACCCGAGCCGTATTGTTGCTCGCAGGCATAGTGCTGCCACTANCTGAGTTACNNCCACCNAAGGTTAGTTCACTTTAGTCTCAGCAGTTGAACCCAGTTTAACGAGATCTAATTTTTGCCGGCTGTTGTCAAAAATCGTGATACTNCCGTTATCAGGCNGGCACACAGATACCTGGTCTTTCCCTAATGCCACCGCAACCAGGGCATTGATTGCTATGAAATGAGAAAAAATAGCGGTATCTGATGGCAGATCGAGCAGNCAGTTCNCCATGTTGTCCTGCCAGCTTCTGAGTTCTGTTGATTGTTCTGACCAGTAGCCCNGCATGACTTNCNGTAACCAGGGTCCTCGTTCTGACAAACTGAGTCCGGTCGATGGCACCTCAGCNACCCGATTNTCGATTACAGCAGCAATGCCACAGATGTCCTCTAGGGGCTTTGCAGTTTCNAGGGCCCGCTTCAGAGGGCTNGAAANAATNNCGACGGGCAGGACAGAATTNAGTTNCTGGGCTGCTTCAATAGCCTGCTGGTGGCCGATTTCATCGAGCCCCGGATCAGCATNCTCTGAGAAGCCGGCAGCNGCTCTACCATGACGGACCATATAAATTCTAGCCATAGNNTACCGTTTCGAGAAAGAAAGTGTGTTAACAGTATAGCGTTTATTTGNATGCAAGCNTCGGTCTGGACATGGCAATTTGTATAACAAATCGCTATTCTTAACGGCGCGGCGAGCAGCGATCATAAAGCTTTTGNTAAGACAGGCTTGTCGATGANNTGCAAGGTTGATCCACTGCAATAAAATGAACACTTGACCGGGGGCTCGNAAGNCCTNCAGGGAACNTAAATAAAGGCTTTCGATAGCGGATTTNAGTGAACAAACGCGGCACNGGAATAGGTCGTTTGATCANCGGCCAGTAGAATAGATTAAAGCATGCGCAATAAAGACTAAAAGGTAGTAAGAGTATGGCTGAGCAACTTGGAGCATTGGCAGGCGACGGTATTCCTGATACACAGGTCAAGGTACGGGATGTNTTTGGATTGGATACCGATATGGAGGTACCCGCTTTTTCGACGCNGTCCAGTCATGTACCACTATTGGATGAAAGTTATCTTTTTAACCATGAAACGACCATAGCGATTCTGGCAAGTTTTGCTCATAACCGGCGTTGTATGATTCAGGGTTATCATGGCACGGGTAAGTCGACTCATATCGAACAAGTTGCGGCGCGTCTTAACTGGCCCTGCATTCGCATTAATCTGGATTCTCATGTTAGCCGCATGGACCTGATCGGAAAGGATGCGATTGTTTTGCAGGACGGTCAGCAGATAACTGAATTTAAGGAAGGGCTATTACCCTGGGCCCTGCAGCGTGCCTGCGCTATTGTTTTCGATGAATATGATGCGGGTCGTCCTGATGTGATGTTTGTGATTCAACGTGTGTTGGAGGTAGAAGGNAANCTCACCCTGCTGGACCAGAGCAGGGTGATCAGCCCACATCCNGGTTTTCGTCTGTTTGCCACTACCAATACCATTGGNTTGGGTGATTCCAGTGGCTTGTACCATGGAACCCAGCAGATTAATCAGGGACAGATGGATCGCTGGAATATAGTAACCACTTTGAATTACCTGCAACACGATAAAGAAGTGGATATCGTTGCATCCAAGCAACATGATCTGGANAAGAAAACCTTATCCAATATGGTTTCAGTGGCGGCNCTAACCAGGCAAGGCTTTATCAATGGTGATATCTCCATTGTGATGTCNCCCAGGACCGTCATTATGTGGGCNGAAAATGCAGATCTGTTCGGTGACCTGGGCTTCTCGTTCAGGCTCACGTTTTTGAATAAATGTGATGAAACCGAGCGNGCTATTGTTGCTGAATACTATCAACGTTGTCTTGGTGAAGAGCTTCCTGAGTCCAGCGCCAATGTTGTTCTGGCTTAAGATCCCTGGGGCTTTGCTANATGGACGACTCAACCGAGGTCTTTAAGCAGGCCGTAATCTCAACCATGAGAGCGATCTCGGGTGATGAAGACCTGAGCGTCAGCTTTGGCCGAGGTAAAGCTTATCTGCAGGGAAGCAAGGCCCGTATACCCCTGCCCGAAACCGCTATCAGCGAACAAGCCTTGGCGTCGCTTAGAGGCACCGCAGATCGCTTTGCATTGCGAAGTCGTTTTCATGACGAAACCCTNCATTTAAGGAANAGGCCTNCCACCGGGATTGCCCAGGAGCTTTTTGACTGGGTAGAAGAATCTCGGGTAGCGGCTATCGGCTCGCATNTGATGCGAGGTGTCCAGCATAATCTGAGCGCGCAGTTGGACCAATACTGTCAAGACAAGGGTTACGCAGCAGTCGAACTGGCTGAAGACGCGCCGCTGGGTGAGGCGGTCGGCTTACTGGTGCGTGAAAAGCTGATTGGAGAGCCTGTTCCATCTACGGCGCAGGCTATTCTGGANCCCTGGAGGGACTACATTGAGCAGCGTATCGGTGATCGCCTGGACGACGTATCGCAAGTCATATTTGATCAGTCGGCGTTTATGGATGTAACCAGAGAACTCATCGCAGATCTTGGTTTAACAGATGANTGGGGAGAGGAAGGCAGTAGTGATGACGCCGATGAATCTGAAAGCGATACCGAAGACATGGAACCCGAGGGTGGCGATGACTCAGCTGACTCCGAAGCAGGACAGGATGGAGATTTAACNGACGCAATTGAGGGTGAGGTACCGGTCGATATCGACNCTATGGACATGGTAGAGGCAGATGGCAGNGATGACGAGTCCGGTGCACCCCCGGATATGTTGCCGGATAAGAGTTGGCTNCGGCCTAAGACCACTGATTATAAAGCCTACACCACGGCATTTGATGAAGTGGTTGTNGCAGACCAACTTTGCGATGCGGAGGAGTTAGATCGTCTGCGCGGGGTCTTGGATGCGCACTTACAGAATTCACAGNTNATCATCAGTAAGCTTGCCAATCGATTGCAGCGAAAATTGATGGCACAACAGAATAGGACCTGGGAGTTTGATTTAGAGGAAGGCACGCTGGATACATCAAGGTTGCCCGGCATTATCATAGACCCGTTTAGTTCCCTTGCTTTTAAGCAGGAAAAAGAAANCAAGTTTCGAGATACCGTGGTTTCGCTGTTAATTGATAGTTCAGGNTCAATGCGTGGGNGGTCTATNTCCATTGCCGCGATGTGTGCAGATATCCTTGGGCGTACCCTGGAAAGATGCACTGTAAAAGTGGAAATTCTTGGATTTACCACCCGTGCATGGCGTGGCGGACAAGCCAGGGAAAGCTGGCTCCAGCAGGGTAAACCTCAACAGCCAGGTCGGCTCAACGATTTGCGCCACATCATTTATAAGGCTGCAGATACACCCTGGCGGCGGGCCAGGCGCAACCTCGGTTTGATGATGCGAGAAGAACTTCTTAAAGAGAATATCGATGGTGAGGCGCTACTTTGGGCCCATANCCGCATTGTTGGCCGCCCCGAAGACCGTCGAATTATGATGGTGATTTCGGACGGCTTGCCCGTTGATAACAGTACTTTACTTGTNAACTCGAGTAATTATCTTGAACAGCATCTGAAATATGCGATCGACAAGATCGAGAATTTTTCGGACGTAGAACTGGTGGCGATTGGGATTGGTCATGATGTTACCCATCACTATCGCAGGGCCGTGACTATTACCGATGCTGAGCAGTTGGGTGATGCNATTACCGAGCAGTTAGTTGACTTGTTTGATGAACAGGCNAACCAGACTTTGNCCAAGAATTCAGNAGGCCGCTGAGGTTGTACCGGCAGTCGCTGGATAGAGCCCTGGGTCGATATGTGNTGCGTTACCCGCTTGAAAGNTCNCAGGTGGATCGGTTTTCTGGCTTTATCAGAGACAACAAACACTGTTTTGAAAGATCTTCCCTGGCAGGTCATGTTACNGGGTCAGCCTGGATTGTAGATGCNGGTCGCNGGCACTGTTTGNTGACCAACCATAAAAAGCTGAACAGGTGGCTGCAACCCGGAGGGCATGCTGANGGTGACGGTGACATTGCTGCTGTGGCNTTAAGGGAAGCNTATGAGGAATCCGGGTTACCCTGCCTGNNTTTAGTCGATCCAGAAATATTTGATATTGATATCCACCCGATACCAGCGCGTCAGAATGAGCCAGAACACTTTCATTATGATGTGAGATTTTTAATTGAATGCGGTGGCGATGAAAGATATGTGATAAGTGAAGAGTCCCATGATTTAGCCTGGGTCCCGCTGACCCAGGTAAGAAACTACTCGACCGAATATTCCNTTCTGCGANTGGTTCAGAAAACACCTTGAGGTTGCTCTAATCAGTGTAAAGGTGACAGCTTACGCTATGCTCCTCAGCAACCTGGGTTGCANTGGGGGTTACTGTCAGGCAATGCTCCATGGCCTGAGGACAGCGATCGGCAAAACGACATCCTGGTCCGATATTGATGGGNGATGTCACTTCGCCAGAAATGGGTTTGTGCTTTCGCTGGCGTTCAATGTTGGGGTCGGGTTCCGGGTTTGATTCAATAAGGAGTTGCGTATAGGGGTGTTTAGGGTTGTAGAANACCTGATCAGAAGGCCCGGATTCCACCAGGGTCCCAAGATACATGACCACCATGCGGTCTGAAACATAACGGACCATGGATAGGTCGTGAGCGATAAACAGCAGTGTTAACCCCAGCGTTTGTTTGAGTTCCTCNAGGAGNTTAACAACCTGGGCCTGTACGGATACATCNAGAGCGGAAATGGGTTCATCGCAGACCACAAACTNGGGCNCTATAATCATCGATCGGGCTATACCAATACGTTGTCGCTGGCCGCCTGAAAATTCGTGGGGATAACGAGACATGTGGTCACTATGCAGGCCAACCCGGTGTAACCAGTAACTAACTTGTTCCTTGATATCGGTTTTGTTCANNTTGCCNTGGATTTCCAGACCTTCACCGATGATGTCCAGAATTGTCATGCGTGGATTGAGTGAAGAGTAGGGGTCTTGAAAGATCATTTGCATAAGTTGCGAATAGTGCAGGTGATNTNCTGCAGAAAAATTTGCCGGCAGCGGAATATCGTCNAAATACGCCTCGCCACTGGTCCTTGGATGCAGGCCAATCAGGGTTTTGCCGAATGTTGACTTTCCAGAACCGCTTTCGCCTACCAGGCCGAGGATTTCATTTTGAGCAATTTCCAGGGATACCCCGTCTACCGCGTGTAGGATCTGGCCTTTGCCCAGGGAGAAATGCTTTTTGAGGTTATTGGTTCTAATGAGCACTGGNTGTACCCATAAGCTTTAGGGGTTGGTANAGTTCTTCAACATCAGGTGCATCNTTGTGTTGCAGCCAGCATCGAGACAGGTGTCCGGAATCGCCAGGGTCTTNNATTAATACNGGCAATTTNNGCTTACAGATTTGCATGGCCTGAGGACACCGGGCGGCATAACCGCAACCTTGGGGCGGTGAGAATAAATCGGGCGGACTGCCAGGNATAGGCTGTAGTCTTTTATCTCCCCTGCCTGTATTGGACGGCATGGCTGATTTAAGGCCCAGTGTGTAAGGGTGAGCGCTGCGATAGAAAATATCNTCAAGGGAACCACGTTCGATAATTTGTCCTGCATACATCACGGCAACTTGGTCAGCCATTCTTGCTACCACGGCTAAATCGTGGGTAATGAGAAGAATTGACATGCCTTCGGTTCTCTGCAGTTCGGTCAGTAATTCNAGAATTTGTTCCTGAATGGTCACATCCAGTGCCGTGGTGGGTTCATCTGCAATTAACAAAGAGGGGTTGCAGGCCAGGCTTTGTGCAATCATGGCTCTTTGCAGCATGCCGCCGGAGAACTCAAAAGGGTACTGGCGCGCCCTTTTGCTGGCCTCTGGAATGTGCGTTCTGTCCAATAGTTTAGTGGCCATTGCTAGTGCTTCTGAATGGCTTTTACCGCGATGAACCATGAGCGTTTCGGCAATTTGATTGCCGATAGTCATGCTCGGATTTAAGGAAGTCATGGGATCCTGGAAAATCATACCGATTTCTACACCTCGGTAGCGATTTGCCTCGATCGCAGTGAGTCCCAGGATTTCCTCACCCTTTACCTTTGCTGAGCCGCTGGTGATCTTTCCCGGTGGCATGGGAATGATACCCATTACCGATTGCACGGTCACTGATTTGCCGCATCCGGATTCGCCGACAATTGCCAGGGTTTTGCCGGCTTCCACCGCAAAGCTGACTCCTCGTACGGCCTGAACGGTACCGCCGAATGTTTCAAATTCAACGCAGAGGTTGGTAACTTCTAGTATATTGTCGGTCATTGTTATTCTCTCGATCGCATTCTTGCATCGAGGGCTTCGGTAAGACCGTCCCCTAATAGATTAAACGCCAGGACCGTGATGCTGATGAATAGCGCTGGGAAGAATAGTTCGTGGGGATGGCTCAACATCGTCTTGACACCTTCATTACACATTGAACCCCACGAAGGGGTAGGCGGCGCGACGCCCATGCCAATGAAAGAAAGAAATGCTTCTGTAAATATAGCAGAAGGCACTGCAAAGGTGAGTGTAACCAGTATCACGCCCATGGTATTTGGGATAATGTGTCGCAGGATTAAGTACCGGGGTTTACCTCCCAGTATTCGAGCTGCTTCAATGTAACCTTGTTCTCGGATCTGCAGTACCTGGCCTCGTACCAATCGTGCTGTCGCTGGCCACAATAGCAGCACCAGAGCCAATAGCATGGGAAAGATGCCACTTTCGCCTGGGCCAATGCCGAAGGCAATCTTAAACAGAATCATAAACAGCAGGAACGGCAGGGCCACGACAAAATCAGCAAAGCGCATGAGAAGTTGATCGATACGGTTGCCAAAATAGCCTGCGAACCCGCCGTACAGGATACCAATGGACACGTAAATAAACGGCGCTACTATGCCGATAAACAGGGATACGCGAGCACCTTCCATTAATCGGGCGAGCATGTCTCTACCTAGATAGTCGGTTCCAAAAGGGTGGAACTCAAGGGTGATGGCGCTTCCGATTGCTGCGTCTTGGGTTGGACCCAGGATATTTCTTTCCTTCGCTTCACCGATACTAATGGCTAGTACAGGCTCGACCTTGATGCTGGTAAATTGATCGTATTCGTCGAACCCGTCGCTCGGAACGATGGAATAGTAGTAGGTAATGGCCTTGAGGCTGAGACGGTCTTCATAACCAATTTGATTGCCTGCGGTAATAGATATCAGTGGCAGGCCCAGGTCGTTGAATCCCTCGGGTTTGGATTCGTTTCGATAAATATTGTAACCACCAGCATTGGATAGCCCATCCCAGAGCAACCTGACTGCCTGGGTTGAGGCGGTTTCGGCGAGCCTGAATGCCGATACCGGATCAACTTGATCGGCAATTTCATTCGGTATGGCGGGCAAAGCAGGGTCAACCGGCGGTATCCAGGGGGTGTGGTTTTCAACTAAAGTGGCCAGTTTGGGCAGCGATGGTGCCTGGGAGATTTGATTCAGGTCCTGCAGGGTAGGATCCACATTCCAGGCAATGGGGCCCACCAGCGTGAATAATGCTAAGGCGGCAATCAGGTAAAGTGAGATGAGTGCCCTTACATTCTTCTTCAGTCGTCGCCAGGCGTCCTGCCAGTAAGACAGAGAAGGGCGGGTGATCAATTCACCCTGATTTTCTGCCTCAACGGGCAGGAAGTCTGCTGGGCTGAGTTCCCCATGATGGCTCATTGAAGCCGGACCCTTGGATCGATGAAACCGTAGGCAATGTCAACCAGGATCACCATCAGTACCAGAAAGGAGCCATAAAAAACCGTGGTCCCCATAATGACCGTGTAATCTAGCTGTTGTACGGCCTGGACGAAGTATCGACCCAGGCCCGGTATTGCAAAGACAAGTTCAACCACAAAACCACCGGTAGTGATCGCCGCTATTTGCGGGCCTAATACGGTAATGACTGGAAGAATGGCGTTTCTGAGCTGATGCCTGAAGAAAATCCTTAGCGGCGATAAGCCTTTCGCTTTGGCTGTCTTAATATAATCTTCGTTGACCACATCAAGCATTGACGAGCGCATTAAGCGAGTCAGCAGCGCCATAGTGCTCAGGCCTAATACCATAGAAGGCATGAGCATGTGTGAGAAGGTTCCCCAGCCTGCAACAGGCAATACAGATTGCCCCGCTAACTGATTGAGGTTCACCAGCAGTAACTGACCCAGTGCTGCGAACACAAAACTGGGCACTGAGATTCCGAGTATAACGAGGAACATGATGATGATATCGGGTAACCGGTTTTTATAGACTGCGGTTATTGCTCCCCATAGAATCCCACCGAGGGTAGCAAAGAAAATGGCAAGAATGCCCAGTGTGGCTGATACCGGGAAATGATCTTTTATGATGTCATTTACTTTGCGATTCTGCTGGGTGTAAGAAATCCCGAAATCTCCCGTGAGCATATTTCCCAGGAATATAAAATACTGTTCGACCACAGGTTTATCGAGCCCATATTTGCGCTCAAGGTTGAGTCTAATCTCAGCTGAGACCGCTTTTTGATTCATCAGAGGATCGCCAGGGACAAGGTGCATGGCGATAAATGTAGCGGTTGCTATAAACCAGACTGTGATCAGCCCGGCAACCAGCCTTTTAGTAATGTAGCTTAGCATGACAATTTACTGAACGATCCGTGCGAAGGTAAAGTCCGGGTCAGCCCCGACTACCTTGCGTACTACGCCTCGTACTTTTGGATTAAGCAGATAGATTACGCCCTGCTCATACAAGGGCAGTATGACCGCTTCTTCATGGATGATGCGTTGTAATTCGGCCATAGCATCCATGCGGATTTTTGGAATGGAACTGTTCATGGCGGTTCTGACGAAACGGTCATATTCAGCGTTGTTATAGCGGCCTCGATTGTTGAGATTCCAGGAAGCGAACAGGTCACCAAAGGTCATCACGTCGTCGAAATCAGGTCCCCAGCCTGCGCCAACCATATCGAAATCACCTGATGTCATTTTGGCGAGTCTTTGTTTAAAGGTCTGTATGTCAATTTTAATATCCAGGTCCAATTTATTTTTCAGCAGTCCCTGCAGGTACTCCGCCTGCTTTGCGGCTGTCGGGCTGTCACCGACCAGAAGCACCAATGGTGGAATCTGAGCGATACCGAGCTGCAGCTTCGCCTGCGTGAGCAGTTTCCTGCCCAAGGCAGTATCGGGTGCTACCTTTTGCGCTGGGTATTCAATGCGGAATTTGTCTTCAGTACCGCTCAGCCAGACAGGAAAGAGGCTCTCTCCTCTTAGATTTCCTGGTGTTGCCAGTACTTTATTAACGAACTCATCAGCATTAAAAACAGCACTAATTGCCTGTCTGAGAGATAGATTGCTGGTGACCTTACCTGGCCGATGGTTATATTCAAGGAAAAACACAGAGCCAGTTGAGAAGCTGCGAATTCTAAATTTTCTGGTTAGCGCATCCTGGTAAGTTTCACCATCCAGGCGGGTAAAAATTATTTTGTCATCAATGAATAGATTCAGTCTGGCCCGGGTATCTGCAGTGATGTAATCGGCTTCGATCGCATTGAGTTTGATCTGATCTCTGTTCCAGTATAGAGGGTTTTTTTTCAGTTTCATGGATGCGCTATGCACCCAGTCAGTCATCTTGAAAGGACCGTTGAAGATAAGGTCATCGGCATCGGCTGCATAGCGGTCCAGTCGGGATTTGTAAAACTTCTCTTGAATGGGGAAGTAGCTTACAAATGCGGTTAATTTGCTGAAATAGGCTGTGGGTCTTTCTAACTCGATTGTCAGAGTGAAATCATCGGGTGCCTGGACACCGAGTTGTTCTGGTGCCAGTTTCCCCTGGTTGATGGCTTCCGCATTTTTGATGGCATATAGGATAAAGGCATATTCCGATGCGGTAGCCGGGTTCAGGGTGGTTTGCCAGGCAAAAACAAAATCATGAGCGGTGACCGTATCGCCATTGCTCCATCTGGCATCAGGCCTTAGCCAGAAGGTGGCTCTCTTATCGGTAACTTCCCATCGTTCAGCGACGCCCGGAACGAGGCGACCTCGTCGGTCATAGCGGGTAAGGCCTTCCATGATGTGGCCCAGCACCATAACCGAGACCTGGTCTGTTGCTTTCATGCCGTTGAGTTGGGGTGGTTCCTGAGTCAGCGCCAGTTTGATGGTCTGGGTGTGGAAGTTGGTAGCATCCGCCTGGCACCAGGAATTTTGCAGTAAAATCATGACTGCGAGAAAAATAGGCAAGGATGTATTCATCAGCAGGAAAACAAGTTAACGAAAGTGGAATTCTAGCATGACCTGGCAGGGTTTATTGTAAAGCGGTAGGGTCTTATTTATCTAACTGGAGAAACGCAGCAGATTAGCAACCACTCTTTCCAGGTGGGTGAGAGAATTACAAACATCGGTCTGATGACAGTTTGGCGCATATTTTTTCATTTCAGCATCGCCGACAATCCAGTTAGATCTGGGTTCAGGGTTCAACCAGATAACGCGGCGTGCTTTTTCGTACATTTCATGAAGAATTCCCGCCTTGGGGTCACCGTAATTGTTCCTGGCGTCGCCCAGAATAATCACCGTAGTCTTGTTATTGACGTCGTCCATACAGTTTCGTTTGAAATCCATCAACATCTGACCATAGTCCGTTGAGCCATTACCATAATCTCGCATGGTTTTGGCCATGGCATCTTCAAGCTTGCTGTTTTCAAATAATTGGGTGACTTCACCCAGGTCGGAAGAAAATGCGAATGAGCGCACTTTGGGAATGACCTCCGACAGGCTGTATAAAAACATCAGTAGAAACCTAGAATAGTTGCTCACCGAACCGCTCACGTCGCAAATGCACATGACTTTAGGACGATCCACTTTGATCGCTTTCCATTGCAGATCAAAAAACATACCATCATATTGCATGTTCCTGCGCAGGGTTTTGCGAACATCGAGCTGGCCTCGTTTGAACGTCTTCCTGCGTTTGGAGTGGATGGCGACGAGCTTTTTAGCCATTTTGAATACAATTTCCTGCACGTCCTTGAAGTTTCGTTTCTCCAGATTACTCAGTTTTACCTTCTTGAGGAGTTCTTCCCGAAGCTGCTTTCCGGATTCGTCTGCATGAAGAAAAAATTGTTTTTCGACATAGTCCCTAACCTGATCGCGCAGACGATCACGGCCCTGCTTGAGTTTTTTAGCCAGATTTCTCTCGGGTCGGCCGCCGTCACCCTGTAGCTGGGTGATTTCATCCTGGAGGGGTTTTAAGCCCATGGCATCCATTATCTTTCTGGTGTACAGCCCTTTTTGAGTGAAAACAACGATTTGATTGACCTCAACCCTGCGCCCGGCCTCAGACAGGGATACCATCAGTTCTGTTCGATTGCCCGACATGAGTAACTGACCCAGCGGAGATGAAGGCGTAAGCTCTGTTGTCTCGTCACCATCTTCATCTTCTGCCTCAATTTCTCCAGAGCCTTGCCCGCCTCCCTGGCCTGAACCTTTACCGCCGGGTTGGCCGTTACCTGGATTACCCGGGCTTGAGTCATCGAAATCGGTATTGTCGTCCTGGTGATCGCCATCCTCTGCCCAGGGTTGGTCTGAGATGTTTTCAAAGGTAAAAAACTTTTCAAAACTTGTCTCGAAGAGTTCTTTTTCTTCTGGTGTTTTAGAAAGAATCATGGACAGCGAGTTTTTAAGCAGGGTCCGGTTCCGGTAACCAACCAGTTCCAGCGCCTCCATCGCGTCCAGGGTTTCCGCTGGTGACACCTGGATTTCAGCTGTCCGCAGAACCTTAACAAAATCAACCAGAGTGGTTTCCATTAAGCTTCCTTGGTGGCCTTATTGGTCAGCATCTGCACTTCGGCTTGCACGGTTTCAATATCTTCCTGAAATTTCAGAATGACATTGAGTGTTTGACGAACCAGATCAGCATCAAGGGATTCGGTATGTAGAAGAATCAATGTCTTTGCCCAGTCTATGGTTTCACTGATGGCGGGGACTTTTTTAAGATCCATTTCACGTAGTTCCTGGATAAACGAAACTAATTGCTTTCTCAGGTTAGCAGGAATCTCTGGAACCCTGGCATGAACTATCTGTCCTTCAAGGTCTGCATCTGGAAATGGGATATACAGGTGCAAGCAGCGCCTCTTCAGCGCATCACTGATCTCCCGGGTATTGTTGCTGGTTAGGAATACCAGCGGCTTTCTATCCGGATTAGCTCGTACCGTGCCGATTTCAGGAATGGATATCTGGTAGTCGGATAGCAGTTCAAGCAGCAGGGATTCAAATTCGTGATCAGACTTGTCTACTTCATCAATCAGCAGAACGCAGCCTCCGGTTTCCTTGATCGCTTTGAGTAGCGGTCGAGGTTCGAGAAATTGTTCGGAAAAAAAGATGTCGCCAAATTCGTGGAGTTTTGTAACCGACTCACTCAACCCTCTCGCCCCTTCCAGGATCTCGCTTAGGGTCTCCTTGAGAACCTGCGTATAAAGTAACTGCTTACCGTACTTCCATTCGTAAATAGCCTTGGATTCGTCTAGCCCCTCATAACACTGCAGACGGATACATTCGAGATCAAGCATTGCTGCAACCGATTTTGCCAGTTCTGTTTTACCGACGCCTGGCGGGCCTTCAATTAGAATCGGTTTGTCCAGATGATAGGCCAGAAATACCGCAGTAGCGATCTGGGTATTTGAAATGTAGTTTAGTCCTTCCAGCCCGAGTCGAATTTTTTCGATACTTTCCAGCTTCTCGTCGTTTTCAATGGTCACCCGCAATTCCTTTTAATGATCGTTACTGGCCGCTAGTCTAGTGGCAAGCGCAAGCCATTATGTAAAGCAATCTGGGGCTTGTACAGGATCAATGTATTTATCATTGCTTTCTATTGAGTTGAATAATACTTAATGATGAGGGTATTTAAGTGGAAATCAGACTGCTTAAGTCGAGAATATTCAGTTTCGATAGAGCAGACGAGGGCAAAAGCATATGGTAGCGTTAATTACAGACAGCAGAGAGGGGTTAAACAGATGGTTAAGCTACTCATCACTCTAGCCCTTGCGGGCTGCATTTTCACTGCCCAGGCAAGGGACGTCTATCCGTCTACCTACCAGGCGCCAGAGGTGCCTGATTTATTGATTATCAACGCCAGTCTGTATGTGGGTGATGGTAGTGAAATTGGAAAGGGCTTTGTTCATGTCAGACAGGGTCAAATCGTGGCCGTTGGCGCAGGCAGCCCAGTCGGTATTGAAAGCACATGGGTTATTGATGCCGAGGGTAAGTGGGTGACACCCGGTATCATCGACGTACATAGCCATTTAGGGAATTATCCATCGCCAAGTTACAGGGGAAGCAGTGATGGAAACGAGGCGACTTCGCCTGTGACTTCCGAAGTCTGGGCAGAGCACAGTGTTTGGCCACAGGACCCCCAGTTTCCATTAGCGCTTGCAGGCGGTGTAACCACCCTGCAGGTATTGCCGGGATCAGCTAATTTATTTGGTGGCAGAAGTGTCACGGTCAAAAATGTCTGGTCGAGAACGGTCCAGGGGATGAAATTTCCAGGTGCGCCGTACGGTTTAAAAATGGCCTGTGGAGAAAATCCGAAGAGAGTCTATGGCAGGAAAGGGTCAGCGCCTTCGACCAGGATGGGTAATTTTGCTGGCTACCGCGAAGCCTGGATTGATGCGCTTGAATACCAGCAAAGTTGGGTGCTCTATGACCGAGATTTAGGCAGATTTGAGGATGAGAAGACAGCCTTTGGAGAATCCACAGAGGATGTAAAGAGAGACTATAAAAAGGAGCCCAGTCCGCCCAAGCGAAACCTGAAAATGGAAACGCTGGTGGGTGTTCTGGAGGGTGACATTCTGGTTCACAATCATTGTTATCGGGCCGATGAAATGGCCCAGATAATTGATCTTTCAAAGGAATTCGGTTACCAGGTCACCGCATTCCATCATGCAGTTGAGGCCTACAAAATTCCGGATCTGTTAGCTGAAAATAATATCTGCTCTGCCATGTGGGCTGATTGGTGGCAGTTTAAGCTGGAATCCTTTGATGGTATTCAGGAAAACATTCCCCTGGTCCATAGTGCCGGTGCCTGTGCGATCGTGCATTCGGATTCCGCTATCGGGATTCAGCGTTTGAACCAGGAGGCCGCTAAAGCGCTGGCAGCGGGTCTACGACTGGGATTGGCCATATCACGAGCAGAGGCCATGACCTGGATTACCGGCAATGCTGCGAAGGCCCTGGGTATTGATCATAAAACGGGTACTTTGCACAGTGGCAAGATGGCTGATCTGGTGATCTGGAGCCATGACCCGTTCAGTGTTTATGCGCGGGCGGAGAAGGTTTTTATAGATGGTGTGCTTCGATTGGATATCGATAAAGGTCTGAAACCCGTGAGTGATTTTGAACTAGGTTTACGAATGCAGGATGCACAATCATGAAACGATTAATGATACTGCTCTGTCTGGTTGCAGGTTATGGTCATGGCTCACCTGTGCTGATCAAGAATGCAAAGCTGGCCCAGCATGGCCTGGACAATGAGATGCTGGTTGATATTCTGGTGCAGGGCGATAGATTTGAAGCCGTGCAGAAAGCATTGTTGTTTGCCGATGATGTGTACCAGACGCTGGAAGTCATTGATGCTGACGGTCGTTGGGTGACGCCAGGCCTTATTGACTCAGCGACGTCGATTGGCCTGGTGGATGTGCCAGGTTTAGGTATCAGCAGTGACAATCAGGTAGAAGATTTTCCTCTGGGAGCCGGTTTCTCGGTGTCACTTGCGTTAAATCCAGATTCGTCACTGATTACAATGGCACCGACTGACGGGATTACCCGTGGGGTTATTGTGCCCGCGCCTGGCAACAGCAACTATGCGGGCCAGAGTTCTGTGGTAGAGTTTTCCGGTCACGCAGAATTTGTCTTTTATGCCGATAATGCAGTGCATCTCTATTTACGAGAACGGGACAGAAAATTTGCCGGTGGATCGAGAGCAGCTGCGCTCCATTCTGCCTTGTTTGGGTTGCGCGAAAGCCAGCGCTATAGTCAAAATCGTCGAGCCTTTGCTGCCAATAAGTTGCGACCGTTTAAATTAAGTGAAGCGGATTTAAAGGCACTCGCCAAGGTGGTTTCAGGACAGCTGGTTCTGGCAGTGCACGTTGATAGGGCTGCTGACATCAGGTTGGTATTAACTGCCCTTGCTGAATTTGAAGGCATCAGGCCTGTTCTGATGGGTGCCACTGAAGCCTGGAAGCTGGCAGATGATTTAGCCGCCGGGCCTGTTCCTGTTGTGCTTAACGTCCTCGATAACACGCCGGATAATTTTGATAAACTGGGTGCCCGGTTGGACAACGCGGCGATCCTGTCAGCGGCAGGTGTGCGCATAGCCTTTATGTCCAGCACACCATTTTCTGAATTTCGCTCACTGACCCAGGCTGCTGGCGTGGCAGTGGCAAATGGCCTGCCTTTTAAACGCGCTTTGCAGGCAATCACATCCAGCCCTGCTCAGATTTGGGGTCTTGATTCACTGGGTAGTATTGAAGCTGGTGGTATCGCTGATCTGGTGATCTGGGATGGCGATCCTCTGGAATTAATGTCGGCGCCGGTTAAGACGATGATTAATGGCACCTGGGTTGAATCCAGGACACGTCAATCGTTACTTGCAAGGCGTTATCTTCGCCTATCAAAAGGGCAAGTCCCTGATGGCAGCAGCACCGCTGGGCGTGACAAATGATAGAGCGATAGCCACTGGCAATCCTGGAAGATGAAGACAAGAGATAAGAGATAAGAGATAAGAGATAAGAGATAAGAGATAAGAGATAAGAGATAAGAGATAAGAGATAAGAG